>NZ_BCAV01000024.1:0-151889 GCF_001320125.1 Pseudomonas sp. NBRC 111119
CGGGTATTCAGGCCAGACCTGGCCAAGACGCCGATCGTGGTACTGAGCAACAACGATGGCTGTGTGATCGCCAGGTCATACGACGCCAAGCCTTACGTGAAAATGGGTGAGCCGTACTTTCAGGCGCGGGAAAAGCTTCGCCGGCATGGCGTTGTCGCGTTCAGCAGCAACTATGCCTTGTATGGGGACATGAGCGAGCGTGTGATGACGCTGATCGAGGGCATGGTACCGGCGTTGGAGGTTTACAGCATCGACGAGTGCTTTGCCGACCTGTCAGGTATTCAGCAAGGCCTCACGCAGTTCGGTAACAGCCTGCGTACTCGCGTGTTGCAATGCACCGGCATCCCTGTAGGCGTAGGCATCGCCGGTACCAAGACGCTTGCCAAGCTGGCCAATCACATGGCCAAGAGGCTGTTGAGCCAAACGGACGGTGTGATCGACATCACCGACCCGGTCAAGCGTGACTGGGTACTGCGTAACTCCAAGGCCAGTGATGTGTGGGGTATCGGCCGCAAGATGACCGCCCACCTGGAGGCCATGGGCATCTACACGGCAATGGACCTTGCCAGGGCCGACGCCCGTACCCTTCGGCAGAAGTTCAGTGTGGTGGTGGAAAAGACCGCCCGTGAACTGGGGGGCACACCGTGCCTGGAACTGGAGGATGTGGAGATGGCCAAGCATGAGATCTGCAGCAGCCGTATGTTTGGCGAACGCTTGAGCGACCTGCCGTCGATCAAGCAGGCAGTGGCCACTTATGTGGGGCGCGCTGCGCAAAAGCTGCGGGCACAGGGCTCGCTGTGCAAGCGCATGCGCGTGAGCATCCGCACCGGCATGTTCAATCCCCAGGAGGCCCACCATGCTCAGGGAGCATTGGTGGAGTTGCCATACCCAACCTGCGACACGTTACTGATGACAAGATTAGCCACCGATGCGGTGTCAAAGATCTTCCGGCCCGGTTTCCGCTATAGCAAGGCGGAGGTCTTGCTAATGGATCTGCGGCAACCTGGTGAGTTCTCGGAGGATTTGTTCGCGCTCAATCAGCCTGTTGCAAGTGGCCGGCTCATGCGAGTTATGGATGACATCAACGACCGCTGGGGCCGCGGGACGATGCGTACTGCAAGGGTGCCTCTTACTCCGGATTGGGGAATGAAAAGAGGGATGATGAGCCAGTCCTACACCACGCGGATCGATCAGTTATGGACTGTCAAATGTTGAGCTTGCCTGCTTAGTAACTCTGTGGCTGTGATGTACGAGCCCAATTTCGGAAGTAGGAATCTCGCTCGTTACCAGTCCCCGAGAGGAAAATCTAGCGTTCTTAACGCGCCCGCCGACCTTGCCGTCGTTCTTGGCTGAACTGGTGCTTGCAGCAAGTGTAGAGGAACAGCTAGATCAGTTTTCGGGAAGCGGCAATACCTATCTGACTCAAATCTTCCTGTATTTGCCGTTGGCAAAAGAAAGCCCGCTGTCAGGCGGGCAAAGGAGCATCTATCACATAGGGATAGCTTGAGTATGCTCGACGCGAAGTAAAAAAGAGTGAAGGAAAAGTATCCCCCGATGTAATGGTTTTGGTTGACTCAGGTGATTGACTGAGTAGTCCTTTGCTTGGCTGACACCCTCATTTCACGTCATACCCGGATCACAGGAAGCGGTCAAAGCTATAGGGACCAGGATCGATCAACGGCGTTTGTTGCGAAACCAGATCTGCTGCTAACTGACCCGCAGCAGGCGAGGTGCCGAAACCGTGACCGGAAAAACCGGTCGCCAGGGTCAGTCCGGGCAAAGTCGATACTGAGCTAATGACTGGGTTTGAGTCAGGGGTCACGTCAATTGTCCCGGCCCACGCAGAAGCGATCCGTGCTTGCTCAAACACCGGCCACGCAGCCCTGAGGTTGCGCAGTGCGTCGTCGTTCAACGCAACATTTGCCTGAGGGTCTTGAACCCGGACTTTTTCAAAGGGCGATACATCCGTGGCCTTCCAGCGCCGCGCCAGGGCAATATCCTTAAGGAAGTATTTGCCCAGACTGATCTGCAGAAAGTCGCGCTGCGCGCGAAGCTGTGGCAAGTAGCGTGTACCCAGCAGCAGGTGATCGAGGGTAAGGAAGGCATCCAGTTTCCCACGCTGGGTGATGATGAAGCCTCCATCCTTGTGTTTACGGAATGAAAAGTCTGGAGCGCCCACAGCAATCTCCGTGGGGCCTTCCATCGGTTCTGTGCGCAGCACTGAGCAGGTCAACGGCAAAGTCGGGAGGTCGATTTTCAGGTTGCCGAGGAATTTACGCGACCATAGACCGCCAGCCAGCAGCACTTGATCACAGCGAATCTCGCCTTGTTCGGTGACCACGCCGCTGACGCATCCGGCACTGGTCTGAAGGGTGCGTACCGCGCAATTTTCAACGATCACTGCTCCCTTGGCCATCGCCGCACGGGCAATTGCGCTGGCCGCCAAGGTTGGCTCCGCACGAGCATCTGAGGCAGTGTAGATAGCACCGGCCCAGTCAGTGCGCCCTCCAGGAACCATTCTGGCGATCTCGCCATTGCTAAGCAGGCGCGAGTCCAGACCAAGGTGTTCGACGCTCTTCAGCCAACCTTCGTGCATGCCCATCTGCGTGTCGTTACGACCCACGAACATGATTCCGGCCTGTCGGTAGCCCACGTCACTCCCGACCCGTTGCGGCATTTCGGCCCAGAGTCGATCGGCCGCCAAGGCAAGAGGGATGTCGTGTGCATGGCGGTTGGTTTTACGCACCCAGCCAAGGTTGCGCGATGACTGCTCGCCTGCGATACGACCTTTCTCCAGCACCACCACCGGGATTTTGCGCTCGGCGAGAGTCAGCGCGGCGGTCAGGCCTATGATGCCACCACCGATGATCACGACAGTGGTCGCTTCCGGTTGATGGGGGCTGGTGATTACAGGGTCGATAGCAGGGGACATGGCGTTACTCGGCGGTGATAAGTACAGGTGGCACGGTGCTGGTGTTAGGCGTTACTGGCCGAGGCGAATCAGCTTGACCTGGGCGCGCGAGGCCCCGCGATAGGCAGTGACTTCTAGCTCAACTTTGTAAACGGTAGAACCCAGCGGTGGGCAGGTGACCGTGGTGGCCGGGTCGATGCCACGAAACTTCTCGCCGATCACCTCCATAACGGCTGGCACGTCGCTCGGCTCTTGGATAAACACACGTGAACAAATCACGTCAGCCAGGCTGGCATCGACGGCTGCCAAGGCGCTTTCAATATTGGCGAACACCTGGTGAGTCTGTTCGATCACGTCTTCGGCGATCAGCTGAGTCTGCGGGTTACGGCCAGCAGTGTTGGAGACATAGATCCAGTTATCGACCGCCACCAGGCGGGAGTAGCTGGCCATGTCTTCAAACTTGGAGCCGGTTTTCAGTTTGGTGATTTGGGTCATGGAGAAGCCTTCATTGCGAGAGAAATCGATTAGCTGAGAACGGGTTGTTCCCAAAGATTTAGCTTGACGCCGATGCCTTTCTCGATGGCATTGCGGTACACCACGGTGCCCCAGGCGACGTCCTCCACCGGCATGCCGCCGACTGACATGAGGATGATTTCCTCGTCGTTCAGGCGTCCCGGCGCTTCACCGGCGATGATCTTGCCGATGTCCTCGACCTGCTCGGCCTGCAGGGTGCCTTCGGCAATCATGTCCATGAAGCGCACGCCCACCAGCGGCACATGGTTGTGGGCCGGTTTGGGGAGTTCTTCGAACCAAGCTTCGTAGAGGCCGGTGTTGTCCACCACCTTGCGCACGTCGGCCTGTTCCATCCCAGCGTCGATGCTGCACGGGGCGGGCATGGCTAGGAAGGCGCCGGGCTTGACCCATTCGCGCTTCACCAGCGGGTAGAGGGATGGGTCGCCGACTTCACCGGAACTGCAGTAGCTGACCAGGTCGGAGTCGCGTACTACTTCTTCCAGGGTCTGTACCACCCGCACGTTGGTGATCTGCGGGAAGGCGGTGTTCAACCAGCTGACGAACGCGTCGAGATTCTTCTGGCCGCGGCCTTTGATCTTGATCGTATCGACCTGTGGGCACACGGCCATGAACGCGGCGACCGTGGTCTTACCCATCACTCCCGGGCCGGCCAGACCGATGACCTTTGAATCCTTGCGTGCCAAGTGACGGGCGCCGACGCCCGGGATCGCGCCGGTGCGGTAGGCTGAAAGTAGGTTGGCTGACATGTGCGCGAGCGGGGCGCCGGTGTCGGCGTCATTAAGGGTGAGCATCAGGATCGAGCGCGGAAGGCCCTTTTCGCGGTTCGCGATGTTGGAGCCGTACCATTTTGCGCCTGCGGTCTGGAAGTTACCGCCGAGGTAGGCGGGCATCGCCATCATGCGGCGGTCGGCGGTTGGCTTGGGCATGGTGGAGAACGGTGAATGCTCGGGGAAGGTGATCATTGCGCCGTGCGAGTCGCTGTTCGGACCGGCCATGCGGTAGTCGCCGTGGTAGAGCAAACCGAACATTTCTTCCATGGTGTCGACGCAGGCGGGCATGTCCGTCACGCCTGCGCGGATCATGTCCTGTTCGGAGAGGTAGATGAAATCGATACGGGTGTCGAAGGTCATAGCGGGTCTCACTGTACGGACGGTACCTAGGGGCCGCCGTACTGGGGTTTTATTGTTGTGTTACCCGGCTGGACCGGGCTGGACAGGTGATCTCAAGGTAATGGGCAGTTTCGCTAACGACTGGTAGGTCGTCTTGTTTGTGTCTGCCAGAGCAATTGATCATCTGTGCCAGCTCAATCGGTTCGTCTTCAATTCGGGTCGTCAGTTGAGGGCCTCGGCCCTTTGGCACGTCTCCATTCGCTTAGGTGGTACACCACGCCAAACACGATAATTCCGCTGCAAATCAAGTAGCCCAGGAAGTGATTGCTCATTGCACTTCCTCAGTGCCCAGCCAATGAATAGCTTGCTGGCACGTCTCGCAGGCTCAGGGTGGTCAGCACACAGACCAGCAGTGTGCTAACTGCTAGAAGCCCGGCCCAAGCCACCGGGCCGTGTTGCAGAACTACAGCAGCTCTTTCAGTTTGCTACCTACCGGTCGGTAGGTTTGCGAATCGTATGCTTGCGCGCCCGTGAGGTCAAACGCTGTAAACGTGCAGAGTGGCGGTCGTCACGCCCAGACAAAGGCGCTGGCACGCTGAGGCAAGCAGGCTCAGAGAGGAAAGGGGATAGTGACGCCGCCTCACCAGGGCAGCTTTCATACTTCATAGATACAGCGCTTAGACCGCCGGCCATGGGCCGGCGGTTTTTTATGTCAGAACGGTACCGCCACGGTCAGTTGGCTGTAGACGTTGGTGCCGTTGCCGCCGACCTGGTTGCCACCGTTATCCTGATCCTTGCGCGGCTGATACAGGCCGACCAGGGGACTGATGATCAGGTGGTCGTTGACGGCCCATTCCAGATACAGGTCGAGTTCGCGGGCATCGAGGTTCAAGCTGTCGCGGGTACGCACGGTATCGAGGTTAAAGTACAGGGCGCCGACCGTGAGGTTTTCCAGGGGTTTGGCTTTCAGGCCAATATGGTGAATGCCGGTGTTGCTGTTGAACGGGCCGGCATAGTTGGCAGCGACTTCACCCTGGAACCAGGTGCCATAGCCACTGGACAGGCCGCTGAATAGAGGATCCCATTCAGCCGAGTAGCGGGTATACCGGTAGGTCAGTTGCGGAGCCCAAGGCAAGTCTGCAAAGGTGTAGCCGGCCTGCAGGTACCAGGCATTTTCCGGGCCCCCGTGTTTGTCTTGCCAGGCATATTCAAAGGCGAAGCTGGCGTTTTCGATACCAGCACTGCCTTCGCCACGCACGCTGTACACATCCATGCCTTCGCGAGCCTTCTGGAAATCGCTGGCCCACTGGTCGGTGACATCGATGCCGTGAATCCAGGTCAGGCCCAGGGTGCCCAGGGCGTGGGTGTAGTCCAGCGTACCGGCAGCCAGTTCGGTTTCGGCCTGGGCGCGGTTGTCGGATTTGAGCCACAACAGGCTGCCGTGCAAACCGTCCTGGCCACCCAGGCGCAGCACTGCCGTGCGGTCGAAGGCATGGCGCGCCGCCAGGTAGTAAGCGCCACCCCGATCCAGCGTACCGTCTGCGACACCATTGCCCAGGTTCGGCCCGTCGTCGTTGATCAGGAAGCCAGTGCCGAGGCGGACCACTTGGCGGCCGGCGGAAACATCTACACCGTCCTTACCCAGTAGTGGCACCAGGTCGCCCGAACGCCAGCCCAAATAGGCGTCCTCGATCTTGGTGGTGCGCTCGGAGCCGTCCGTGTAGCCGGCGGCATCACCGTCGCCCCACGTCGCGGAACTTACCCAGTTCAATGCGCCATACAAGGTGCCGTTGCCAGTGAGGCCCTGATCACCACTGAGTCCATACTTGATGAAACCCTCGCGCCAGGTTGAGCCTCCTGAAGTGCCGTCATAGTTCTTGCGGCTGTTGAACATACCCCAGACCGCCAGCATGTCAGCATTCAAGTGGCTGTCTTCGTCAGCGTACAGTTCGTAAGCCGGCGCGACCTGGCTGGCGAGTAGGACTGCCAGGGCCAGGGTCGACAGCGTTTGTGGTTTGACCATTGCACTTTCCCTCGTTGTCAGTCGCCTTTGATAAGGCGCTTTCTTGTACGTGGGCACCCGCATTGGCGGGCGCCGTCGCGGTTGGCTGCGACGGCTTATTAGTGCGTGAGGGGCAGGTCGGGGTCTTGTTTCTGGCTGCCAAGGCGCTTGCACGGCTTGGCCACACGCACAGATTTACAGCGTTCGATCAGGCTGCAGAAGGGTCGTAACATGATTGGCGGCGGCCTTGGCGCAAAGTGTGTCGATGGCCTCGCTGGCACCAGACACGCCTATCGCCCCGATGACCTGCCCGGCATGGCGCAAGGGTTCGCCGCCACCGAACAAGGCCATTCCTGGCTGCAGCGGAAAACCGTTGCGCACCGCCTCGGAGCAGCGCTCCAAGCGTTGCTCCCAGTCAGCCGTGGCTATGCCGAACCCCGCAGCCGTAAGGGCTTTGCGCAACGCTATGGCATGTGCTGGACGGGGTGCACCGTCCATATGCGCAGTGTGGATCGGTAGGCCACAGCCATCGACGATTGCCAAGCTGACTTTGACCTGCTGCTCAGTGGCCGCGTCGAGCGCGGCCCGCAGCGCCTGCATGGCCAGCGGCAGGGTAAGGGTGAGTTGTTCGCGTAGCCAGAGCGACATTTCGAGCATCTCAATAGCGGATCATGACCGATTTGAGTTCGGTGAAATCGTCGATGAACGCCGAACCAAACTCACGGCCGATGCCGGAAGCCTTGATGCCGCCAAACGGTACGGCCGGGTCGAGCAGCGTGTGCATGTTGACCCACAGTGTGCCGGCCTGGATTTCCGGAATGAGGCGCATGGCCTTGCCCAGGTCGTTGGTCCATAGGCTGGCGCTCAGCCCGTAAGGCGACGTGTTCATCAACTGAAGCAGCTCATCTTCGCTGTCGTAAGGCAGGAAGGTTGCCACCGGGCCGAAGGTTTCTTGGTTGAGAAGGGTATCGTTGGCGGACTTGGCAAGAATCACAGTCGGCTCGACGAAGCATCCTGGGCCATCCCCAATACGCCCACCATGGATGATCTGGCTACCTTCGGCGCGAGCAGTGGCGAACAGTTCGGCAAGCTTCAACTGGTGTGGCTTGTTGGCCACCGGGCCGAATTGCGTGGTTTCGTCCAGCGGCGAGCCCACCTTCAATTGGCCCAAGCGCTGGGAGAGGGCGTCGAGCAGTGGGTCGATGTGCGAGCGGTGTACATAGAAACGCTCACCGGCGGCACAAATCTGCCCCGAATGCAGGAAGCCAGCTTCGATGATGCCGTCGACGGCTTTCTCCAAACCTACGTCCGGTAGGAACGCCACGGCGTTCTTGCCACCCAGTTCCAGAGTGGCGCGGGTAAGTTTTGCGCTCATGGCAGCTTGGCCGACAGCGATACCGGTAGGTACGGACCCGGTGAACGATACCTTGTCAGTACCCGGGTGCTCGATCAGTGCTTTGCCAACATAGCCAGCGCCAGTCAGCACGTTCAATGCGCCCGCCGGCAGGCCTGCTTCAGTGGCCAGCTCGGCGATACGCAACAGCGTCAGCGGTGTGAACTCGCTGGGTTTGATGATGATGCTGCAGCCCGTGGTCAGCGCCGAGGCCAACTTCCAGATGGCGATCATGGTCGCGAAGTTCCATGGCACGATGCCGACGACCACACCGATAGGCTCGCGCAGGGTGAAGGCGCTGTAGCGCTCACCGGCGAACGAAGGCAGAGACGGTGTGATGGTCTGGCCGGTGATCTTGGTCGCCCAGCCTGCGTAGTAACGCAGGAAGTGTGCAGCCTGCCCGACCTCGAATGCACGCGAGATGCCGATCAGCTTGCCCGATTGCAGCGTTTCCATCTGGGCCAACTCTTCCCGATTGGCTTCCAGCAGGTCGGCGAGCTTGAGGAGTACACCGGCGCGTGCAGCTGGGCTGGTTCGCGACCAACGGGTGAAACCCTGGCGAGCCGAGTCCACTGCGCGGTCGACATCGGCTTGGTTGGCGTCGGCGATTTGCGCGATGGTTTTGCCATCGGCTGGGTTGACTACCGCTAAGCGGTTTGAGGATTCGCCGGCGACAGTCTGGCCATGAATGTACAGGCCATGATCACGCGCCAGAAAGGCGGTGACTGCAGGCAGCAGGTTGATATCGCTCATGGTGCGCGAACTCCGGGCAGTGAAGAAGGGAATGCTGGAGCCTAGCGTGGTGTCCTGCTGGACATCTTGTCTGAGCCTGTCAGCCGCATGACGCTGAGTGCCAGCGTGATACGTCGCATCCCGAGCATGGGTCCGGCTTGCGACGTATCTTTGGCTCATGCCAGCTGCAAGGTCAGCGTGTCCAGCAACCCGCGTTGAAACGCGCAGGCCTGTGGGTTCGGCTGTTGCGCCTGGATAAATTCAAGCATCGGGTCGATCACGTCTGTGCGAACACCGCTGAGCGCTTCGAGCGTTGCCAGTCCGCAGAAGGGCACATAGGACTCGGAGTACCCGCCTTCATGTACCAGCACCAAGCGGCCGCCACACACGCGGTCGGCGAGGTCGCGCATGCGCTGAGTCATGGCCCGGAAGGACTCGCTGTGCAGCAGCATCCGGGCCAGCGGGTCGACGGCATTGGCATCGTAGCCGCATGCAACGACGATCAGCTCTGGCTCGAAGCGTTCGATGGCAGGGATGATCAGCCAGTCCCAGGTCACGGGCGACCTCCTTGTAGGTCTTGCCTTCACCGAAGCTTTGGGCGACCTCGTGCTCGCGAGGGCTGAGGGTTTCCAGTGGGCTCTGATGGCGCCCTGCGATCAGGAAAAGGTCACCGGCATGTGAGACGCTTAGGTGTATTCGGTCGATGATGAATTCACCGGTCTCAATGGCAATGGGCAGAGTAGGTCCGCTCCACTGTGGCCAACCTTGCAGCAGTAGCGCGATGAAGGCAGGTTCGGCGCAATGCAGCGTACCGTTGCGGTCACACACGGCCAGGGCAAGGTTCTGAGGGTTGCTCAGGGTTTCGCGGATCGAAATCAGCGTTCGGATGCGGTTGGACGCAGCGGCTGCGGACAAGTGGGGCATGAGGGTTTCTAGGAGCAGAACGTCCTGCGGGCTGAAGGATGCGGAGTCCGGGCTGCGATACAACGTCAGGTGCTCGGAAAGCCGAGTTATCGGGTCGCTTACGATGATGCACATCAGTTGGCCGATATGGTGCTTGGCTCCAAGCCACGTCAGACCAGTTGTGGTGCTCATGTCGATGACAACAGCGTGGCCAGGGCGGCTGTGCACGCTGTCGATCGTGACGTCGTCGTGGCTGATCGATTGCCAGTCCAGCAGATACTGCGCTGGAAGCTTGAAAAGCTGCGTACTGCGTTCCACCGGCACCCCGTTGATCAATGCGGCCAGTCCCCACCACGCCTTGTCGAATGCAATGAGTTCACTGAGACGTTCAATCATGCGGTTGTGGAAGTGTTCGATGCTCTGGCTTTGGGCTAAGCGCTGGATGTCGAGCACGGTGTTACTGAAAGCACTCAGTGTTTGGGCGAGACGATCGCTCATACGGGAAGTCTCCGGGCGATTTTTTATTATTGCTGGCAGGCACTTCGAACGTCGTTGATGTCGAGTAGCTTGGTTACCAGTATTTGACCAGCCAGCCGCGGGTGCCATCCTACAGATGCGGGATAAGCGCTTCCCCGGCGAACTGGCTGTCTGGCAGCCTGTAACAAGGGTCTCGGCAGGCAAAGGCAAGACTACGGAGCACGCAGGGCGCACAGTGCAGGTACATGGAGGTAGGTCGGGCCTGCATGTGCAATGGTCCGCTTACCCTCTACCAGCCAACACTGAAGCCAGGGTCTTGATCAAGATGTCAACCAACAATAAGCTCACTGAGCACCTCAACAAAGGCACGGTCGGTTTCCCTACCGCACTCGCCAGCACCGTCGGGCTGATCATGGCCAGTCCCGTAATCCTGACTGCGACGATGGGCTTCGGTATCGGTGGCAGTGCGTTTGCCATCGCCATGGTCATCGCTGCATTGATGATGTTGGCCCAGTCGACCACCTTCGCCGAGGCGGCCTCGATCCTGCCGACCACTGGCTCGGTCTACGACTACATCAACTGCGGTATGGGTCGCTTCTTCGCCATTACCGGTACGCTTTCAGCCTACTTGATCGTGCATGTGTTCGCCGGCACTGCCGAGACAATCCTGTCTGGGGTGATGGCGTTGGTGAATTTTGAACACCTCAACACGCTCGTTGAGTCTGCGGGCGGTTCTTGGCTGTTGGGCGTCTGTTTCGTGCTGTCGTTCGCGGTACTGAACGCGTTCGGCGTCAGCGCGTTCAGTCGCGCGGAGGTGATTCTCACCTTCGGCATGTGGACGACGCTGATGGTGTTCGGTGTGTTGGGGCTCATCGCCGCACCTGCGGTGGAGCTGGAGGGCCCGTTTGGCGTCTCTCTGGTGGGCTCTGATGTGATGACCATCCTTTCACTGATCGGCATGGCCATGTTCATGTTTGTCGGTTGCGAGTTCGTGACGCCGCTTGCCCCCGAACTGCGTCGCTCGGCCTGGGTATTGCCACGCGCCATGGCGCTGGGGCTGTTTGGTGTGGCCAGTTGCATGTTCATCTACGGCGCGGCGATGAAGCGCCAGGTGGAAAACGTCATACTCGATGCCGCCACCGGCGTACACCTGCTGGATACGCCCATGGCCATTCCACGCTTTGCCGAACAGGTGATGGGTGACATCGGCCCAGTTTGGCTGGGTATCGGATTCTTGTTCGCCGGTGCGGCAACCATCAACACGCTGATGGCCGGGGTGCCGCGCATTCTTTACGGGATGGCCGTAGACGGGGCGTTGCCTAAGGTATTCACCTACCTGCATCCGCGCTTCAAGACACCACTGCTGTGCATTCTGGTGGTTGCACTGATCCCGTGCCTGCATGCCTGGTACTTGGGTGGCAACCCAGACAACATCCTGCACCTCGTGCTGGCTGCCGTTTGCGCTTGGAGCACGGCCTATTTGCTGGTGACACTGTCGGTGGTGATCCTGCGTATCCGTCGCCCAGACCTGCCGCGCGCCTATCGTTCGCCGTTGTTCCCGTTGCCGCAAATCGTTTCCAGCGTCGGTATCATCATCGGTATGCTGTTTATCACGCCGCCTGGAATGAATCCGGCGGATGTTTACGTGCCGTTTGCCATCATGCTTGGCGGCACGGCAGCCTACGCGCTGTTCTGGTCTGTGTGTGTGCAGAAGGTCAACCCGTTCAAGCCTGCCCGGGTTGAGGATGTGCTGGAAAAAGAATTCGCCGCCGAACCTGGCCACGCTGCGGAGCGTACGCAACATGATCAGACATTTGCGTGAAAGGCTGCTGGCGCCTCGGGCGCCTGCCGGTTATCGGCCCGGTGTCACCTTGGGGCATCTGCTGCGTAATCTCGGCCCGCTGGAGATACAGCGGGCGCAAGCGGGTGTCGCACAGCTGTGTTTCCCGCCCCAGGGTTGGCAGGCCGAGGTGCGTGAGTGCGTCGAAGCGCACCTGCTGATGCACGTCGTGACATGCGAGTTTCGGTTGAGCGTGCCTGCCCTGCAACAGGGCGATGTGCGGTTGGAGCTGCGCCACACCGGGGCGTTTCGGCGCACCGGCGTCACCTGCGTGTTCCGGGGCGGTGACCAGGCCCTCTTTGCCCAAGTACGCGATCATTTAGGCCGAGATGCGACGCTGTTGGCGCAGCTGATGCCGCTGGATTTCAAGCGGTTGACGCTGCAATGCCGCGATGGCCAATGGCAGCTTGCTCTGGAGCATATGGGTGCTAGCGAGGTGGTCAACCGGATGCCGGCGTTTCGTCGCTATATTCAAGTAAGTCCGCAGCAGCGTTCGCATTTACTCGCCTGCCTGTCTGGCCTCAGGGAGTTTCTGCAGCGGATCTGAAGCGACCTGGCATACCCTTTGCTCAGTGTACTCAACCAAATGTGATAGTTGTGCGGCCATTGTTAACATGTTATCAATGGCTGCATAACAACAAATTCGCGCCGAGGCCACTATGCAGACTCAACAACCCGACCATCAGGGACTTGATCGCTGGACCGCTGCCATGCAGGGGATTTGCGGCCGTTTCGAAACGGAATTGGCTTGCAATCATTCGCTCTTCATTGGCGATGTCTCAGCTCATACGCGCGCAGGCTTGCCAGTCGCCTCTTTGCGTACGAACGCCGGCGTCATTCGGCGGCTGGGTGATAATCCCGCGCTGGATGATGACCAGCATTGTTTTCTGGTCCTGCAGCGTTCGGGGCGCTCTACGGTCGAGCAGGGCGGTTTGACCATCTACCTGGCCCCTGGTGATCTCATGCTCATGGACTCGGTGGGGCGCTGCGAAATCAAGCCGGCGGGTCTGATCGAGCATGTTTCATTGGCGCTTTCCCGCGATCAGGTGCGCAAACAGGTTCCTGGCAGAGGAACTCTGGTAGGAAAGATTTCATCCAGCAACGCGTGTGGACGCATGCTTCATGTGTTGATGGATCAGATGTGCAAGGATGAGAACACAGGCGAAGACGGTGCTCAGGGCGCTGCGTTGGAAGCAGCATTCACCGCGCTTTTGGAGCCGGGCTTTGAGTTTGGAGAAGGCAACCTTGGCAGCATAGATGCGCTTAACGGCGGCAATCTGCGCAGTTATGTGCAGAAGGTGATTGACAAGTCGTTGTCACAACCCGGGTTGACGCCTGCTGCGTTGGCTGGCGGGCTTAACATTTCAGTGCGCCACCTCTATCGCTTGTTCGAAGAGGACGGTGACAGCGTGTGCCGCTACATTCAACGAGCCCGGCTCAAGCGGAGCGCCGAGGATCTCGCCAATCCGTTCTTCAGGTGCGAGTCGATTACCTCAATCGCTTATAAGTGGGGCTTCACGGACTCCGCCCATTTCAGCCGCTCGTTCAAAAAGCAGTATGACCAATCTCCAAAGGACTACCGGGCCACGGCTATGGACTCCTGCTTGCGCTAACCCACCGCAGTAAAAACGCCGCCAGCGCGTGTAGCGCTGGCGGCGTTTTTAATACCTGCTTGCGTCAAGCCACGGCGAAGTAGTGCTTGACGAACGACTCGCTCAAAATCTCCCACAGCACCGGCGTGCCCTTGGTTACGAACCAGGCGTCACCGGCTTTGTAGCGAGTGACCTGGCCTGTGGACTCGTCAGTCAGCTGGATTTCGCCTGTGACGATTACCGCCTGCTCGTTGAACGGGTAAACCATGCGGAATTTGCCGCGGGTGGTGCCAAAGTAAGCGCTGCTGACGGCGTCGGTCGGCGCTCCGTGGGTCATTTTGCCAAAGGCTTTGACTTCGCCTTCGAGGATTTCCGAGCCCAGATCGGCAACGGTGCCCCAGGCATCGAGTTCGGACAGTTGTATGCCTTGCTTGGCGGCAGTGAGGGTCATGGCAGTTCTCCAGTGGGTGAAAGATACGGTTAGCGGCGGCCGTTGAAATAGCCCGAAAGCTGGTGCACGGTCTTGCCGGCGGTGAGCAGCAGCGGGCGGAAATGGTCCTTGCCGAGGATCCGTGCGTGTTTGACCGAACTGATCAGGTCGTAGCGCGATGAGCCTTCGTGCATGCCCTCGGCGAGAATCTTGCAAATGATGTGGCTGGGCGTGACGCCAAAGCCCGAATATCCCTGAACGTAAAATGCGTTGGGGCGATTGCTGAGTGTGCCGATCTGCGGGAACAGGTTGGCGCTTGTGGCCATTGGGCCGCCCCAGGCGAGGTCGATCCGCACATCCTTGAGGTAGGGGAAAATCTTCAGCATCAAGGCACGGTTCCAGGTCTTGAGGTCCAGCGGGATGTGCTCGATGAACGGCGTGGCGGCTCCGAACAGCAGGCGGTTTTCGCGGGTGACGCGGTAGTAATCGATCACCGGGCGGATATCGCTGTAAGCGCCGCGGATCGGGCTGATACGCTGTATCAGTTCTTCCGGCAGTGGCTCAGTCATCATCTGGAAGGCGTAGGTGTTGATGGTGCGTGCGTGCAGCTCCGGTTCCATTTTGTTGAGGAAGCTGTCGCAGGCCCACAGCAGCTTGCTGGCTCGTACCGAGCCGCGGCCGGTGCGCACCTTGATACGCTCGCCGTAGGTCACCTCCAGCGCCGGGCTGTGTTCAAAGATGCGCGCGCCGTGGCCTATCAGGGCCTGGGCTTCGCCCAACAGCAGATTGAGCGAGTGCACGTGGCCGCCGCCCATGTGCAGCAGGGCGCTGCTGTAAGCGTCGCTGCCGATGATCTGCTTGACCTCAGCACCACCTAGAAAGCGGATCTCGTCATGGGTGTTGATCGACTTGAAGTCTTTTTCCCATGCTCGCAGGGTCTTTTCCTGGCGTTTGTTGAAGCCCATGTAGCCATAGCCGTGGCAGAAGTCGGCATCAATGTTGTAGCGGGCTATGCGCTCTTTGATGATGTCGGCGCCCAGTTCGCTGATCTCGAAAATCTGCTTCAGCCCCTGGTCGCCGACGCTGCTTCTGATCTTTTCCAGATCATGTCCAATGCCGGCCATGATCTGCCCGCCATTGCGCCCGGTACCGCCAAAACCCAGGTAGCGGGCTTCGAGTACCACAATATTGGTGACGCCTTTTTCTGCCAGTTCCAGTGCTGTGTTGATACCCGAGAAGCCGCCACCGATGACCACGACATCGGCGTCGATGTCGCTTTCTAGGGTGGGGAAGCCAAGGTTGTATTTTTTGGTCGCGGTGTAGTAGGTCGGGGTCTCGATGTTGATCATGACGCAGCCTGCTGAATTGGAATTGTGATGGGGCCTTTGCCGAGGCAGTGCACGTGGTGCCATTGAGCACCTAACGATCGGTAGGCGTCTTGCCTGAGCCTGCCAAGGCGTTTGATCTGCGTGCCAGGGCGCAGTGTAGGTGGAGGCTTGACGTACGTCGTAGACTCCTTGATCATGGATGTCATGAATATGTTAATAAATCTACTACGTTACCGCCGTTACGCCACCTCAAGCTGAGGCGGTCGTGACTGCGTGCACGTCATCCGCCCGGGGCGGCTGGACGTGTGTCTCGCTCCTCGGGCTTTACCCAGGAGTTGTCATGAGCGACCTGCATTCCGACCTGATCGGCCACCTGCAAGCCAGGGGCTTCATTCACCAGAGCACTGACCTCGAAGGACTACGCTCTCATCTGCGCGATGGACCGCGCACGTTCTACCTGGGCTTTGATGCCACAGCCGACAGCCTGCATGTCGGGCACCTGCAGGGTTTGATGCTAATGCGCTGGCTGCAGAAGGCTGGGCACCGCCCGATCCTGCTGATCGGTGGCGCGACCACGCGGATCGGTGACCCAAGCTTCCGGGACGAGAGCCGCCCGGTACTCGATGAGGCGCAGATTCAGGCCAATATCGCTGGCATCACGCGGACCTTCGGGCGCTACCTGCGTTTGGGTGAGGGGGAGGGCTTGGTGGTCGACAACGCGCAGTGGCTCGATGGTATCGGCTATCTGCAGTTCCTCGACCAGGTTGGGCGTTACTTCTCGATCAACCGCCTGTTGACGTTCGACTCGGTGCGCCAACGCCTGGACCGGGAACACTCGCTGTCATTTCTGGAGTTCGGTTATACCCTGCTGCAGGCCCATGACTTTACCGAGCTGGCGCGTCAGCACGACTGCACGCTGCAATTGGGCGGTGCTGACCAGTGGGCCAACATCATCAATGGCGTCGAGCTGGCCCGGCGCCGTGATCAGCGTCAGTTGTTCGGTCTGACCATGCCGTTATTGACCAATAGCGATGGCAAGAAGATGGGCAAGTCGCTCAACGGCGCAGTCTGGCTTGACGAGCGTCGCCTGCCGAGCTTCGACTTCTGGCAGTTCTGGCGCAATTGCGACGATCGGGACCTTCCGCGCTTTCTGGCCCTGTTTACAGAACTTTCGCTGGAGCGGATCGCCGAACTGACGCGCGAGGGTGGTGCGGCCTTGAACCAGGCCAAGGCGCTGCTGGCCGATGAGGTGACAGCCCTGGCGCACGGCGCTGAGGCTGCCAAGGCTGCGCGAGAGGCCGCCAGTGGCGTGTACGGGGACGGCAGCAGCGCTGGGTTGACCACTATTGCCGTAGCACGCAGCACGCTGCAGGTCTTGAGCCTGGCTGAGGTACTGGTGCAGGCCGGTCTGCAAACGTCGCGTGGTGCGGCAAGGCGACTGGCGGAGGGTGGTGGATTGCGCCTGGATGGTGAGGTGGTGCTATCAGTGGACGCCGATTTACCGCCTGGCCAGCATCAATGGCGCCTGAGCTTGGGCAAGAAGCGCCATTACCACTTGCTTATCGAGTAATTGGTTAATGTATTAATGAGCGCGTGCTGGCATACTCGCCTGCACGCTTTTTATCGACGAGCCCCCGTACGAATGACCACGCCACGCCCCTCCCTTACGCTCACGCTGCTGCAGGCTCGCGAAGCCACCATGGCGTTCTTCCGCCCGGCGCTGAACGCCCACGAGTTGACCGAACAGCAATGGAGGGTCATTCGTATCCTGCGCCAGCAGGGTGAGTTGGAAAGCCATCAGTTGGCTGAGCTTGCCTGTATTCTCAAACCGAGCATGAGCGGCGTGCTCAAGCGCCTTGAGCGCGACGGTATTGTCGCGCGGCGCAAGTCTTCTGAAGACCAACGCAGGGTATTCATCAACCTCACGGTCAAGGGGCAGCAGGTGTTTTTGGCCATGAGCGAGGAAATGGGCCGCAACTACGACAAGATCCTGAGTCAGTTCGGCGAGGAAAAGCTTCAGCAACTGACCCGGCTGCTCGAAGAGATGAAGAAGATCAAGCCGTAGGTCCGCGTGGCTGCCCTCGCCTTAGCGGTTCAGCGACAATGAGTCGTCAAGGATTTTCAACAGCGATGCCGCACGTCGTGCATAGACGGCGGGGTCGGCATACATCAGTTCCACATGCAGGCTGTCGATGATGCCCAGGTAGGCATCGGCATAGACCTCCAGGCGTGTGCTTGCCAGGTCGGCCCAGCTATAGCGCGCATGCAGCGCTTGGCAAAAACCTTCGCGCACGCCGTCCAGATATCGCTCGAACCCTGAGGTGACGGCCTCCTTGATATCGATCGGAGGCAGAAACGCGGTGCGCAGGATGAAACGCAGGTTCTGCGACTGTTGGTAGCGCTCGGCAAGGTGAAGCACCAGCCAGTGCCCAGGCGCTACTGCGCCCGCCGCCTCCTCTCGAAAAGTGCTCTCGACGAATTGGGTCTCCACTTCCAGTGCACGCTGAAACGCTTCCAGGAACAATGCATCCTTGTTCGCGAAGTGCGCGTAGAGCGAGGCTTTACGCATGCCAGCCAGTTGAGCGATCTCATTCAACGAGGAGGCGTCGTAACCGAATGCTGCGAAGTGGCCGACGGCGGCGTCGCAGATACGTGCCGCAGAGGGGGAAAGCGCTTTCAACCAGGTCACTCCATCAATGGCGCGGGTAGGCCACGCGCGCTTCGAGGAGGATTGTGGTGGCGACTGGGGCAGGGGTCAATCGCTTCGAGGTGAACCCAGGGCCGATACCATGGAAAGTACAATTTTCCCCTCGTAACGTGCATTTCTCGACACCTGCCTCAGCCACATACTGAACGCGTCATTGAGACTATTCGGCTGCCCGCTGCCGCGCAGGGGGTTGCACGCTGGTTATCCAATAATAAAGAGACCGTTCATGAAAAAGCCAAATCCTTTGCTGGAAGACCTCAAAGCCATCCTGCCGGCCATTGCTGCCAACGCATTCAAGGCTGAGCAAGACCGCAGTGTGCCAGCAGAGAACATCGCCTCGCTCAAAAGTATCGGCATGCATCGCGCTTTCCTGCCCAAGCAGTACGGTGGCCTGGAAATTTCCTTGCCGCAGTTCGCCCAGTGCATCGCGTTGCTGGCCGGCGCGTGTGCCAGCACCGCTTGGGCTATGAGCCTGCTGTGCACCCACAGCCACCAGATGGCGATGTTCCCGGCCAAGTTGCAGCAGGACGTATGGGGTACTGACCCGGACGCCACGGCCAGCAGCAGCATCGCGCCGTTCGGCCGTACCGAAGAGGTGGAAGGCGGTGTGACCTTCAGTGGTGAAATGGGCTGGAGCTCCGGCTGCGACCACGCCGAGTGGGCGATCCTCGGCTTCCGTCGGCCCAATGACGAAGGCACCCAGGATTACTGCTTCGCGGTTCTGCCGCGCAGCGACTATGAAATCCGTGACGACTGGTATGCAGTGGGCATGCGCGGCAGCGGCAGCAAGACGCTGATCGTACGCGGCGCTTTCGTGCCCGAGCACCGCATCCAGAAGGCCAAGGATATGATGGAAGGCAAGTCCGCCGGCTTCGGTATGTACCCGGACAGCAAGATTTTCTTCGCTCCGTATCGCCCTTATTTCGCCAGCGGCTTCTCTACCGTCAGCCTGGGCATTGCCGAGCGCATGCTGGAAGTGTTCCGCGAGAAAACCCGCAACCGCGTGCGTGCCTACACCGGTGCGGCGGTCGGTACCGCCACGCCTGCCCTGATGCGCCTGGCTGAGTCCACCCACCAGGTGGCTGCCGCACGGGCGTTGCTGGAAAAGAGCTGGGACGAGATTGCGCAATACAGCGAACGTCATGAATACCCATCGCGCGCTACCTTGGCGTTCTGGCGCACCAACCAAGGCTACGCGGTGAAAATGTGCATCCAGGCGGTCGATCGCCTGATGGAAGCAGCCGGCGGCGGCGCTTGGTTCGATACCAATGAACTGCAGCGACTGTTCCGTGATTCGCACATGACCGGTGCCCATGCTTACACCGACTATGACGTCTGCGCACAGATCCTTGGCCGTGCACTGATGGGCCTGGAGCCTGACCCGGCGATGGTTTGACCGCCGCCCGGCTGATCCCCCGCAACAACCACAACAACAAACAGGGGCAGGCCCGTTCGGCCTGCCCGGGAGTCTTGCATGTCCAATTCAACCTCTGTGACCGATTTCGATACCCGTGCCTTCCGCCGTGCCTTGGGTAATTTCGCGACTGGCGTGACTGTGGTCACCGCAGCCGGGCCGAGTGGCCGCAAGGTCGGTGTCACCGCCAACAGCTTCAACTCGGTGTCACTGGACCCCGCATTGATCCTCTGGAGTATCGATAAACGCTCCACCAGCCATGAGGTTTTCGAGGAAGCTTCGCACTTTGCAGTGAACATCCTCGCGGCCGATCAGATCGACCTGTCGAACAACTTCGCACGTCCCAAGGACGATCGTTTCGCCGGCATCGAGTACGAGGAAGGGATCGGTGGTGCGCCGCTGTTCGCCGACTGTGCGGCGCGTTTCCAGTGTGAGAAGTTCCAGCAACTGGACGGCGGCGATCACTGGATCCTGGTCGGCAAGGTCGTAGCCTTCGATGACTTTGGCCGCTCTCCGCTGCTTTACCATCAAGGTGCTTACTCGATGGTGCTGCCGCACACCCGCATGACCCGACGGGCGGAAGGGCAGGCGCCGAGCAGTCACTTCCAGGGCCGTCTGCAGCACAACCTGTACTACCTGATGACTCAGGCCCTGCGTGCCTACCAGGCCGACTATCAGCCGCGTCAATTGTGCACTGGCCTGCGCACTAGCGAAGCCCGTATGTTGATGGTGCTGGAAAACGATGCTGGGCTCAGCTTGAACGACCTGCAGCGCGAAGTGGCGATGCCTGCGCGTGAGATTGAGGAGGCCGTAGCCAACCTCAAGCGCAAGAGTTTGATCGCTGACGACGACGGTCGTGTGCGGCTGTCTGCAAAAGGGGTGGATGAGACCGAAGCGCTGTGGGGCATTGCTCAGGAGCAGCAGGACAAGGTGTTCGGGCAGTTCAGTGCTGAGCAGTTGGAGACCTTCAAGACCGTGCTCAAAGCCATTATTCAGATGTGACAATGGTCTTGAACAAAAACGGCGCCCATCGGGCGCCGTTTTTGTTTCTAGCGATAGCGAAGGTTCAGTACACACCGCCTGCGACACTATTGAACGCAGGCGTATCCTTGAACTTGCCCGCCAGGGCCCGCAGCCCGCGCATGAGCACGGTGGTATCGACGCCGACTGCGACAAAGGCCGCGCCCAGTTCGATGTAACGATGTGCCAGCTTCTCATCGGCACTGAGAATCCCCGCCGCCTTGCCGGCCTTGCCGATTCGCACAATGGCATCTTCGATCGCTGCCTGCACTTCAGGGTGCCCCGGATTGCCACGGTGGCCCATGGCAGCGCTGAGGTCGGCAGGGCCGATGAACACGCCATCGACGCCGTCCACTGCGACGATGTCGTCCAGGTTGGCCAGGCCTTCCTTGTTCTCGATTTGTACCAGCAGGCACATCTGCGCGTCCGCTTGGTCCAGGTAGCCGGCGATGCTGTTCCAGCGCGACGCCCGCGCCAGTGCACTGCCCACGCCACGTACGCCGGTCGGCGGGTAATGCACGGCCTTGACCAGTTGTCGCGCCTGCTCGGCACTTTCGACCATCGGTACCAGGAGGGTTTGAGCACCGATATCCAGCACTTGCTTGATCAGTGCGGTATCGCCGATCACCGGGCGTATCACGGCCTGGCTAGGGTAGGGGGCCACTGCCTGTAACTGCGCGAGCATGCCGCGCAGGTCGTTGGGCGCATGTTCCCCATCGATAAGCAGCCAGTCGAAGCCAGCATTGGCGGCCAGTTCGGCGCAGTAGGCATCGGCCAGGCCGAGCCACAGGCCGATCTGGGCCTGGCCGCTGCGCAGGCGTTGTTTGAAATGGTTGATTGGCATGTCCATGGTCAGTCCTCAGACGAAGCGGCAGGCGATCGGGCCGAGCATGTCGTAGTCGACGTGGAAGGTGTCCCCAGGGCGAGCGGCGACCGGGCGAGTAAAGGAGCCGCCGAGGATGATCTGGCCAGGCTGCAGGGTGACGTCGTACGGCGCCAGCTTGTTGGCCAGCCAGGCGACACCTTTGGCGGGGTGATTGAGCACAGCGGCACTCACACCGGACTCCTCGATCACACCATTGCGATACAGCACCGCCGGCACCTTGCGCAGGTCAATGTCGGTAGGGCGCACGGCCCGCCCGCCCATGACCACGCCAGCATTGGCGGCGTTGTCGGAAATGGTGTCGAACACCTTGCGGGTTACCTGGGTCTGCGGGTCGACCTGCTGGATACGGGCGTCGATGATCTCCAGTGCCGGAATCACCCACTCAGTGGCTTCCAGTACATCGAACACGGTGACGTTGGGGCCCTTGAGCGGCTTGCCCAGGATGAACGCCAGCTCCACCTCGACTCGCGGCACGATGAAACGATCGAAGGGGATGTCGCTTCCTTCGTCGAACAGCATGTCGTCGAGCAAGGCACCGTAGTCGGGTTCAGTGATGTTCGACGACACCTGCATGGCGCGCGAGGTCAGGCCAATCTTGTGGCCGACCAGCTTGCGGCCAGCGGCGATCTTCTTGGCCACCCAGGCGCGCTGGATGGCATAGGCGTCTTCGATGGTAATCGCTGGCTGCTCAAGGGAGAACTGGCGGACCTGCTCACGAGAGCGCTCGGCCTGGTCGAGGCGTTCGGCGGCCTGCTGGATGAAAGCGTTATCAAGCATGATGACAATCTCTGTGTTCAAGGGTTGACGATGGCGGCCCGGGTGCGTAGCACCAGCAGGCCTCCGAGGGTGATGAAGCAGGCGAGCGCGTAGAGCGCGAGACTTGCGCTTTGCGTGGTGTCGCGCACCCACCCGATGAAATAGGGCGCCGCGAACGAGGCGATGCTGCCCAGTGAACTGATCAGGGCAATACCGGCAGCTTGGGTGCGGGCATTGAGGAATGCTGGAGGCAATTGCCAGAACATCGGCAAGGCCGCACTGGCTCCCATGCCCGCCAATACCAGCCCACCCAGTACGGGCCAGGGTTGCTGCGGGGCCAAACCGGTGATGGCGATGCCGGCTGCGGCCATCAGCAGTGGCACGCACAGGTGCCAGCGGCGCTCGCGCTGGCGGTCGCTGGAACGGCCGCACGCGAGCATGAACACGCAGCCGGCCAGGTAGGGGAGAGCGCTGAGCAGGCCGACGCGCGCGTCGCTGCCGATGCCGGCGCCATGAATCAGGCTGGGCATCCAGAAGGCCAATGTGTTGACCGCCAGCATCACTGCGCAGTACACCGTCACCAGCAGCCAGATCGCCGGGCTGCAGAGGATGCCGCCCAACGATGTCACGGTCTTGCGCTGATCTTCGCGGCCGAACTGGGCACGCAATGCAGCCTTCTGCTGGTCGTCGAGCCAGTGCACCCGCTCGAAGTGTTCAGGCAGTGCAGACAGTACCACCAGGCCCAGCAGGATCACTGGCGCGCCTTCCAGTAAAAACATCCACTGCCAGCCACGCAGGCCAGCTGCCTCGTGCATGAATGCCAGGATCGCCCCTGACAACGGCCCGCCAACCACCCCGGCCAGTGGCACGGCGATCGCGAACAATGCGGTGACCTGAGCCCGGCGCCCGGCGGGGTACCAGCGATTGAGGTAGACCAGGATGCCCGGAAAGAACCCTGCCTCGGCGGCCCCCAGCGCGAAGCGCAGCAGGTAGAACGCGCTGCTGCTCTCGATCAGCAGCATGCTGGCCGACAGCGTGCCCCATACCACCATCAATGTGGCGATCCAGCGGCGTGGGCCGAAGCGTTCAAGCATCAGGTTGCTAGGCACCCCGAACAAGGCATAGGCAATGAAAAACAGCCCGGCGCCCAGCCCGTAGACCGTGTCGGACAGCTGCAGGTCCTGGCTCATCTGCATCTTGGCAAAGCCGATGTTGATGCGGTCGAGGTGGGCGAACAGGTAGCAGATCAGCAGTAACGGCATCAGCCGCCAGGTGACCGCGCGGTGGGTCGCGTCGGCCAGTTCGGTCTGAGTCGGGGCCGGCGAGGCATGTTCGAGTGTACTCATGTTTTTTGTACTTGTTGTGTGATGAGGCAGCGGGCGACCTGGACTCAGGCCGGGCGGTTGAACAGGGGGTGCAAGGTGCTGTGCTTGGCGTCGTAGACCTGCTGGGTGCTTTCATCGATCTGCACGGTGATGCCGATCGGGCGTTGGCGCAGCAGCTCATCCAGACGTTGCTTCAACACCTGCAGCAAGTTGTCGCCGACCGCTTTATGTACAGCGGGGCTTCGGCCACTGCCCATGCGCAGGTTGGCGTACAAGAAGCCGTAGTCGCCGTTGCCGTCTGCCACTGCGCAATGGGCGGCAGGGTAGGCGAGTACGCGGGTGCCACCGGTTGGGAAGACCGCCTTGCCGGCTGCGTCGTGCTGTTCGAGCATGCAGTCGGCCAGGGCGCGGCACAGACCGGGGATGTCGGCATCCGCTTCCAGGTCAGGGGTGTAGAGCAGAACCAGGTGTGGCATGAGGTGCCTCCTTGTGGCGAGGGCACCAGGCCGCCAAGCGGAGGCCTGGCAGGTGGGTCAGAGTCGGCTGGTGGAAACCACACTCGCCGGATTCGCTGCTTGCCCAGGCGGTATGGCCGAGCCGTCCTGAGGCGTGATCGGGAAGATAGCGTTGATCTGCCCGGTACCGGATGAACCGAAGTACGGGGTCACTACCTCGGCCTTGCCGTCGTACTTCGACCAGCCGAGTACACCCAAGAGCATCGCCGTGTCGTGCATGAACCCTTCGCCGTGGCCCTTGGCCGCGTATTCAGGAAGCATCCCGCAGAATGCCTCCCATTCGGCGTTCTCCCACATGTTCACCACACGGTGATCCAGGGTTTCGAGGAACGGGCTCCAGACCTTGGTGGCAAAGTCTGGCGCCTGGCCGTTCTGGGCGAAGCGGTGGGACAGCGAGCCGCTGGCAAGGAACGCCACGGTGCCGTCGTAGTGGTCTTCCACCGCCTTGCGCATGGCCCAGCCGAGGCGGGCGCTGTCGGCCAGATAGTGCGACGTGCACAGCGCTGAGACTGAAATCACTTTGAAGTGCTGGTCCTGGTTCATGTAGCGCATCGGGACCAGGGTGCCGTATTCAGGGCCCAAGGTAGTGGCGTGGTGGGCCATGGTCTCGACCCCGAAGCGATTACAGGTTTCGCTCAGGATCAGACCCAGTTCCTTGTTGCCGGGGAACCCATAGGCCATGTTGCTGATGAAGTGCGGCAGTTCGTTGGAGGTGTATACCCCCTCGAAATGCTCGCCGCAGAGGACGTGGTAGTTGGCATTGACTAGCCAGTGGGTGTCGAACACGACGATGGTGTCCACACCCAGTTCACGGCAACGGCGGCTGATCTCGTAATGCCCGTCGATCGCGGCCTGGCGAAATCCGTGGCGAGGGCCAGGCATTTCCGACAGGTACATGCTGGGCACGTGAGTGATCTTTGCCGCTAGGGCCACTTTACCCATGATCAGACTCCTTATTGTTGTAGACCCCGTGGCGCCGGGCGGATCAGGCTGTCGTCAGAACATTGGCCCGCCCGGCGCGTTGGGTTGACAGTCACACGCCCCAGCGCGGGATGTGGTGGCTACCCATGGAAATGCATACGTTCTTGATTTCGGCGAACACTTCAAAGCTGTACTGTCCGCCTTCGCGGCCGGTACCCGAGCCTTTCACACCACCGAACGGCTGACGCAGATCGCGCACGTTCTGGCTGTTGATGAACACCATGCCGGCTTCAATGCCGCGGGCCAGGCGGTGCGCTTTGCCAATGTCCTGGGTCCAGATGTAGGAGGCCAGGCCGTACTCGGTGTCGTTGGCCAGTTGCAGCGCTTCGGCTTCGTCCTTGAATGGGATCAGGCAGACCACTGGGCCAAAGATCTCTTCCTGGGCGATGCGCATCTTGTTGTTCACGTCGGCGAACACGGTCGGCTGGACGAACTGCCCTTTGGCCAGATGTTCGGGCAGGTTGGCTGGACGCTCAAGGCCGCCTGCAACCAGGCGTGCGCCTTCTTCCATGCCGATCTTGATGTAGCCCGTGACCTTGTCGTAGTGCGCTTGCGTGATCATCGAGCCAACCTGGGTTTTCGGGTCGGTCGGGTCGCCGACGATCAGGCGTTTGGCGCGGGCTGCGAACTCGGCGACGAACTGCGGGTACACGCTTTCCTGGATGAAGATGCGGCTGCCGGCAGTGCAGCGTTCGCCGTTCAGCGAGAAGATGGTGAACAAGGCTGCGTCCAGCGCGCGCTCAAGATCGGCATCTTCGAAGATCAGCACGGGCGATTTGCCACCCAGTTCCATCGAGTATTTCTTCAAGCCCGCGGTCTGCATGATCTTGCGACCGGTGGCGGTACCGCCGGTGAAGGAGATGGCGCGTACGTCCGGGTGGCGGACCAGCGCGTCACCGGCGGTGGCGCCGTAGCCCTGGATCACGTTCAATACGCCATTCGGAATGCCGGCTTCTACTGCCAGGCGGCCCAGCTCGTTCGCCGTCAGCGGCGACAGTTCGCTCATCTTCAGTACCGCAGTGTTGCCCAATGCCAGGCACGGCGCGGTCTTCCAGGTGGCGGTCATGAACGGTACGTTCCAGGGCGACACCAGGCCACACACACCCACAGGCTGGTACAGGGTGTAGTTGAGCATCTGGTCGTCGACCGGGTAGGTGTGGCCGTCCATGCGGGTGCACACTTCGGCGAAGAAGTCGAAGTTGTGCGAGGCACGCGGGATCAGCACGTTCTTGGTCTGGTGGATCGGCAGGCCGGTGTCCAGCGTCTCCAGTTCGGCCAGTTTCGGCACGTTCTGGTCGATCAGTTCACCCAGCTTGCGCATCAGGCGAGCGCGCTCCTTCGCCGGCGTGTTGGCCCACTTCGGGAAGGCCTTCTTCGCCGCGGCGACGGCCTCGGCAACTTCCTCGGCGCCGCCACTGGCCACTTCGCCGATGGCCTCGCCAGTGGCAGGGTTGTAGTTGACGAAGGTGTCTTTGCTCTCGACCTCACGGCCGTTGATCCAATGTTTGATCATGCTGCTCATGCCTTGTTGTTCTTGAAGAAGTCAGCTTCGCTGACGATGCGGTTGACCAGGCGTGCGACGCCTTCGACTTCCACCACCACTTCATCGCCCGGCACCACGTCGGCCAGGCCCTCTGGCGTGCCGGTGGCGATCATGTCGCCCGGTTGGAGGGTCATGAAGCTGGAGAAGTATTCGATCAGGTGCGGAATGTCGAAGATCATGTCCGCAGTGGTGCCTTCCTGCTTCAGCTCACCGTTGATCCAGGTGCGCAGCTTCAGGTTGCTCACATCTGGCACGTCCGCTGCATCGACGATCCACGGGCCAACGGGGGTGGTGGCGTCGCGGTTTTTCACCCGCAGGTTGGGGCGGTAGTAGTTTTCCAGGTAGTCGCGGATGGCGTAGTCGTTGCACACGGTGTACCCGGCCACGTACTCCATGGCGTTCTCACGCTTGACGTTCTTCGCCGGCTTGCCGATGACAGCCACCAGTTCACACTCGTAGTGCATGTACCCGACGTAGTCCGGGCGCCAGGTGACCTGGTTGTGTCCGGTGTATGTGCCCGGCGACTTGATGAACGCCAGCGGCTCGGTGGGCGGAGCGAAGGCGAGCTCCTTGGCATGGTCGGCGTAGTTCAAACCGAGGGCGAACATGCTTCCGTTTGCCGGTGGCAGCCACTCGACCTGGCGCTCACCAAGCACTCGGCCGTCGGCCAGGCGAACGGTGTTGTCGGCTTCGACGGTGACAGCATGGACGCTGCCTTCATAACAGATACGCGCGTGTTTCATGCTGGCTCCCCCGGCTCGGCAACGATGGTGTTGGCCAGGCGGCCAAGACCGGTGATCTCGACTTCGACGAGGTCACCAGGATGGACGTCGACACGCCCCTCCGGAGTGCCGGTGATCAGCACATCGCCCGCGTGCAGGGTCATGAACTCGCTCAGTTCGGCGATCAACTGCGGGATGCTGCGCACCAGGTTGGCAGTCGTGTTTTCCTGCACTACAGCGCCGTTCACATAGAGCTTGAGGGCCAGCTGGTGTGGGTCGGTGACTGCACTCACCGGGACCAGGTCGGGGCCAATGGTGCAAAAGCCATCGCGGCACTTGGCCTTGACCGCAGGACGGTAGTAGCTGTCTTCCGGCAGGCTGTACTCGTTGACGATGGTGAAGCCGGCTACATGGGCCATCGCATCGGCGGCACTCACCCGGGTGGCGTCTTTGCCAATCACCACGCCCAAGGCAGGGCCTGGTTGCAAGCGTTCACCGGCTGGGTGAATCACGTCGCGACCGTGGGTATTGCGGGTGTTGGGCGTCTTGATGAAGAGCACCGGCTTGACCGGCGCCTGTTTGTAAGGCGGCTGCTCGAATTCGGCCAGACGCTGCTGTAGCAGACCGTTGTAGTTCAGCGCTACGCCGAACACGGTGCCGTTCGCAACGTCATGCAACGCATGGCTCATGCTTATCTCCTGGCGGTGGTGGAGCAGCACGCTGCTCCGCAAAGTCGTTAATGTGTTAATGTTATAGTTAATATGTTAACTATGGTCAAGGCTTCTCTTGTAGCGCCCGCCTGGCGGGTGCACCATGAGCCTTTGCAAATTGGGTCAAGTCATTGGCGGACAAGCAGCAATGAGCAATCGGCATCCCATTCCGAACATCAACATCGGTCAGGTTTACGACCAGCGCTACAGTGAGAGCGAGGTGCATCACGACCGGCTGGACAACCTCGCCGGATTTTTCGGACGCAACATGCCGGTGCACCGCCACGATCGCTTCTTTCAAGTGCACTACGTGAAGTCCGGCACTGTGCGGGTGTATCTGGATGACCAGCAGTTCATCGAATCCGGGCCGATGTTCTTCCTTACGCCGCCGACCGTGACTCACTCTTTCGTCACCGATCCGGACAGCGACGGGCATGTACTCACCGTACGCCAGCAATTGGTTTGGCAATTGATCGAGGCGGATGCCAGCCTGTTGCCGACGGGAATGCAGGTGCGGCCGGCGTGTGTGGCGCTGGCCAACGTGCCGGCGGCGGATCAGGCCGAGGCGCGGCGCCTGGAAACCTGGCTGGAGGCGCTCAGCGATGAGTTCGCAGGCTCCGATCCGGGACGCGAAGCGGCGCTGCAATCGCTCACGCGGCTGATCGTGATCAGCTTGTTGCGGCTTTGCCCCAACTCGCGCGAGGCGACTCCGGCCCGTCATGAAGACTTGAAGATATTCCATCGCTTCAACGCGCTGATCGAGGCGCACTATCTCGAGCACTGGCCGCTGGCTAGCTACGCGGCACAGATCGGGGTGACTGAAGCGCGGCTCAACGACATCTGCAGGCGAATCGCCGATCTGCCATCCAAACGCCTGGTGCTGGAACGGCTGATGCAGGAGGCCAGGCGCTTGCTGCTTTTCTCTGGCGGCTCGGTGAATGAAGTCTGCTACCAGCTCGGGTTCAAGGACCCGGCCTACTTCAGCCGTTTCTTCAATCGGTATGCAGGACTTACACCGGGCGAGTATCGGCAGCGGCAGGCGGAGTTGCAGTGAGGTGGTCACGTGGCGATACCTGCAAGGAATTGTCGTTGTTTGAGAATGATGCTCGCAGCTTGCAGGGCGGGCTTGAATGGGTTTTTCGTGGAAGAGATTGCACTTTCCATCGGCTGGGGCAGTTGTCGCACTCGTCAGATGTCCCTAAGCTTGTCAGCTGGATCAAATGGCACAGGCTTTACTCATGACCGAGACTCGCCCTTCACTGACGCTGAGCTTGCTGCAGGCCCGTGAGGCCGCAATGGCATTTTTCAGGCCGTTGCTCAATGAGCACGATCTGACAGAGCAGCAATGGCGGGTTATTCGCATCCTGCACCAGCAGGGTGAGTTGGAAAGCCACCAGCTGGCGCACCTGGCGTGCATTCTCAAACCGAGCATGACCGGGGTTCTCAGCCGCCTGGAGCGGGATGGGCTGGTTTGCCGACGCAAGGGCACCGAAGATCAACGTCGAGTCTTCGTGACGCTCACCGATTCCGGGCGCGCGAGTTTCGATGCCATGCGTGAAGGAATGGAAGCCAACTACCGCAAGATTCAGGCGCAGTTCGGTGAAGATAAACTTCAGCAGCTGCTGCAGTTGCTTAACGAGCTCAAACGCGTTGAGCCGTGAACCTGGCCTGGGTTGAGCAATCAAGCGGTCAGGGCTGATCGCCTGCGAGCAATTGATAGCTGCGCAGTCGGTCTTCGAAGCGATGGGTAACGGTGACGATGCCGATTTCATTGCATTCGAAGTCTCGCGCAAATTCGGCAATCCTACGTCGGCAGGTCTGCGCCGAGCCCACCACCATACCCGCCAGGGTTTCATCGTAATTGGCACGTTCAACCTGGCTCATCTGCCTGTAGCGTTGCTGCACTTCAGCAGGGCTGAGCAGAACCTCGCGTGGCGTCCTGCCGGCGCTGAGTTTTCGGTATACCGCCGTGCCGGCGATGTAGCGGGCCTCTTCATCCGTACTCGCGCAGATAGCCGCGACCGCTAGCAGGCGCGGGGGAGGGGTGACCCGTGCAGCAAGCTGCCATGCCCGTGTGTAATCGTCAAAAATCTGCGCAGTGCAGGCGTTTGGGGTGATGAACTGCGCCAGCGCCAAGCCCATTCCCAGTTGACCGGCCAGTTGAGAGCTGCCCCCGCCGGAGCCCAGCATCCAAAGCGAGGGCATCGACTCGGACGGCAAATCGAAGGTAAGGAGGTCATAAGCGTGACCGGCGGGGAAGCCGTCTCGCAGAAATGCACACAACATGGCGGCCTGAGCAGGGAACTGATCAACCTCCGGCACGAGGCCTGGCGCGGCCAGCGCGTGGGCACTCAAGGCGCTGCCGCCGGGTGCACGTCCGATGCCCAGGTCTATCCGACCCGGAAAAAGTCCGCCAAGCAATGCAAAGGTTTCCGCCACTTTATAAGGGCTGTAATGGCTCAGCATTACACCGCCGCTGCCAACGCGCATGCTGCCAGTAGCGCTGGCGATACGGGTCAGGAGGATCTCCGGTGCGGTACCGCTGAACTGGAGACTGTTGTGATGCTCTGCCAACCAGTAGCGGTGATAGCCGAGCCGTTCACATTCGGTGGCCAGCTCCAGCGACAGCCCAGGCGCAGTGACAAGGGTCTGGTGCTGATGAACCGGTGATTGGTCAATTACGGTCAGGAGCAGGGTCACGGACGTTACTCATCGGGAGATCATTAATTTATTAACTATTCTGCCGCTTTGGGGGCAGAATGTTAATAAATTATCGAATTGAACGCGAAGATTTGGCGAACTGCCGGGCTGCCAGGGTGCCCAATGCTCATCAACCCAAGGAGAGCGACATGACCGAGCCAAAACGTGACCAGCAGGACAACCAGGTGCCTGCCCACTCGACCGAAGAAGAGAGGGCGCGTCTGAAAGACAAGAACAAGGACGGTATCCCACCCGGCGCCGAGTGAAGGCTGAAGTGTTTCAGCACTGTTTCTCCCGATCATGGGTGAACTTCTTCGCACGGCAGTTGCTCTGATCTTCGCACCGCGTGCCCAGCACGGGGTGAAAGAATATCGACCCTTGCCAGCAGGTTGAGTTACATGTTTTCGGAAGACTTTTACGGGGTTTACCTGGTCGTCGAAGCGGTGTTGGTATTTACCGTGCTGGCGATCGCCGTGCACTGGAATCAGGGCGCTTGAAAAAGGGGCGGAACTGGCCCGCCCATAGTGCTTGCGGCCCACGTGGCCGTGGGCGCGTCATTAGCCTCTGATAACTTCAAGACGGGCGCGGCCCGCCTCGGTGATCGCATTCTCACCTTCGTCACTGATGCGGTAGCGCCCTGACGGCATTTTGCTTATCGAGAACCGCACCAGTCCGCTACGCGACAGGGCTTCGCCCGCCTCAAAACTCATGGCGCACTCCAAATCGAATAACTTGATTTCACCGATTTTGTAGCGAGAAAACGCTATCAGGGCGTGGTCTAGCACCTCTTGATTGACGGTTTGAACATGTTCCATTTGACTTCCTAGTTCGTGAGAGGCCCGGTCCGTGGGCATATGCAACGGACCGAGACAGTTCGTCGAATGGCCAACGCTACTATGCCGGCGTGGGGCGGGGTACTGGCATTGCATCCACACTGGATGCAAACCCAGCGCCGGACCGGGTGTTAAACTATTTTCACATCGTGGTTTATCCGCAAGCCATCATCTATGTTTGGGGTGTGGGAACCTCCACACTCTTTTGAAGGAAGCGCTGAAATGCTCAAGAAAACGGTTGCCGCTGTTGCCATTGCTTTCGCCGCCGTCATGACGATGTCCGCCGCGCAAGCAGAAGGGGATGTAGCGAAAGGTGTTCGCCACGATGTCCGTGAAGTGGATAAGGGCGCCGATCACGCGGGTAAGGAAATCAGCAAAGGTGTTAAGCATGATGGCAAGGAAATTGATAAAGGCGCCAGCCACCTGAACAAGGAACGCCACAAGGCGGGCAAGCATATTGATAAAGAGGTCAAGAAAGACCTCTGATCCGGTAGAAGGCGCTGCGGCGTTTTGCGGGCAAGTCCGCTCCCACACGAATGTCGGGGCGCCGATTTGCCCGCTATTACTGTAGGCAGCGATTTAAAACGCCCGATGCTCAGTGGAGAGGCGTGACGTGGCGATACCGCAAAACAAGCAGCAACTCATCGAGGCCATTCGCCTCAATTATTCGCGTTTGGAGGCAGACCTGGCAGACATCCCCATTGCCCGCACACGTGAAGCTTCTCTGGCGGGGCATGCGCAGGGGACCTCAATGAGTCTCTCGGACCTGCTCGCCTATTTGGTAGGTTGGAATCGGCTGGTGATTAAATGGTGCAACGCCAAAGCCAGGGGGCTGCCTGTCGACTTTCCAGAAACAGGGTACAAGTGGAATGAGTTAGGTCGCCTCGCACAACGATTTTATACGGAGGGGGCAGGGCTTACCTTTATCCAGTTACGTGAGCAACTGGCAGGTGTAAACGCCGAGATTCTGGCCTTGCTTGAACATGAAACCGACGACTCTCTGTACGGCCGCCCTTGGTACGAGCGGTACAGCAAGGGGCGGATGATTCAGTTGAACACGGCGTCCCCTTACGCCAATGCGCGTAAACGCGTGCGTCAGTGGAAGAAAGCGCTGGGCGCCGAACCGACCTCCCTGCGGGTGCGCTGATCAGGTTTTGCATTTGCCCTGCGCGCCCGCAATAATCGGCCCTTTTAACGGAGGTGGTGGTTGTGCAGGCACGAAGCGTTGTAGCCGAAATGTTCATCGGGATACCGACGCACTTCTGGGTGTTGCCTGTTGCCGGCCTGGTCGCGTTTTATGGGCTCAAGTGGTCCGGTAAAGCGGCGGGGCGTGCCAAGGCCATACAGTTCATCACGTACGCGCTGCTGATTGCGTTGGCTGTGGTCCCCAATGGCATTCATGCGCTCCTGCCGCCAGCGCCCGGGCCAGAGCAGCTTATGAATCAGCAGCCACTGCCCAACTATGCAGGGCGCTTTTACCTGGACGCGTTCTATGTCTTCGGCGGCTGGGCCTTGAGCAAAGTCGTGAAGCTCAGGTTTCGCTGAGGATGGCGCGTTGGCTGGAGTCAACCCTATGACTGCGAGCCACCAGGGTGCGTAAAGCTGACCGTCTGTTTCAGCTTGTGAACCTGATCAGGGTGCATCAGCCTATTTCCGCAGAGCGCCTTGCAGAGCGCATGGGTGTTTCAGTGCGTTCCGTTTACCGATATGTAGACGATGTATCTGTTTCGGGCATCCCGGTCTATGGTATGCCAGGTATTGGCTATGCGTTGGATGCCGATTTTGAGATGCCCCCGTTGACCCTGAATCGCCTGGAAGTGGATGCCTTGATGCTGGGGATGGAAATGCTCGCCTGCACGGCTGACCCAGCCATGGCGCAAGCAGCGAACATGCTCCTGAGTAAGGTGGGGGCAACGTTGACCCAGCACAAGATGGACTCAGCAGATGCCAAGGTGCGGGCACTGGGCGGTATGGCATTGAAAACACGCGCACACTTGGCCGATTTGCGCACAGCCTCGGAACAGCAGCGCCCGGTGCAGATCGTGTACACGAGCTTGCACGGCCTTGTCTCGCAGCGAAACATCTACCCGCTGGGGCTGTTTTATTGGGGCGGAAAATGGACAGTTGGCAGTTGGTGCTGCAGCAAAGCGGCTTATCGTGATTTCCGGGTGGATTGCATCGAATCGGTTTCGCTGGCCTATCAGCCAACAGCGCTTCCCGCTGGCATCGGGCTCAAGGCGTACATGCAGTTCCAGGCAAAACAGTGGAAAGCCAAAACACTCACTGACAGTACGTTGTCAGTAGGCATGGCGGACACTGGGCCTTCTCCATAACTGAGAAGGACCCAAGCCATGTACTATCCGGACGCTGTACTGGAAGTCGCCATTTTCACCGTCAAAGCAGAGTTCGAGTCGCAGATGCCCGCGTTGCGCGCGGGGCTGAGGGAAGTACTGAAAGCGTTCCCTGGGCTGATCCAGTACGGGGCGTATTGCCCAATCAGTAATGACCGTGTATTTGCTGATCTGGCAGTATGGGACAGCCTGGAGAGTGCACGGCGCGTAGCGGATGCGTTCAACGCCGGCGACATGCGATTTGCCCCCTATATGCAGGCCATTGAGCAATTGACGTTCATGAGTCACTTCGCACTAGAGCCGCAAGAGGGGCGGAGGGACTGACGGCAATAGCAAGCCCGGCCCCCTTATTTGCGACCCTACTTCTCAAGCGCTGTCAGGCAGCGCATCGGCCGCCTCGAGTTTGGCCGCAAGGGTGCGAAGTTCATCCACTACGTGGCTAATCGACGCAATATGTGCGTTTACATCGAGGCGCTCTTGCGCACTGCCACGGGCCTGCATGAACCTGGCGTGCCCATTCATGGCCTGCCTCAGCCCATCCAGATGGTCTGCGGTTCTGACCAGGTCCGCTTTGATGCTGTGAAGCGTTTCCATAGGGCAAGGCACTCCATTGATAGTGGCTTCAGCGGTACCCAGAGCATCGCTGGTGTACCGCCTGGAGTGCAACTATTTTGTGCTTTGCCGGCTATGGGTAAGGAGGGGCGAATGGCTCAGTTATCCGGTGCCTGTACGTTCAGCACCGACCCTTTGTCATCCGTTGCCAGTATCCCGCCCGCCGTACCCCCGTGGGCGCTGATTTCAGCCAGGGGCATCTCTGCGTGTCGGAAGATTTGATGACCTTGCTCCCCCACCCTGAGGGTGACGAGTTTTCCGTTTTGATAAAAAAACAATGTGCTGCTGTCCTGTTTAGGCATGGTGCGAACTCCCAGTCGGGTGTGGATCAGTGCGGGTGGTCAATGCCACTGTCGCAGCCCTGTGAGTACCGTGCTACTGGTAAAACTGTCAGTTGCCGGCATACACCCCTGCTTTGGTTTGATTAGCCACCTTCGGTACCACTGGGTAGAATGCGGCAAACTTCAAGGGGCCTCCTGTATATGCCTATCTTTCGTAACGCGCTCTTCGGGGCGTTAGCCATAACCTTGGCGGGGTGTGCAACGCCTGGTAAACCTACGGCGAGCAAATTGACCGGCAAATCCCCGCAGCAGTATGCCGCCTGTGTCATGCCTAAATGGCAGGCCCTGATGCCAAATGCTACGCAGAAATCCATTCCTCATGGCGTGCGCATGACGGCGCCGAGCGCTGTTGCCACCGATGATGTGCTTGAGGTGATAGAGTCGGGCGACGGTAGCCGGGCGACCTTTTACAAAGGCAGTTTCTTGTCTGGAGACAAACTTCGGCAGGCGGCCAGAGAGTGCCTGGACTGATGCGGTTTTAGCGTGGCCTCAGGGCAATAAGATCACACCAACCTATAGCGGAAGTAGATATCGGAAGGGGATGGCGGTCCTTCGCCGCTTGCCGGGCCGTTAGTCTGCTGGCGGGTTCCGGGCTTCATTGCAGCAATGCAGGTTTGCGGGCCTTGCGCCGTACCACATTGCATACCCACCGTTTGCCACAGCGGTAGGGTGCTCGGATGAACGTCAGGTCCGAGATCAGGCGCGCGCCCTGGGCCTTGAGCGCTTGAGCGAGCTCCGCCAGTGTCTTGGCTTCAATGGTCATGAATCACCTCGTCATGTTGGCTACGTTCATAATTGTTGACAGGGTGGTAATCAAAGTAATTCAGTTCAATTGGGGTTAGTCGGTTGGTGATAGCAGCCATTCGGATAGTGACCGCAAGAATGTGCGCGTTAGCTGGCCGACACAGGCGTACATTGGCCTTGTACCCCCTTCAGGAGCCCAGGAATGACCAGCGTTTTTACACACATGCATTCGCCCGTCGGCAAGTTGATGCTGGTGTCCCGCAATCAGCGGCTGGCCGCTGTGCTGTGGGAAGAAGAACGCGAAAACCGTGTGCGCCTGGGGCCCTTGGTCGAGCAGGAAGACTGCCCTGTACTGATTGATACAGCGTGTCAGCTGGGCGAATATTTCAGCGGCCAACGCCAGCGATTCGAACTGCCACTGGACTTCGCCGGCACCGATTTCCAGCGCCGGGTGTGGAGCGCGCTGCTCACCATCCCTTTCGGTGAAACCCGCAGTTACAGCGAGATTGCGCGGCAGATTGGCAGCCCCAGCGCGGTGCGTGCAGTAGGAGCTGCCAATGGCCGCAACCCGATTTCGATTATCGCCCCCTGCCATCGGGTAATTGGGGCGTCGGGGCACCTCACCGGGTTTGCCGGCGGCCTGCCGGCCAAGCAGTTTCTGCTGGCGCTGGAGGGCCGCCAGAGCCTGGCACTTGACCTGTGAGTGTCAAGCCAGCCAATGCACCACCAGGCAGGCCAGTGCCGCTAGCGGCGTGCCAGCAATGAGGGTGTAGTGCTTTTGAGCCTGGCGCATGCGTACGTGCACTGCACGCAGGTACTCGCCGGGGGGCGGCGCGTCGGGGCGGTGACGCAGCCCTTCGGCAATGTCCGCCAGCTGGCCGTTCAACAGCAGCCCGACCACGTAGTAAGTCAGGGCATAGCTCAACAGGGCCAGAAACCCGTAGATCATGCAGACGTGTCCAAGGCAAATACCGACGCGCTGGCGGCGTCAGTGTCCAGTAGAAGCAGCCCTTCACGCTGTTCATCAAGGTGCGCCAGCAGGCGCCCGTCGCTGCCCCACGCTGCAGAGCCACCTGCACCGATGAAGGTGTCGGCAGGGCCGACGCAATTGGCCATGAGTACGGTCATCCCCAGCTCCCGAGCCACTTGAGGGTAATGGGTGTAGCCCTCGCGTATACCCTTGGCGGTTTTGGCGACACTGACCAGATACAGGTCGGCGCCCTGGTAGTGAGCGGCGGCGGCATGGGCCATGAACATCGACTCAAAGCAGATCGCAGGGGCAACACTGTGCCCGGCTATGCGCAGCAACAGGCCCTCGTCGCCAGGGCAGAAATAGGGCAGTTCATCATCGTGCAGGCGGCGTTTGGCATAAGCCTGGCGCGGTGCACAAGGGCTGAAGATGGGCATGCCGATGCGGATGCCATTGGGCGTGGGCAGCGGCAAACCCACTGCCACCGTGACGCCCAGCCTGTCGCAGGCGGCCTGCAACGGGTCAAGGCGGGTCGAGGACAGCGGCAGGGCAGCCTGCCGCGCCAGGGTCGGCTGGTAACCTGTGAGCGACAGTTCAGGGAACACGACGAGTTCGGCGCCCACGTTCGCCGCCTGTTCGATACAGGCCACATGGCGCTGGACGTTGCCCGGCACATCACCTTTGAGCGACGCAAGTTGAACGGCGCACAGCAGCATCGACAGTCCTTCCCTGGTGCAGGTTGAAAGGCCGAGCATACTACCGGCACGCACGTTGTGCCATGCTGAGCAGAGGAGAGCGCACGTGAACCACGTGAACCACGTTACCCATTTATTGCATGCTCAGAGGGCCGGATGATGGAGCGTTTCGAACGCATGGCTGCCAACCCCCTTGGCCGGGACCTGGCAGTGGGTGATATCCATGGCCACTTCGACCGCCTGCAACTGAGCCTGGACGCAGTGGGGTTCAACCCGCAGCAGGACCGCCTGTTTAGTGTAGGCGACCTGGTAGACCGCGGCCCGCACAGTCAGGCGGTGCTGCAATGGCTGGCGCAACCGTGGTTTCACGCGGTGCAGGGCAACCATGAGGCGCTGGCGATCACCCTTGTGCGTGGAGGGCGGCTGGACCTGGCCATGTACCACGCCGCAGGCGGGGCATGGTTCATAGGGTTGCCCCGCAACGAACAACTGCGGTTCGTCGAGCAGTTCGAGCAATTGCCTATCGCCCTGGAAGTCGAGACGGCTGCAGGGCCCGTTGGGCTCCTGCATGCGGACTGCCCATTCGACGACTGGGGTGTCTTGCGCACGTGGCTGGAGCTGGATGACGACCCCGATGTGCGGGAGGTATGCCAATGGTCGCGGCGGCGGTTGAAGGCAGGTGACACACGGCCTGTGGACGGTTTGCGGGGTCTGCTGGTCGGCCATACGCCAGTACCGCAGGTGAAGCAGCTGGGCAATGTCTGGCACTTGGATACCGGGGGCTGGGCCAACGGCCATTTCAGCCTCCTGGACATGCACACCTTCGAGCTGGTCAGCCCCGCGCCACCTGCACAAGCAGCCCTGTAGCCACCGCCATCAACATGATGCCAGAGGCGCGTTCCAACCATGGCAGGCTGCGCCCAAAGCGCCGCAGCAACCGTGGGTTGCCTATTGCCACCGCTACCAACAGGTCCCACAGCAGCACCACGCTGAACATCCACAGCGCGTAGGCGGCCTTCCAACCCACACTGCTACCCGCCACCAGGCTGGCCAGGCTGGCATAGAACAGTGCGTTTTTAGGGTTGAGAATACCGGACAACCCACCCATCAGCAGGCTGCGCCACCAGCCGTGGCCGGCATTGCGGCCCGCTACAGCGCCCAGAGGCGTGCTGCCTGCGTGCCGCAGGAACAGCACGCCGATGTACATCAGGTACACGGCACCAACCAGTTGCAGGGTATCGAACAGCAGGGTGCCCTCGCGCAGCACGGACACACCGGTGAATGCCAGCACTATGAACGCACCATTGGCCAGGGCGATGCCCAGGCACGCACCTGTGGCCACGCGCCAGCCGCTGTTGATGGAGGTGCGTGCTACCAGGAAAAAGTCCGGGCCTGGGGACAACAAGGCCAAAAAATGGGCCAGGGCAATGATCACGAACGCTTGCATGGGGCAGTGGCCTCGACGTTGAAAGCCGCAGTCTGCCCCTCGCTGCACTGCGCGTATTGAACAATATTGCAGCGTTGCGCTGCTCAGCCCTGGCGATACTGGCCTGGGGTAACGCCCACATGGGCCTTGAACACCCGCTGGAAATGGCTCTGGTCAGCGAAACCCAGCTGGTAGGCCACCTGCGCGAGCGGGTGGCCCTGTCCCAGCAATTGGCGACCACGGTTAACCCGGGCGTTCAGCAAATAGGCATGGGGCGTGAAGCCGGTTGCCGCGCGGAACGCGCGAATCAGTTGGTAACGCCCCAGGTCTGCCTCCTGGGCCAGGGCGTCCAGGCTCAGGTGCGACGGCCCTTGTGCCTCAATCGTTGTCAGCAAGCGGTGAAGGGTTGGCGCCGCGAGGGACGGGGCGGGGGTGAGCGGGGCATACGCACGCACGTCGATATCACACAGAAAGGCAACCAAGGCCGCCTGTTTTTCGGCAGGTGTGGCCTGGGAAAACAGCAGCGTATTGAGCGCGGTGAACTGGCGGTACACCCCCGGCTCACGGCAGATACGTGCAGGCTCTGCGCTGCCGTACCCTGCAAGCCCCGCCTCCTCGCGCAAGGCGTCCAGCCACTCGGCGTCCACGTGCAGCATCTGATAGCTCCACGCCTGCCCTGGGTCAGGGTTGCAGGCATGCACCCTGTGCGCCGGTACCATCACCACCGTACCGGGCCCAAGGTGCGCCTGGCCTTTGCCTGCCCCTTCGAAACGGCTGTGGCCAACATCGACAGCCCCGATGGAGAAAGTAGGGTGGCTGTGGGGCTTGTAGCATGCGCGGCTATGGCAGGCGCGGCGGCTTTCTACCTGCGGCAACGCCGGGTCGCGCCAGATAGCAGTGTGTGCACGGGGCATGACGAAGTCCTCCTTTTGCGCAGCAGAGTAGCAGTTGGCGCACATCAGTACAGTTGTCGTTGCTGGCTGTACCTTGACCTGAAAGCGGGGAGTGCGGCGCAATACCGGCGAAACCCAGAGGAAAACAACAATGGATCTTGCAAGCCTGCTACTTTTCATCCCTGCCTGCTTCGCGCTGAACATGGCGCCGGGGCCGAACAACCTGCTGTCGCTGCACAACGCCAGCCGTTATGGGTTGCGTACCGCCTGTGTAGCCGGGGGCGGCCGCTTGCTGGCGTTCAGCGCCATGATCGCGCTGGCTGCCATGGGCCTGGCCGTGGTACTGCATACCAGTGCGTACCTGTTCTGGGTGATCAAGTTGGCTGGGGCCGCTTACCTGTTCTACATCGCCTGGCAATTGTGGCGCGCGCCGGTCGGGCAGGTGGCAGAAGCGGCTGAGCTGCCGCGGGGGACCTGGCAGCTTGCACGGCAGGAGTTTCTGGTGGCAGCTGGCAACCCCAAGGCCATCCTGATCTTCACCGCCTTCCTGCCGCAATTCGTGTCGGTGGGCAGCACCACCCCGGTGAGCGAACAGTTCCTGTGGCTGGGGGTGTTGTTTCTGCTTCTGGAGTGGGTGGCCATCGCACTGTACGCGGGCTTGGGCACCTACCTGCAGCGCTGGTTCGCCCAGCCGCGCCCACGCCGGCTGTTCAACCGGGTGAGTGCGTCACTGCTGGGATGCGCCGGTATCGGGCTGCTGGCCGCCCGCCGCTAGAATTGCCAGCGCACACCCAGGTTCACGCCGCTGGCTTGTTGCTGGCGGCTGTCCAGGTTGCTGGTGTACTGCACGCCGCCGTGCAGGCTCAAGGCCTGGTTGATTTGCGCCACTACGCCGCCTTCTACCTGCACCGAGGTGTAGCGGTAATCAGTCTTGATCTTGTCGGTATCATCGAAGACCAGGGTGTCGCGCCCCCCGTCGCCATGCCACAGGTTCACCTGGGCATAGGGTTGCAGCAGGCGCCCGCTGCTGCCCTTGAACGCACCTTCGAGGCGCAGGCCAACCCGCCCGGTCAACTCGACCTGGGCATCATGGCTGATCCGCGCCACGCTATCGCTGGCCGTGTCGAGCTGTACCTTCTGCGCGATCAGCTGTGCCTGTGGCTCTAGGGTCCAGCGGTCAGAGAGGGCGATTGGGTAGCCGCTCTCAACCGAGCCTGTCCAGGCGTGGCCGTCGATATCCAGTGCGTCACCGCGATCCGAACGGGCCCGGCCATCGAGCCGGGTGTACTGGACTACAGCGTCTACGTAGCCGCCTTGCGGCCCTACCAGCGTCCAGTAGGCACCCACGCTGTCGCCGTCAAGCCTCAGGTCACCGACACGGCGGTCTTGCTGGGCCAGGGCGAAGCCTTTCACGTCTGCAGTCAACCGCGCGTGGCTCACGTACACGCCCACTTGCTGGCGGTAGCCACGCTCACTGACAGTGGCGTAAAGGCCTTGCCCTACTTTGAAGCCGTACAGGTCGCCATCCAGGCTCGGGTTGACCGTGCCGCTCCATTGCTGGCGCAGGGTGCCGCCATACGCCTGCCCCCAGGCGGCAGGCAGTGCCCCTTCGCCGCCCATCAGTTGCTGGTCGCCCTGACGTTGGTGGAAGGTACCCAGCGCCTGGCGGGCGATGATGGCTGCGCCTCTGGGGGCAGCGGCATAAACCGGGACTTCAGGGCGGTAGAGTGGCAGGCTTTCAGTACCTTGAACCGGGGTGGGCAAGTCAGGCTGGCCGGGCGCCGGTGCCGCGACGGGAGGCGTAACGGGCGCCGCCACCGGGGGAGTGACGACCGGCGGTGTGCCGGGCTGCTCAGGCACCTCGGTGGGTGGGGAGGGCGGAGCGATAACAGGCGGTGCTACCAGCGTGGAGCGCAAGTACCAGCTGTTTTCGCTGCCGGCAGTTACCCCACCTTTGAACAACCGATAGTCGTAGGCGCCCGCCGAAAGCGTCTGGGTTTGCACGAAGGCGGTGGAGGTACTGGTAGTGCCCTCGCGGGCCTCTACCACCTGAATGCCATTTTGCGTGGTGGCCGCACCCGCTCCACCGAGGTTGTTCACCAGCAAGCGTGTGGAGCCAGCGATTGCACCGCCGCTCACCACCAGTCGATCGGAAGCGGCGTTGTCCCCACCCAGCACACTGTTGAGGCGCAATAAACCGTTCTCGCCGGTGTAGTCCCCTTGAATGGTAAGACGGCCCAGGGCATCGTTGCCCCCGCCGAGGTTGAGCGTGCCGGCGTTGTTCACCGATGCGCGCTGCCCTGGGCCAAACGCGGTGATCACTCCCTGCCGGGAGCTGAGGGTGCTGCTACTGTCGAGGTTGAGGCTGCCGGTGTTGCTGGTGATGTCGCCCAGTACCAGCGTGTCATCCAGGTCGAGTGAACTGCTGTTGGTCAAGGCCACGCGTTCCCAGTTCACGTAACTGGCCCCGCCCTCGGCCTGGCTGCCATTGAACGTGAGGCTGTCGTTACCTTCGCCGCCGTCCAGCGTGATCACCAGTGCATCCGGCCCCAGCCCGGAAAGCAAGGCGGTGTCATCCCCAGGGCCTGCATCCACTTTGCCGCCGATGCGGCCGCCATCCCAGACGAAGCGGTCGTTACCGGTGCTCAACAGCACGTCACCGCCCACTTCGCCACCATGGATCAACACCTGGTCGTCACCCCCGCTGACACTGATATTGCCGCCAATGGTGCCCTCGAAGACTTCGATGTAGTCCGTATCGAATGCGGTAATGATGTTCCGGTCGACGCTGCCGCCGCGCATGATGAAGGTGTTCTTGTCCAGGCGCATGTTCACGTTGCCGATGCGCCCAGCATCCATCTCGGCATAGTCGCCACTGTCGAAGGTGCCCTTGATCCAGCCACCGTTCATGTAGAAGGTGTCCAGGCCGTCGCCCTGGTTGAGGTTGCCTTCGATAACGCCGCCGCTCATGACGAAGTCATCGATGCCGGCACCTTGGTTGACGTTGCCGCCGATGCTGCCGGATGCCATGTCGATGCGATCGCGCCCTGGGCCGAAGGTAACGTCACCGGTGATGGCGCCGGTACCACCTGCGGGCAGCAACAGGCTGTTGTCACCCTCGGTGTCTAACAGCGCGTCGGCCGTGCCGCTGTCGCAGACGAAACTGTCGTTGCCGGGGCCAGGGGTGAAGGCACATGCGGCGTGGGCGGCGGGAAGCGCAGCACCCAGCAAAGGGAGTGAGCCAAGGGTGAGGATCAGGTGCAGGCGCATCGGCAAAGCCTCCAGAGATTGCCCGCGTGCCTTGACTACCGCGCAGGGTCAGGAGGTTTGTATACAAGCCGTCATCAGCGGCACAACTGGCAAAAATGCTAGGTGGCCAAATGCTATTGCCTTAGTCGCGGTAGAAGGTCTGCACCAGGTGGTAGCCGAACTTGCTCTTGATGGGCCCGTGCACCACCCGCAGCGGCTTCTTGAAAATGACCTGGTCAATGGCCCCGACCATTTGCCCGGGGCGAACCTCGCCAAGGTCTCCCCCGCGTTTGCCGGAAGGGCAGATCGAGCACTTCTTGGCGAGCACATCGAACGCTTCACCGTTGGCGATGCGCTGTTTGAGCTTCTCGGCTTCTTCAGCGGTCTTGACCAGGATGTGGCGAGCTTGGGCTTTCATGATGTACCTGTGCGTGTAGCAGCAAAAAAGGATTCATTATGCCCGACTGACCCGCCACCAGTCATTGGGCCAGCCAGCCCCCGTCCATGTTCCAGGCAGCGCCACGCACCTGGCTGCCGGCTTCGCTGCACAGAAACAGCACCAGCTCACCCAGGTGTTGCGGAGTAACGAAGGCCTGTGACGGTTGTTTTTCTGCCAGCAGTTCGCGTTGTGCCTGCTGGGTGTCGACGCCGGCAGCGGCACGGGCGTCGATCTGCTGCTGCACCAGGGGTGTCAACACGAAGCCTGGGCAGATGGCGTTGCAGGTCACGTTGCTGGTGGCCGTCTCCAGGCCTACCACTTTGGTCAGGCCAACCACGCCATGCTTGGCCGCCACGTAGGCGGCCTTGCCGGTCGAGCCCACCATGCCATGCACCGACGCGATATTGACGATGCGCCCCCAGTTGCGCTCGCGCATGCCTGGCAGCACCAGGCGCGTGCCGTGGAAAACCGCCGACAGGTTGAGGGCGATGATCTTGTCCCAGCTTTCCACCGGAAACTGCTCAACCGGGGCCACATGCTGGATGCCGGCATTGTTCACCAGGATGTCCACCGGGCCCAGTTGCCGTTCGGCAAAGGCCATCAGCGCTTCGATCTGCGCCACGTCGGCCAGGTCGGCCGGGTGATGGACGACATCGACGCCGTGCCGGGCAATGCTGGCGATGGCCGCTGCGGGCTCGCCAAAGCCGTTGAGCACGATGTTGGCCCCGGCCCGAGCCAACACGTGCGCAATACCCAGCCCGATACCACTGGTAGAGCCGGTGACCAATGCGGTTTTGCCTGTGAGTGGCATAGCAGACTCCTTGGCAGCCCCTTGGGCGCTGCGTAAAAAGACGACGGCCAGGCGCAGCTAACTTCTGGGGTCAAGCGCCTGGCGCAAGCCGTCACCGATGAACACCAGCAGCGACAGGATCACTGCCAGCGCGAAGAATGCAGTAAAGCCTAGCCAAGGGGCCTCGAGGTGCTGCTTGCCTTGCGTCACCAGTTCCCCCAGCGACGCGCTGCCTGCCGGCATGCCGAAGCCCAGAAAATCCAGGGCGGTGAGGGTGGTGATCGCCCCGGTGAGCATGAAGGGAACATAGGTAAGGGTGGCATTCAGTGCGTTGGGCAGGATGTGGCGCAACATCACCTGGCTATCCGGCAGCCCCAACGCCCGTGCGGCCTTGACGTACTCCAGGTTGCGCCCGCGCAGGAACTCGGCGCGCACCACGTCTACCAGTGTCAACCACGAGAACAGCGCCATGATGCCCAGCAACCACCAGAAGTCAGGCTCGACGAAGCCACTGAGGATGATCAGCAGGTACAACACCGGCAGCCCTGACCACACCTCCAGCAACCGCTGGCCCAACAGGTCTACCCAGCCGCCGTAATAGCCCTGCAAGGCACCAGCTGCCAGCCCCACCAGCACACTGGCTGCCGTCAGCGCAAAGGCGAACAGCAGCGACACACGGGTGCCGTACAGTACCCGGGCCAGTACGTCGCGGCCCTGGTCGTCGGTGCCCAACCAGTTGCTGGCGCTCGGCGGGCTGGGCGTGGGCACTTGCAGGTCGTAGTTGGGTGTGTCGGCGCTGAAGGGAATGGGGGCGAACAGCATCCAGCCCCCTTGCTGGTCGATCAGCTGGCGCACGTAGGCACTGCGGTAGTCGGGCTGAAACGGCAACTGGCCCCCAAACTGCTGCTCGGTATAGCGCTTGAGTGCCGGCACGAACAGCTCGCCCTTGTAACCCAACAGCAGTGGCTTGTCGTTAGCCACCAGCTCCGCCAGCAGGCTGGTCAGCAGCAGCGCGGCGAACAGCCACAACGAAACCCAACCCAGGCGGTGGCGGCGAAAGCGCTGAAGGCGGCGGCGTAGCAGCGGCGACAGCATCAGTGCGCCCTCGCGTCAAAATCGATGCGGGGGTCTAGCAGGGTGTAGGCCAGGTCGCCCAACAGGCGGATCAACAGCCCCGCCAAGGTGAAGATGAACAAGGTGCCGAACACCACCGGGTAATCACGTGAAACCGCGGCTTCGTAGCTCATGCGGCCCAGCCCATCGAGGGAGAAGATCACCTCGATGAGCAACGAGCCCGCGAAGAACACGGTGATCAACGCCTGCGGCAGCCCGGCCACCACCAGCAGCATGGCGTTGCGCAACACATGGCCATACAGCACACGGCGCTCACTCAGCCCCTTGGCCCGCGCCGTAACGACGTACTGCCGGGAGATCTCGTCGAGAAAGGCGTTGCGGGTGAGCAGTGTCAGGGTGGCGAAACCGCCGATCACCAGCGCGCTGACGGGCAACACCAGGTGCCAGAAATAGTCGGCCACTTTGCCCAGCAGGCTGAGGTTGTCGAAGTTGTCCGACACCAGGCCCCGCACCGGGAACCAGGCAAGCGAGGTCCCCCCCGCGAACAGTACGATCAACAACAGGGCGAACAGGAACGAGGGCAGGGCGTAGCCGATCACGATCAAGGCGCTGCTCCAGGTATCAAAGCGGCTGCCGTGACGCACTGCCTTGCGGATGCCCAACGGGATTGATACCAGGTAGGTAATCAACGTGGCCCAGAAACCCAGGGACAAGGTCACCGGCAACTTCTGCACGATCAGGTCAGTCACCTTGGCGCCGCGGAAAAAGCTGTTGCCAAAGTCCAGCCGCGCATACTGGCTCAGCATCAGCCATAAACGCTCAGGTGCCGGTTTGTCGAAGCCGTACTGGTGTTTAATTTCTTCGATCAGCTTCGGGTCCAGGCCACGGGTGGCGCGGGAGTCGCCGCTCACCACCTCGGCACGGCCACCGGGTACACCACCGGCCAGCCCCTGCAGGCGAGCCACAGCCTGCTCCACTGGCCCACCCGGCGCCGCCTGGACGATGGCGAAGTTGACCAGCAGGATGGCCAGCAGCGTCGGCACGATCAGCAATAGCCGGCGCAGGATGTAGGTGGTCACGGTGTCGCCCTCAGCCGCTCGGCCATCTGCGCATTGGTAAGGGGTGTGGGGCTGACCTCCCACCAGGTGTCCAGCCCCTCGTCATAGGTTGCCTGAACCTTGGGCAGGCCAAAACGGTTCCACCAGGCGGTTGAACTGCCTGGCGGGTAGTAGTTGGGGATCCAGTAGTGGTTCCATTGCAACACACGGTCAAGCGCGTGGGCGTGCCGCACCATGTCGGCCTGAGTAGCGGCACGCACCAGGCCATCGATCAGGTGGTCCACGGCAGGGTCCTGCAACGCCATGAGGTTATTCGAGCCCGGGTCGTGGGCGGCAGCAGAGCCGAAATAGCTGTAGAGCTCAGCGCCGGGTGACAGGCTGACCGGGTAACCGGTCACGATCATGTCGTAGTCACGAGCCATCAGCCGGTTGACGTACTGGGCCGCATCCACGTTGCGGATGTTCAGGGTGATGCCGATCTGCGCCAGGTTGCGCTTCCACGGCAGCAGCAGGCGCTCCAGGCCTGCCTGGCCATTGAGAAAGGTGAATGCCAGGGGCACGCCCTGCGCATTCACCAGGTGGTCGCCCTGCGGTGTCCAGCCTGCCTGCTCGAGCAGCTTCAAGGCTTGCAACTGCTGGTTGCGGATGATGCCACTGGCGTCGGTCACTGGGGCGGTGAAGACCGTGGTAAACACCTCGTCAGGTACCTGCCCCCGCAGGGGAGCCAGCAGTTTCAGCTCATCGGCGTCGGGCAGTTGCGTGGCGGCCAAGGGGGTGTTGGAGAAGAAGCTCTGCTGGCGGATGTACAAGTTGCGCATCATCTGCCGGTTGCTCCATTCAAAGTCCCACAGCATGCCCAGTGCCTGACGTACCCGGCGGTCACGGAACTGCGGTTGGTCAAGGTTGAACACGAACCCCTGGGCGACCTGAGGTTTGGCGGGGCCCAAATGGGCACGCTGCAGGCGGCCGTCCTCCAGTTGGGCGCCGTTGTAGCCCAGGGTGTAGGCAGTGGCGGAGAACTCCCGGTTGTAGTCGTAACCGCCACCCTTGAGCACCTGGCGGGCCACTTCGGTGTCACCAAAATACTCGATGCGCAACTGGTCGAAGTTGTAGCGCCCCCGGTTGACCGGCAGGTCGCGGGCCCACCAGGTGGGGTCCCGTTCGAAGGTGATACTGCGCCCGTTGTCGATGCGACCTAAACGGTAGGGCCCACTGCCCACGGGCTTTTCGAAGCCGGCGCCACTGGCGAAGTCGCGGGCCTGCCAGTCATGGGCTGGCAGTACCGGCAGGCTGGCCAGGTCCAGGGGCAAGGTACGGCCGTGATCGGGCTGCAAATCAAAACGCACCAAGCGCGGCCCTTCGACCGTAACGCCGGTGACCGCGGCGAACTGTGTGCGGTACTTGAGGCTGCCCTTGCTCATGAGCAGTTCGAAGGTGAAGCGTACGTCTTCGGCGCGCACGGGTTTACCGTCAGCGAAGGTGGCGCGAGGGTCGATCTCGAAGCGCAGCCAGGCGTCAGCGGGGCCGCGCTCCATGCGCCGGGCGATCAGGCCATAAACGGTGTAGGGTTCATCGAAGGCGCGAACGGCGAGTGGCGCATACAGCCAGCCATCGACTTCGCTCACGCCGGTGCCTTTGTCGATGTACGGCAAAATATGGTCGAATTGCCCGATCTCGATGGCAGAGCGCCGCAAGCTGCCGCCTTTGGGGGCTTCCGGATTCACGTAGTCGAAATGCTGGAAGCTTCCGCCGTAGTGCGGTGGCTCGCCATAAACGGTAAGGGCATGGCTGGGTGCGGCCTGCGCTGCAAGGCTTGCGCACAACAGCAGCAGGCCCCCCAGAAAAAGCAAAAGCGGGTTTGCCCCTGAACAAGCCTGTATACGCAACGAGGTTGCAGACACAGGCCTGGCCTTGGGCAAACCCGCTTTCACCGGGCACATGATCAGCGCTTGGCGATCAGTCCTGGCGGCTGGTCACTTCCAGCAGGTGGTAGCCAAACTGGGTCTTGACCGGACCCTGTACGGTATTGACCGGAGCGCTGAACACGACGGTGTCGAATTCCTTGACCATCTGCCCCGGGCCGAACGAACCCAGGTCACCGCCCTGGCGGCTGGATGGGCAGGTGGAGTTGGCTTTGGCGATTTCGGCGAAGTCAGCACCGCCTTCGATCTGGGCCTTGAGTTCGTTGCACTTCTCTTCGCTGCTGACCAGGATGTGGCGGGCGGTTGCACGGGCCATGGGTACTGCTCCTCGGGGTAAAAAATGCAAGCCTAGCGCACTTGTCCGGGCTGTGTCTCGCAAGCCTTGCCCGTTGTTTCACGAAGTTGCTGTGCGGCCTGTTGCAACAGGCTTTCGGTGCACGCCCAGCCAAGGCAGGCGTCGGTGACCGACACGCCGTATTTCAGCGCACCCTTGCCCAGTGCCTGGCAGCCGTCGAACAGGTGCCCCTCGATCATCATGCCGATCAGCGATTGGTCGCCTGCCAGGCGTTGCTGCAGCACATCGTTGAACACGGCCGGCTGGCGTGACGGGTCCTTGCCGCTGTTGGCATGGCTGCAGTCGACCATGATGCGTGCCGCCAGCCCGGCCCTCGCCAGCCCCTGACGGGCCAGGGCGATACTGTGGGCATCGTAGTTGGGGCCTTGATGGCCGCCGCGCAGCACCAGGTGGGTATGCGCATTGCCCAACGTTTCGATGATCGCGGGGTGGCCTTGAGCGTCCATGCCAAAGTGGCGGTGAGGGTGCGCAGCGCTGCGCATGGCATCGGTTGCGATTGCAACGCCGCCATCGGTGCCGTTCTTGAAGCCCACAGGCAGTTCCAACCCGCTGACCATTTCCCGGTGCACCTGCGATTCGGTAGTGCGCGCACCAATGGCCGCCCACGCCAGCACATCCTCGAAGTAGCCGGCGGCCATGGGTTGCAGCAACTCGGTGGCCACCGGTAGCCCGCGTTCGATCATGCTCAGCATCAACCCGCGAGACAGCGCGATACCGGCGTGCATGTCATCGCTGCCATCGAGGTGCGGGTCGTAGGCCAGGCCTTTCCAGCCCACTGTGGTACGGGGTTTTTCCACGTAGGCACGCATTACCAGCAGCAGTTGGTCGCCTACCTGGCGGCTGAGGGTGGCCAGCCGGTCGGCGTATTCGAGCGCTGCGCGAGGGTCGTGAAGGGAGCAGGGCCCGACGATCACCAGCAGGCGCTGATCACGGCCCTGGAGGATATCGCCGATGGCTTGGCGGTGGGCCTGGACTTGCTGGGCGAGGGTGTTGGGCAGCGGCATTTGCTGTTTGAGCAGGTGCGGGCTGGGCAGGCGCTTGCTGACGGTGGTATTGGCGGCGTGTGGCTGGGTCAGGGCGAGGCTGGTGGCTTGCATGGTGTAGGTTCCTTTGGGCGGACGGCGCGCGCCGTCGGCCCTATCGAGGTGTTCGACAGATCGTTGATAGGTTGTTGGCTGTAGCGAGGCCACCTGTGCAGGACCGGTCGGAGGCGGCAGGCTGGCCCGAACGGTTATGGCTAAATCGCCAGGTGTAGGTGCAAGCGCGGTAATAGGTGACGTAGTTCATGGGGTTGTCCTGTGTGAATCGCTGATTTAAAAGGGCCTGAAAAGCAAAACCCCCGGTCGGGAAGCCGACCGGGGGTTGAGTTTTCTCATGTTCGGCGGCCCCTCGAAGGTGGGCGCCGTCTGGGTATCGGCGCCTAGTGGCTAAACCAATACCCAAAGTAATAGCTGGCAGGTGCGACACAGCCGGCAACAGCCAGCACAGGGCGCAGCGTGCGGCCCGTGGGGTTGGCGTGATTGAAGGTAGATGATGGCATGTTGCGCTCCAGTGAATGAGCCCGAGCTTACTGCAGGTGGCGCGGCTGATTCAATGGATAAATGCTATGGCCGTGATCAGTCGTAGAAATGCCAGTGGCGATCACGGCCTGCACAAGGTCAGTTGCTGTCTTGGTCTTCAGCGGTGCCGCCGCTGGCGCCTGCACCAGACCCGGTGGCTTCCCCAGTGCTGTTGGAGCCACCACTGGCGCCGTCATGCACGCCGGCGTTGCTGCTGTCGTTGTCGCGGCTGCTGCCGGGGGTGTTGACGCTGCTACCTTCACCGGCGGTTTTACCACCGGATTGATCGGTTTTAGGATGCATGTCGGTGTTGGTGCTTTCGGTCGCGGCGTAGCTGGTACCGGCCAGGGTGGCCAGGGCGAAGGCGACGGACAGCGAGAGGCTACGGATGCGGATCATGGCAAAGCTCCTGTGCGGATGATCTGTCCTTGCTTGGGCAGGGCTGCGCACAGGAGGTGCTACTGGGGCGACGGATGGTCGGGTAGGGCGGGGCCGGCTTGCGGCCCCGAGTGCCTCAGCGGGCGTCGCTGGGAGCAGCCTCGGCGGGCTCCAGCGGTGGGTGCTCCTGGGCGGCGTGCATGAGGTCTTCGGTGACGCGCAGCTCTGCGCCGGTAGGCGAGAAGGTGGTCGAGGCCGTGAACGGGGCAGGGTGCTCGGCGGCTGGCCGTTTGCCACGGCGCCACAGGAAAAACGCCACCATGAACAGGTTGACCACGGCAAAGGCCCAGAACAGGCCGGCTTCGCCAAATTCGGTCATCATCGGCGAAATCGCCACCGGTGCCATGGCCGAGCCCAGCGAGTTGATCAGCAGCAGGCCCTGGATCATCGGTACCAGCGCATCGGACGGCGCACGGTCGGCGGCGTGGCTGACCGCCACCGGGTACAGGGTGAACACCCCGCCACCCAACAGGAACAACATGGCCGGCAGCAGGAACGAGTCCGACGGCAGAAACACCGTGACCAGCGCCAGCACCACGCACAGCCCTGCCAGGGCAATCAGTACATCCTGGCGATCCTTGCGGTCGGACCACCGCCCGACGGGGTACTGCAGCAACATTGCGCCCAGGATCACCCAGGCCATCATGTTGCCGACCTCGCCCACCTCCAGGCCGATGCGTTGCAGGTACAGCGGCAGCAGGGTGTAAATGCCGGCAATGGCCACGCCAGAGCCAAAACAGCCGACCAACCCGGAGGGCGCGACACCCAGCAGCTGCCGCGGTTTGAGCGGTTCCACTTGCTCCAGCAGCGGCGACACCCGAGGCAGGATCACGATAGGCAGCACCGACAAGGCAGTCAGCACCCCTGCCAGCATGAACGGTGCGCTGTCGCCCAGGCGGGTGATTTCGCCAAGCCCCGCCTGGGCCAGCACGCCCGCCCCGTAGAACGCGATCATGTACAAGGCCAGCAGGCGGCCGCGGATCTTGGCGTCACCGGCCAGCAGCAGCCAGCTTTCGATCACCAGAAACACGCCCACGGCTGCCCAGCCGTTGATCAGGCGCAGCACTGACCACCAGGTGACGTCGTAGAACAGGCCTTGCAGCAGGATGGTCGCGCCGATCAACGAGGCGAAGCTGGTATAGGCGCGGATGTGGCCAATGCGCAGGATCAGCCGGTCGTTGAAGATGGCGCCCAGGGTCAGGCCGATGAAGTAGGTGGACGACACAATACCGATGGTGGTGGCGGACTCACCGGCATCGCCCAGCCGCAGGGTGGTCAGGGAAGACATGAAGCCGTTGCCCAGGGCAATGATGAACAGCCCGAGCAGGGGCGCCAGCGCCATGGCCAGCAAACGCGGAGACATAGGTACCTCAGGTTGGATAAGCGGAATGTATGCCTTTGCGGACGCGCGCACGGTCTGGCCCGAAAGGGGGCGAGGGCTGCACGGATGGGACCTGGGCAAGACTCAACCGCTTGGCCATCAGGGAGAAGGCTGGGCGGGGAGGGTTGAGCCTATTTCACATGTGCGTTCATGTGGTCAGGCACGGACTCGGTCTTTGCTGCCGGTTGCCACCGTTCAAGGCGACGGGCGAAAAGGAAGCGCGATTCTACGGGCTTGCGCGGTTTTGCCCAAGGGGCCAGGGCCTGCGACGAGATGCCGCACGCCGGGTTGGGCACGTCAATGTCCTGGGCAGGCATATGCTGGCCGTTAACGGGTCGCCGACAACCTGCCGGGCTGCGGCATAATGCAGCACCCCCTGCAAGGAAGGCCCTCATGTTCGCTTCGCTGTTCGCGGTTCTGGCCCCGGTGTTCATCGTTGCCGGTATCGGTTTTGCCTGGGCCCGCGCCGGCCTGGAATACCCAACCACCTTCATTGCCCGCCTGGTGATGACAGTCGGTACCCCGGCCCTGGTGTTATCCACCCTTAGCCGCACCGAACTGGACCCTGGCGCGTTTACCAGCATGGCCCTGGCCTGCCTGCTGTGCACGTTGGGCATGGCCATTGCCGCGCTGCTGGTGTGCCGGTTATCTGGCATACACTGGCGGGTGCTGACGCCCGCCTTCATGTTCCCCAATACCGGCAACATGGGCCTGCCAATCAGTCTGTATGCCTTCGGTGAGCATGGCCTGGCGCTGGCGGTGGCCTTCTTCCTCACCTTGTCGATCGTGCAGTTCACCGTCGGCATGGCCATTTCGGGCACGGCTGCTTCGCTCAAGGCCTTGCTGCGCAACCCCATTGTGATCAGCCTGGCGGGGGTGCTGCCCATCATCTTTCTGGATGTCGAGCTACCGCGCTGGCTGGCCAACACCGCCGACCTGCTCGGTGGCATGACCATCCCGCTGATGCTGCTCACGTTGGGGGTATCGTTGGCCAGCATCCGCCTGCAGCATGTGCGCAGCGGGCTGGTGTTGGGCGGCTTGCGGATCGTGCTGGGCGCCGGCATGGGTTGGGCGGTGGGTACGCTGCTGGGGCTGCAGGGCCTTGAGCGAGCGGTGCTGGTGGTGCAATCGGCCATGCCGGTGGCCGTGTTCAATTACCTGATGGCGGTGCGCGCCAACCGGGAGCCCGAGCAGGTGGCCAACCTGGTGATGTGCTCCACGGTATTGTCCTTTGCCTGGCTGCCGGCGGTGCTGGCCTGGTGGATGTAGGCGCTACTGGTCGCCGTTGGTATCGATACTGACCACCACCGACATGCCCGGGCGCAGGTGCCGGGCCTGGGGCTGGTCAGGGTCGACGGTAATCCGTACCGGGATGCGCTGGGCGATCTTGACGAAGTTACCGGTGGCGTTGTCCGCCTGCAGCAAGGCGAATTCAGAACCGGTGGCTGGCGAGATCTGCTGGATGTGGCCATGCAGCTTGAGGTGGTTCAAGGCATCGACGGTGAAGCTCGCCGGTTGGCCGATACGCACGTCGGCCATTTGGGTTTCTTTCATGTTGGCGATGACCCACAAGGTGTCCGGCACCAGCGCCATCAGTTGCGCCCCTGAGTTCACATAGGCCCCTAGCCGTGTGCCGATCTGCCCCAGCTGGCCGTCCCGCGGTGCGGTGACCCGGGTGTTGTCCAGGTCGATGCGCGCCAGGGCGACAGCGGCCTTGGCATTTTCCACCGCAGCCTCCAGTGCGGCGCGGTTGACCACCACCGTCTCGCGGTCCTGCCGGGCGATTTCCAGGGCCGCCTTGGCTTGGGCCATGCTGGCGACCGCAGCCGCTTCGCTGGCACGGGTAACGTCCAGGTCACGGCGCGACACCGAACCATCCGTCACCAGCGCCTGGTTGCGGGCAAGGTCTGCCCGGGCCTTGGTTACCTGCGCTGCGGCATCGCCGATGGCCGCCTGGCGCTGGGCGATGGTGGCCTCGGCACTTTTGCGTTGCTGGGCGTTATTGGCCAGCGCCGCCTCTTGCTGCTGCTGTTGCGCAATGGCTTGGGCCAGGCGCTGGATATAGATGCGGTCGTCCAGTTGCACCAGCAACTGCCCGGCCTTCACGTGCTGGAAGTCCTGCACCGGCACATCGACGATGTAACCGCTCAGTTGTGGCCCGATGAGCGTGACCTGGCCACGCACCATGGCGTTCTCGGTGCTTTCGATGGCGCTGCTGAATGGCGGCAGGCGCCAGGCGTACAGCACCACCAGCACGCCTGCCAGCGCCACGCAGGCAAAGGTAACCGCCGACATCACCCGCACCCGCCGCGAGCGCCCGGGGCTGGTGGGTTCACTGGGCGGGGCGGTGCCCTCCGGGGCTTCGGCGATGGCGGTGGTGGTCGTGGTGCGGGTATCGTCAGTCATCAGGTGGTTGCGCCGGAAGTGGAGTCGTTAAGGCTGGCCTGGCGTTTGCTGTACCACAGCCAGGTGCCGCGGATGCAAATCCAGACCATGGTCAGAATAGCGATACTGCCGATCAGCATGAACACATCGTTGTAGGCCATTACATTGGCTTCGCGGGTGGCGGCGCTGGCCAGCTGGCGCAAACCGGCTTCGGTGCGCAGGGCCGGGTCGGCGAGGATGTGCGCATAGGCGGCGCCACCGCTTTGAACCCGCGCGCTCACCAGCGGTTCCACGGCGCTCAGGTGGTCCATGAGGTGGCTGGAGTGGAATTTTTCTCGCCAGATCTGGAAGGTGCTCAGCAGTGCGGCGCCAATCAGGCCACCCAGGTTGTTGCAGATACCGAACAACACGGAAAAACTCACCAGGTTGCGCGGGTTGGCGCGTACATGGCTGATGCCCAGCACCATGGACGGCCCCAGGAAGAACGTACTGCCGAACGCCAGCAGGAACTGGCTGAAATACATCTGTGCCGGCCGTGTGAGGTTACTGGATGAGCTGTCCATGAACGCGCCAATGGCCATCGCCAGCAGCGATATCAGAAGCGGCAATATCAAGTGATTGGGTGAGATGGTCAGGGCGCTGGTGGCAAGCCCGGCTACGGCCCCCAGCAGCATGATCCAGTACAGGGTGCGCATTTGCTCGCTGCCCATGTTCAGCATCTGCAGAAAACCCACAGCACCGGTGGACTGCTCGGACGTGACCATGCGGATCAGAATGACGCACAGCCCCAGGCGGATGATTGCGCCGCTGCCCAGCCAGCGGGTCATCAGCAGCGGGTTCTGGCGGTTGTGCTCGATGGCGAGCCCGCTGAAGATCAAGGCAATGGCACCCGCCAGCGCCATGCCGATCCACGGTGCATCCAGCCACCAGTCGATACGCCCCAACGACAGCGCGGCGCAGAGTAGGGCGGTACCACTGGCCATCAGGGCAAAGGTAAGGAAATCCAGGGGTTCAAAGGTTTTGAAGCGGTCGCCCGGCGGCAGCTTCAACAGCAGCACACAACCCAGGGCGGCCAGCGCCAGGCCCAGCTCGAACAGGTACAGCCCGCGCCATTCGCCAATCAGCAGAAGGTCTTCCGAGAAGATGCGCGCCAGCGGCAAAGCCAGCTGCGAGGCGCCCAGCCCCAGCACAATCGACTTCAGCCGCCACTTTGCCGGGAAGGCCTGAATCATGTAGTACAGCCCCAGCGAGGTGAGCGCCGCGCCCACCATGCCGTGGGCCGCCCGCACGGCGATGGCCGAGTTGAGGTCGTTGACCAGCAGGTGGGCGAAGGTGACCACTGCATAAAGCACCAGAAACACTTCGGTGAATGCGCGCAGGCCGAACTGCTGGCGAAATTTCACCAGCAGCAGGTTCATGGACACCGTGGTCATCACATAGGCTGCCGGCAACCAGGCCATCTCGGCGGTGGTCGCACCCAGCGCACCTTGCAGAAATACCAGGTTGGCGGTGACCAAGGCGTTCCCCAGGCCACCGGTGATCGCTACCAGCAGGCCCACCAGGCCATAAGCCAGGCGTTTGCCCGGTGCGTGCAGGGGGGTGGAGGGCGAGCCGGGCAGCACGGGCTTTTCGTGGGGCAACCAGTCGCGAGGGGCGTATTTGTCCATGGTGTGTTACAGCGCCTTGGCCAGAAATGCTGCGGTGCGGCTGCCGTCGCAGCGGGCTACGTGCTGCGGCGTGCCGCACGCTACCACCTTGCCCCCAGCATCGCCGGCACCCGGCCCAATATCGATCACCCAGTCGCTTTGCGCTACCACGCGCATGTCATGCTCGACCACCACCACGCTGTGCCCGCTGTCCACCAGCCGGTTCAACTGCACCAGTAGGCGGTCGATGTCCTGCGGGTGCAGGCCGTTGGTGGGCTCATCCAGCACGTACAAGGTCGCGCCGCGTGCCGTGCGCTGCAGCTCGGTGGCCAGCTTGATCCGTTGGGCCTCTCCGCCAGACAGCTCGGTCGCTGGCTGGCCCAGGCGCAGATACCCCAGGCCGATATCCTGCAATACCTGCAAGCAGCGCCGCACGGGGGGCTGCTCGGCAAACGCCCGCAGGGCCTGGTCTACCGTCAGTTGCAACACCTGGGCGATGTTCATGCCCTGCCAAGTCACTGACAGGGTTTCGGGGTTGTAGCGGGCCCCATGGCAGGTGGGGCAGGGCGCGTACACGCTGGGCATGAACAGCAGCTCGACGCTGACGAACCCTTCACCCTCGCATGTGGGGCAACGGCCCTTGGCCACATTGAAAGAGAACCGCCCGGCGTCGAACCCCTGCGCCTTGGCCTGTTCAGTGGCGGCGAACAGCTTGCGCACATTGTCGAACAAACCGGTGTACGTCGCGAGGTTGGAGCGGGGTGTGCGGCCGATAGGTTTCTGGTCCACCTGCACCAGGCGCTTGATGCTGCCGAGGCCTGCACTCACATGGCCTCTGCTGGCCTGTTCCGGTTCATCTTCCAGGCTCTGTTCCGCGGGGTCGCCGGCAGGTTCACCCTGGCCCAGGTGTGCGCTCACCAGCTCCAGCAACGCCTGGCTCACCAGGCTTGATTTGCCCGAGCCCGAAATACCTGTCACCGAGGTAAAACAGCCCAGCGGGAAGGCTGCACTCAGGTCGGTAAGGTTGTTGCGAGTCACCCCTTCGAGGGTCAGCCAGTCCTTGGCCTGGCGGCGCTCAGGGCTGGCCTTGGTCTGCTCGCCGAACAGGTAGGCCGCCGTACACGACGCCTTCACCTGTGCCAGCCCTTGTGGCGGGCCGCTGTACAGGATATTGCCGCCGTTCTCCCCAGCCGCAGGGCCCACATCCACCAGCCAGTCAGCGCGGCGCATGGTATCCAGGTCGTGCTCCACCACATACACGGAGTTGCCTGCCTGCTTGAGCCGCACCAAGGCATCGAACAAGGCTTCGCTGTCGGCCGGGTGCAAGCCCGCAGAGGGCTCGTCAAGCACGTAGACCACGCCGAACAGCTGTGAGTTGAGCTGAGTAGCCAGGCGCAGGCGTTGCAGCTCGCCAGACGACAACGTGGGGGTGCTGCGCTCCAGTGCCAGATAGCCCAACCCCAGGTCGAGCAGGGTTTCGATGCGGTCCAGCACTTCGTGCGCGATCCGTTGCGCGGCCAGGCGCTTCTCTACGGTCAGTTCACCGTGCTGTGTCAGGTAGTCGGACGCAGCCACCTTGCGCAACAGGTGCGCCAGTGCCTGCAGGGGCAGTTGCGACAGCTCGGCGATGTCCAGCCCGGCGAACGTCACACCTAGTGCCTCGCGCTTGAGACGCTTGCCGCCACAGGCAGGGCAGGGGCTTGGACGCATGAACCGGGCGACGCGTTTACGCATCTGCGCGCTCTGGGAATGCATGAATGTATGCAGCACATAGCGCCGGGCGCCCATGAACGTGCCCTGGTAGCTCGGTTCCTGTTTGCGTTCCAGTGCCGCGCGGGTCTGTGCAGGTGTCAGGCCGGCATACACCGGCGCGGTGGGCGTTTCTTCGGTAAACAGTATCCAGTCCCGTTGCGCCTGTGGCAGGTCGCGCCAGGGCACATCCACGTCATAACCCAGGGTCACCAGGATGTCGCGCAGGTTCTGCCCCTGCCACGCCATGGGCCAGGCGGCCACGGCCCGTTCGCGGATGGTCAGCGACGGGTCCGGCACCAAGGTGGCTTCGTTGACCTCGTACACCCGCCCGAGGCCATGGCATTCAGGGCAGGCGCCCTGGGGTGTGTTGGCAGAAAAATCCTCGGCATACAGCATGGGCTGCCCGGCCGGATACTGCCCGGCCCGCGAATAGAGCATGCGGATGGAACTGGACAGCGTGGTCACGCTGCCGACCGAAGACCGTGCGCTGGGCGTGCCGCGTTGCTGTTGCAGGGCAACTGCCGGCGGCAGGCCGTCGATGGCATCCACGTCCGGCACACCCACCTGGTCGATCAGGCGGCGGGCGTAGGGCGCCACGGACTCGAAATAACGGCGCTGGGCTTCGGCGTACAACGTGGAAAATGCCAGCGACGACTTGCCCGAGCCAGATACGCCCGTGAACACCACCAGGGCGTCACGTGGGATGTCTACATCAATGTTCTTGAGGTTGTGCTCGCGGGCGCCGCGGACCTGGATGAAACCGCTAGGGGGGAGGGGGCGTGGTGTCATCGGGGCAGTCTTTGGCGGTAAGGTGAATTTACGTTACCAGTAAAGTCGATGGAGTACAGCATCCACCCTGCGCAGATTAAGCGCGTACCCAGCCCCTCGCCTTCGTGGGTGTTGATGCATACGACAACGCCCACGAAGGCGAGGGGCTTCGCGGGCGCCGTTGTTAAAGCATGCAGGGGTTACTTCAGGTTGCGAATCGTCAACACCGAATCCCGGTTGATTTTCTGAGGCTTACCGTCCAGCAATTTGAACTCAAAGAAGCCGCTCTGCTTGTCGTACTTCGGCGTATCCAGTGTTTGCAGCTCGCGACCGTCTTTGAGGATCATCGAGGAAGGTGTTGCGCATCCGGCCAGAAGGCACAGGCCCACGGTGACGAAGATGCGTTTGAGCGAATTCATGACAAGGCTCCAGGTGTGAAATGTGACCCGTTAGGGGATCGTTGAACTTCAGATCCAACCCAGCCAGCTCCAGTACGTGCTGGCAAACACCAGCAACAGCACATAGCCAACCAGGGTGACGAGTATACCGACACGGGCGAACTGCTTGGGGTTAAAGGTGTCGGTGCCCAGGCAGACCATGTTCTGCGGGGCGTTGATCGGCAGGATGAAACCAAAGCTGACGGCAAAGCCGAGCAGCATGGTCATGCCGACCCGGCTGAATTCGCTGGGTAGTGTAAGCAGCACGGCCATGAGGATCGGCAGCAGCGCCGAGGTGAGTGCGGTGGCGCTGGCAAAGCCCAGGTGAATGACGATCAGGAAGGCGCTGAGTATCGCGAACACGCCCAGTGGTGAAATGCTGTCGAGCCCGGTGTGGCTGACCACTTGTGCGCCGAGCCACTGGCCGGCCTGCGTGGTCAGCAGTGCGGTGCCCAGGCTGATACCCACACCGAACACGATGACCGTGCCCCACGGGATGCGCGACTGCACGTCTTTCCAGGTCATCACGCCGAAACGAGGCAACAGCAGGATAACCAGCCCGGCATAGGTGGTGGTCGTGGTGTCCAACGCATGCAACCTGCCTTCAGTGGCCCAGGCCAGCAACAGCAGCAGCGAAACCATGCCCAAGCGCTTCTGCGCGTCGGTCATGGGGCCGAGTTCGGCCAGGCTCTGTTTCACGGCGTCCAGGCCGCCTGGCACGCTGTCGCTCTCAGGCGGCAGCAGTCTCAGCACCACCACGATCAGCACCACCGACATGATCACTGCCCAGGGCGCGCCGGCAACCAGCCAGTCAATCCACGACACGCGCTGGCCGAGCATCTTGTCCATGAAACCTACGGTCAGCAGGTTCTGCGCCGCAGCGGTCTGAATGCCGACGTTCCAGATGCTGGTGCCCTGGGCGACGATGATCATCAGGCCGGCGGCGATGTGTGAGCGTTTGGCTACGCCAAAGGCAGCGATGACGCCCATCATGATGGGCACTACGCAGGCGCTGCGGGCCGTTGCGCTGGGCACCACCAGGCTCAACAGCACGATCACCAGCATGGCGCCGAACAGAATGCGCCGGGTGCTGGCGCCGACCTTGGTCAGGGTGACCAGGGCGATGCGTTTGTCCAGGCCGGTGTGGGTCATGGCCGCCGCGATGAACAGCGCGCCGACCACCAGCGCCAAAGCCGGGTTGGAAAAACCGCTCAGGGCCATCGACACGCCGGCCGATGAGCCATAGATGACGGTGGGGTCCTGCAGCGTCGGCGCCATGCCAATCAAGACCGCCATCAGTGAGGTGATCATGATGGCACTGGCTTCGTAGGAAACCGCCTCGGTCACCCACACCGTCACCGCGAATGCCAGTATTGCCAGCATCCGCTGCCCGGCGACCGGTAATGCTTCGGGCAGTGGCAGGCACAGTACGATCACCATGGCCAGCACCGCGACGATCAGTCCAGGCGGAAAACGTAGCGGCTGTGGCGCGGTGGTGGGTGAGGCACGTTCACTCATGGGATTCTCGCAGTACAGTTAAGAGATTCGAGCGCGCGTGGCTGCGCAGCTCACACTCACTGACGGTAGGCCGCGCCCCAGTGACGCACTGCTTCAATGGCAACGTCTTCAGCACTGCCGCCAGTCAACGCCAGAATACGCTCGCTGGCATGCTCGCTCTTGATGTCGATCAGCTGGTTCGGCAACTTGCGTAGGCCCTGGGGCGTGGCAGACGGCGCATCCGTCAGCCCGCCTCACCGCGTTTGGCCAACAACGCCCACAAAGCTGGCGCTTCAAAATCGTCAATCACCAACCCCGCACCCGCAGCCATCAACCGCTCCGGCGTCTGCGTGGTCGCAACCCCCACCGTGAAAATGCCTGCTGCATGCGCCGCCGCGACCCCGGGCAGGGAGTCTTCGAAGGCCAGGGCCTGGCTCGCTTCGGCGTTCAGGTACTGCAAGCCGGTGAGGTAGGGCAGGGGGTCGGGTTTGGGGCGGGCCAGTTCGTCTGCCACCACCACGTGCTCGAACCGCTCGGCCAGGCCCATGGCCCCGAGCATGTGCTGCGCATTCAGGCGGGGTGCGTTGGTGACCACGCAGATGCCCATGCCTGACGTGTTGGCGTAATCCAGCAGGCGCAGCAAGCCGGGCAGCGGTTGCAACGCCGGCGAAAGGCTGCGGAACAGGGCCTCCTTGCGGTCAGCCAGCGCTTTGCATTGCTCAGGGCTGGCACCGGCAAACAATTCGGCGAACAACTGGCCGTTGGCGCGGCCACTGACCTGGGCATCGAACTGGGCCTGGGTGAGTTCGCGGCCATCGTGCTCGTTCAGCAACTGTCGAAAAGCCTGCAAGTGCAGGGTGTCGGTGTCGGTCAGGGTTCCGTCGAGGTCGAATAGCAGGGCGGTGAGCATGGGCAATCCAGTGGTGAACGCATGAGCTTCAGGATCATAACCAAACCTGACGACGAAGGGGGCTGTTCAGTGTGCTACTAAAAGAGTACAAATGTGCTCCATGGACAATCTCACCCCCAAACGCCGCGCCATTTTCGAATTCATTCGGGCGCGCATCACCGAACAAGGCCAGCCGCCGAGCCTGGCGGACATTGCCGTGCACTTCGGTTTTGCCTCGCGCAGTGTCGCGCGCAAGCACATAACCGCCCTGTGCCAGGCCGGTTACATCGACGTCACCCCCAACCAGGCCCGGGGCATCCGCCTGGCGAAGCCGGTACGCCGCCCGGAAATCCTCGAGCTGCCGGTATTGGGCCAGGTGGCTGCGGGTGCGCCCATCGGCCCGGACCTTGGCATCCACGAGCAGCTGCTGCTGGACCCGAGCCTGTTCCGGCGCACGCCCGACTACCTGCTCAAGGTGCGGGGCGACTCGATGATCGGCGACGGGATTTTTGACGGCGACCTGGTTGGCATTCGCCAGCAGGGCGACGCCCGCGACGGGCAGATCGTGGTCGCCCGGCTGGACGGCGAGGTCACCATCAAGCGCTTGCAGCGCCTGGGTGAGGGCTATCGCCTGCTGCCCCGCAACCCCGCCTATGCGCCAATCGACGTGCAGCCTGGCCAGGAGTTCTTCATCGAAGGCATCTTCTGCGGCCTGCTGAGGCGCGACTGATGGGCGCTGTCGTCGATCTGGACCGGCTGCTCGACCAGCGTCGGGTATGGCGTGGGCGCCAGGCACAGGTACAACCCAAGGCATTGCAGCCAACCGGGCATGCCCGGCTGGACGAACGTCTACCGGAAGGTGGCTGGCCGGCTGCGGCCCTTACCGAGCTGCTGTTGGCCAGCCCCGGCTGTGGTGAATTGCAGTTGATGTGGCCCGCCATGGCACGGCTCACCGCCGAAGGCGGGCGTGTGGTGTTGGTGGCACCGCCGTTCATCCCGTTTGCGCCGGCCTGGCAGGCGGCCGGCATTGATTTGCGCTGGCTGGTACAGGTGGATGCCGAGCAGGCAGACACCCTGTGGGCGGCCGAACAATGCCTGCGCTCAGGCAGCTGCGCGGCGGTGGTGTGCTGGCCCGAGTGGGCTGATGATCGGGCCTTGCGGCGCCTGCAGGTGGCGGCCGAAACCGGCCAGGCACTGGCGTTTGCCTGCCGGCCGCACCAGGCGCAGCTGAATGCTTCGCCCGCGGCCTTGCGCATCGCCATCGACACACGGCCAGCGCAATGGCGGGTGATCAAAAGCCGTGGGGGCATGCCGCCTGCCATGCCCATCGCCTGCCCCGGGCAGGGTTGATGCAGCATGCTTTGGGCCTGCATCGTGTTCCCGCAATTGGCGCTGGACAGCATCCTGCGCGAGCGCGACGACCCTGACACGCCGTTGGTGCTGCTGGGCGGCCCCGCCCAAAGGCGGGTACTGCAAGCCGTAAACCCGGCAGCGGCTGCACTGGGCTTGCGGGCGGGGCAAACCCTGACGGCGGCACGGGCCTTGGCTGAGGCCTTCACCTGCCTCGAGGTGGATGCCAAACGCATTGATGCCCTGCAGCACTTGCTGGCTGCCTGGGCCTATCGGTTCAGCGCCCAGGTCAGCCTGCATTACCCCCGGGCACTGCTGCTGGAGGTGGGGTCGAGCCTTAAGCTGTTCGGCCCCTGGCCCGCGTTTCAGGCACGCTTGCGCGAGGAACTGGCCGAGCTGGGCCTGCGCCAGCGCATCGTGCTGGCCAGCAACCCGGTCGCCGCGCGCATACTGGCCAATGCTCATGATGGCCTGGCGGTCAGCGACGCAGATGCCACGCGCATGGCGCTGTTGAGCATGCCGGTGCAACGGCTTGGGCTGCCAGCCGACGCCGCCGAAGCGTTCGCCCGCATGGGCTTGAAGCAGCTAGGCCAGGTGTTGGCGCTGCCCCGCAGCACCCTGGCCAGGCGCTTTCCTGCCCAGGTGCAACTGCACCTTGACCAGTTACTGGGCCTGCGCAGCCTGGGGCTGGACTTTTATCAGCCCCCAGACCGCTTCGAAACCCGGCTGGAGCTGAATTTCGACGTGGCGTCACACCAGGCGCTGCTGTTCCCCCTGCGGCGCATGCTCAATGACCTGGCCGCCTTCCTGGCGGGGCGTGACTGCGGTGTGCAACGTTTTCGCGTGTATCTGGAGCATGCCCAGGGCGCCGATACCCAGCTCGACGTCGGCCTGCTGGCCGCCGAGCGTGACGCCGGCATGCTCCTGGAGCTGGCCCGTGGTCGCCTGGAGCCACTGCGCCTGCCGGCCCCGGTGCGTAACCTGCGCCTGGTGGCAGATGACCTACCCCCATTTGTGCCCCAGCACCAGGCCTTGTTCGACCCTCGTGCCCAGCAGCTACAACCTTGGGAGCAACTGCGCGAGCGCCTGCGTGCACGCCTTGGCGATGAAGCCGTCAAGGGGCTGCTTGCCGCCGCCGATCACCGGCCCGAGCATGCCTGGCAGGCGGTCGAGCAGGGGGCCCTGGGCAACATGCCGGTCGCACCGGGCAGTCGCCCGGGCTGGCTGCTGGCCACGCCCACGTTGCTCGATGGCCTGGCGTATCAGGTGCAGGGGCAGGCCGAGCGCATAGAGTCCGGCTGGTGGGATGGGGGGGACGTGCGCCGCGACTATTACCGCATAGAAACCCGTGAAGGCCTGCGCGGCTGGGCCTACCGTGACCTCAGCCAGGGTGGCCCGTTGTGGCTGCAAGGCTGGTTTGCATGAGCATGACGGGGTATGCCGAACTGCACTGCCTGAGCAACTTCAGCTTCCAGCGTGGGGCTTCCAGTGCTGATGAGCTGTTCAGGCGTGCACGTGAGCTAGGTTACGAGGCGCTGGCCATCACCGATGAGTGCACGCTGGCGGGCATCGTGCGTGCCTGGCAGGCGGCCAAACAGCATCAATTGCGGCTGATCGTGGGGAGTGAAGTGCAGGTGCACGACGGCCCCAAGCTGGTGTTGCTGGTGCAGGACCTGGCCGGCTACCAGAACCTGTGTGCCCTCATTACACACGCGCGGCGGCGAGCTGCCAAAGGCCAGTACCAGCTGTTGCGTGACGACCTGCAAGCGCACGCCTACGGCCTGCTTGCCTTGTGGGTGCCTGATGAGACCAGCGACGCAGCCACCGGGCAGTGGCTCCAGGGTTTGTTCAATCAGCGCCTGTGGCTGGCCGTGCATATGCACCGCCACCACGACGATGCCCAGCGGCTGCAGCGCCTGCTAGGCCTGGCGCGCACGCTGGGCATCGCTGCGGTTGCCTGTGGTGATGTGCACATGCACATACGCGGTCGGCGCGCGTTGCAGGACTGCATGACGGCCATTCGGCAGCACTGCACGGTTGCCGAAGCGGGGCGGTTCCTGTTCGCCAACGGCGAACGGCATTTGCGTGCTCAAGAGCAGCTCGCTGAACTCTATCCGGCCGATCTGCTCGCTCATACCGTGGCTATTGCGCAATGCTGCCACTTTGACTTGAGCGAACTGCACTACACCTACCCCCAGGAACTGGTGCCAGGCGGCCATACGCCGGCGAGCTGGTTGCGTCACCTGTGCGAGCAGGGCTTGCCGCTGCGCTGGCCCACAGGGCCGACTACCAAGGTGCGGGCCGTGCTGGAGCGGGAACTGGGCCTGATCGAAGAACTGGGCTACGAAAGCTACTTTCTTACGGTGCACGACATCGTCGCCTTTGCCCGCAGCCAGCACATCCTCTGCCAGGGCCGGGGTTCGGCGGCCAACTCGGTGGTGTGTTTCGTACTGGGCATCACCGAGCTGGACCCGATGGAACACCGCCTGCTGTTCGAGCGGTTCCTGTCCCGCGAGCGCAACGAGCCGCCCGACATCGATGTGGACTTCGAGCACGACCGCCGCGAGGAAGTGATCCAGTATGTGTTCCGTCGCTACGGCAGGCACCGCGCTGCGTTGACGGCAGTGGTCAATACCTATCATGCAGCCGGTGCCGTGCGGGATGTGGCGCGGGTGCTGGGGTTGCCCGCCGACCAGGTCGATGCCCTGGCCAAGTGTTGCGGGCGCTGGACCGACCGCATCCCGGACCCGCAACGCCTGGCGGAGGCGGGTTTCGATGCCGCCAGCCCTTCGCTGCGCCGGGTACTGGTACTGGCCGGCGAGCTGATCGGCTTCCCTCGCCACCTGTCGCAGCACCCCGGCGGCTTCGTGATCTCCCAACAGCCACTGCACCAGCTGGTGCCCGTGGAGAACGCAGCCATGGCCGAGCGCACGGTGATCCAGTGGGACAAGGACGACCTGGACATGGTCGGCCTGCTCAAGGTCGACGTGCTGGCCCTGGGCATGCTCAGTGCCCTGCGCCGGTGCTTCGACCTGCTGTACCAGCACAGGGGCCGCACGCTTACCCTGGCCACCATCCCCCCGGAGGACCCAGCCACCTACGCCATGATCAGCCGGGCGGAGACCATGGGCGTGTTCCAGATCGAGTCGCGTGCGCAAATGGCGATGCTGCCGCGGCTGAGGCCACAGACGTTCTACGATCTGGTCATCGAAGTGGCCATCGTGCGCCCCGGCCCGATCCAGGGCGACATGGTGCACCCCTACCTGCGCCGCAGGCTGCAACAGGAGCCTGTCACCTACCCATCGCCCAAGTTGAAGGAAGTGTTCGAACGAACCCTGGGTGTGCCGTTGTTCCAGGAACAGGTGATGGAGCTGGCCATGGTTGCCGCCGACTACAGCCCCGGCGAAGCAGACCAGTTACGCCGCAGCATGGCCGCCTGGAAGCGCCATGGGGGGCTGGAACCGCACCGTGAGCGCCTGTTGCAGGGCATGTTGCGCAACGGTTACGAGGTGGCCTTTGCCGAACGTATCTTCGAGCAGATCAAGGGCTTTGGCAGCTACGGCTTCCCCGAGTCCCACGCCGCCAGTTTCGCCCTGCTGTGTTACGCCAGCAGTTGGCTGAAGTGCCACGAGCCGGCCATTTTTACCTGTGCCCTGGTCAACAGCTGGCCCATGGGCTTCTACAGCCCCGACCAGTTGCTGCAGGAGGCCCGTCGCCAGGGGATCGACGTGCGCCCGGTGGATGTGTGCCACAGCCACTGGGATTGCAGCCTTGAGCCTTGCCCGCAGGGCGTGTTGGCCATCCGCATGGGGTTGCGCCTGGTCCGTGGCCTGGCCGAGGCCGATGCGTTGAGGCTGGAGCAGGCGAGGGCACAGCAACCTTGGCGAGATGTAGAAGACCTGTGCCTGCGCGCTGCACTGGGCAGCCGCGCCCGTGCGCACCTGGCTGACGCCGGTGCCTTGCGCTCGCTGGCGCGCCACCGGCACCAGGCCCGTTGGGAAGTGGCCGCCGTGCAGGCGCAGCTACCCCTGTTCGCGAACGTGCAAGCAGCACCGGAAGCGCGGGTTGAGCTGCCCGCGCCAACGGTGGGCGAAGACCTGGTGGCAGACTACCAGGCCCTCGGCACCACCCTGGGCCCGCACCCGCTGACGCTGCTGCGTTCACGGCTGCGCGCACTGGGCTGCCGCAGCTCCGGTGAGCTGGCGGGTGTGGAGCACGGTGATGCCATTGCCATGGCGGGGCTGGTGGTGGGCCGGCAGCGCCCGCAAACCGCCAGCGGCGTCACATTCGTCACACTGGAAGATGAACACGGCATGGTCAATGTGGTGGTATGGCGCGACCTGGCCGAACGGCAGCGGCGGGCCCTGGTGGGCTCGCAGCTGCTCAAGGTCAGCGGGCGGCTGGAGCAGGAAAATGGCGTGCGGCACCTGGTCGCCCGGCGGCTGGAGGATGTCAGCCAGTTGCTGCAGGGCCTGGATGTGCGCAGCCGCGACTTCCACTGACCGCCACTGCAGGCCGCTCGCCAACGCGGGTTTACACCATCGCCAGGCGCTGTTTGCGTACCGGGCCCGGGAAGGCCTGGTCAATCGCTTGTAGATCCTCTTGGATCAGGGCCAGTTGCCCGGCACCGGCATTGAGCCTTACGTGCTCTGGCGCAACCGCCTTGGGGATGGCCACAACCGTGTCTTGCCGCGTTACCCAGGCCAGGCACACCTGTGCGGGTGTGGCGCCGTGCCGTTCAGCGACCTGGCGCAGTACCGGGTGCTGCAACAATTGCCCGGCCTGGGCCAAGGGGCAGTAGGCCATGATCGGCATGGCCTGCTGTGTGCACCATGGCAGCAGGTCGAACTCGATGCCGCGCTGCGCCGGGTTGTACAGCACCTGATCAGTAGCGCAGCCAGTGCCGTGCAGTTCCTGAAGGTCGTTCACATCGAAGTTGGACACGCCCCAACGACGGATCTTGCCTTGCTCGCGCAGGCGCTCGAAGGCTTCGACCGTTTCTTCCAACGGGTGCTGGCCTGCCCAGTGCAGCAGGTACAGGTCGATGCAGTCAGTGCCCAGCCGCGCCAGGCTGCGCTCGCACGCTGCCGCCATGCCGCGCCTGCTGGCGTTGTGCGGGTACACCTTGCTGACCAGAAACACCTGGTCGCGCCGGCCGACCAGCGCCTGCCCGACCACCTGCTCGGCCCCGCCCTCGGCATACATTTCAGCGGTATCGATCAGGGTCATGCCCAAGTCGATGCCTTGCTGCAAGGCCCGCACTTCTGCAGTTTTCTGCGCCGGGTCTTCCCCCATGTACCAAGTGCCTTGGCCAATGCAGGGCACCTGTTGGCCTGCCAGTGTCACGTTACGCATGTCACCTCCGGTATTCGGGTAGTGGAAAGCAGCACCTCGAGCAGCGCCTGCGCTGCGGTAGACAATTTGTGTTCGCTCAGGGCGATCACGCCGATACGTCGCTCGACCGTGGGCTGCACCAATGGCACACAACAGGCGCCCAGCTCCTGCATCTGGTTGATGCACAGCGCCGGCACCGCACTCACACCCAGGCCGCTGGCCACCATCCGCCCTACGGTAGACAGTTGGTGGCTTTCGAACGCCACCGCCAACCGGCCATGCTGCGCCGCCACGTTCTGCTCCATCAGCAGCCGTACCGCCGACGGGCGTTGCAGGGCGACGAAATCTTCCGCCATCAGTTGCGCCCAACTGACCTGGGCCAAACGGGCCAACGGCGATTCGGCGGGCACCACCGCCACGAAGCGGTCCATGTACAGCGGGTGGAAATGCAGCCCATCGATATTGTCGGGTTCGAAGCCAATGCCCAGTTCGACGCGCCGATGGCGCACCAGTTCCTGTACCTGCTCGTTGATCACGTCGTGCACGGTCACGTTCACTTTCGGGTAACGCTGGCGGAATACCTTCAAGGAGTGGGGCAGCAGGTTACCGGCAAACGAGGGCATGGCCGCAACGGACACCCGGCCCAGTTGCAGGGTGAAACGCTGGCGGAGCATTTCTTCGGTGTCATCCCAGTCGGCCAGCAGGCGCCGGGCCAGCGGCAGCAGCACCTCGCCTTCGGCCGTAAGGCTGACGCTGCGCGTGGTGCGGGTGAGCAGGGCGCCCCCCAGGTTTTCTTCCAGGGCTTTGATGGTCAGGCTCAGCGCCGGCTGGGAAATGTGCAAGTGTTCCCCGGCCTGGGCGAAGCTCTGGAACTTGGCCACGGTGACGAAGGCACGCAGCTGTTTGACATTCATGGGGCTCGCCTATGCTTTGATTTGTAAACGTTATCAATCGATGACGAAAACAAAATTAACAAATCAGTTGCTTGCGGTGAAGATGTGTACACACGCTCACCGACAGCCTCGTCGGTTCTACAACTACAAAAGGCGGATCAGCATGGCCGGACTGGACAAGCGCGTTGCAACTTACGAACAGGCCCTCGAAGGCCTGACCGATGACATGACGGTACTGGCCGGTGGGTTTGGCCTGTGCGGTATTCCCGAAAACCTTATCCAGGAAATCAAGCGCCGCGGCGTCAAAGGCCTGACCGTGGTTTCCAACAACTGCGGTGTGGATGGCTTTGGCCTGGGTGTTTTGCTGGAGGGCCATCAGATTCGCAAGATGATTGCCTCTTATGTGGGTGAAAACGCCGAGTTCGAACGCCAACTGCTCAGCGGCGAGCTGGAGGTGGAGCTGACCCCCCAGGGCACCCTTGCCGAGAAAATGCGCGCCGGCGGCGCTGGCATCCCTGCATTCTTCACCGCCACCGGCTACGGCACCCCGGTTGCCGAAGGTAAGGAGGTGCGCGAATTCAACGGTCGCAAGTACATCCTGGAAGCATCCATCACCGGTGACTTCGCCATCGTCAAGGGCTGGAAGGCCGATCACTACGGCAACGTGGTGTACCGCAACACTGCGCAAAACTTCAACCCGCTGGCGGCCACCGCTGGCAAGGTCACCGTGGTGGAAGTGGAAGAGATCGTCGAGCCTGGCGTGTTGCTGCCCAGCGAAATCCATACCCCAGGCATTTACGTGGACCGGGTCATTGTCGGCACCTTCGAAAAACGTATCGAAAAGCGCACCGTCAAGGCCTGAGTGCCACCTTCCAGAACAACAAAGAGATCCTGACCATGGCACTGACCCGCGAACAAATGGCGCAACGCGTCGCCCGTGAACTGAAAGATGGCTACTACGTAAACCTGGGCATCGGCATCCCCACCCTGGTCGCCAACTACGTACCGGCAGACATGGATGTGATGCTGCAGTCGGAGAACGGCCTGCTGGGCATGGGCGAATTCCCCACCGAGAGCACGCTCGATGCCGACATGATCAACGCTGGCAAACAAACCGTCACCGCCCGGGTAGGGGCGTCGATCTTCGATTCGGCGCAGTCCTTCGCCATGATTCGCGGCGGCCATGTAGACCTGACGGTGCTGGGCGCCTTCGAGGTGGATGTGCACGGCAACATCGCCTCGTGGATGATCCCCGGCAAGCTGGTGAAAGGCATGGGCGGCGCCATGGACCTGGTGGCGGGTGCCGAGAACATCATCGTCACCATGACCCACGCCTCCAAAGATGGCGAGTCCAAATTGCTGCCCCAGTGCAGCCTGCCCCTGACCGGTGCGGGCTGTATCCGCAAAGTGCTCACCGACCTTGCCTATCTTGAGATCGAAGACGGCGCTTTCATCCTGCGCGAGACAGCGCCAGGTGTGAGCATCGAGGAGATCGTGGCGAAAACCGCCGGCAAGTTGATCGTGGCCGATGATGTGAAGGAAATGACCTTCTAAGCCATACCCTGCAGCCCCGCAGCCGCAGGCCCACCCGCGCATTATCCGGTGTTTGCACCGGCGTATGCGCGGGTACGCCTGTTGCTGCGGGGTTTGGTTGTTGTTAGCTGAAAATGCTGCACCCCGATAAAACCAATAAAAGGAACGACACTGTGGCCGCTGAAATTCAAGACAGCCGCTCCGCCCGCTTTGCCTTGCGCTGTTCCAACTGGGCCGAACGCTGGTTCCCAGACTCCTGGGTATTCGCCGCGCTGGCGGTATTGCTAGTATGCATCGGTGCCCTGGCCATGGGGGCCAAGCCACTGGATACCGCCAAGGCGTTTGGTGACGGGTTCTGGAGCCTGATCCCCTTCACCATGCAGATGGCCTTCGTGGTGATAGGCGGGTATGTGGTCGCCAGCTCACCCCCTGCTGCGCGCTTGATCGACCGGTTGGCACGTATCCCGCGCAATGGCCGCACGGCGGTGTGCTGGGTCGCACTGATCTCGATGCTGGCGTCGCTGCTCAACTGGGGGCTGTCACTGGTGTTTGGTGGGCTGCTGGTGCGTGCCCTGGCCAGGCGCACCGACCTGAGCATGGACTACCGAGCCGCAGGCGCCGCCGCCTACCTGGGCCTGGGGGCCGTGTGGGCGCTCGGCCTGTCATCTTCGGCGGCCCAACTGCAGGCCAACCCCGCCAGCCTGCCGCCGTCGATCCTGTCGATTACCGGGGTCATTCCGTTCACCGAAACCATCTTCCTGTGGCAGTCCGGGGTCATGCTGGCAGCGCTGGTGCTGGTATCGCTGGTGATCGCCTACGCCACTGCGCCCGGGCCCAACAGCGCCCGCAGCGCCGCCGACTGTGGTGTCGACCCCAGCTTCAGCGCACCGCCTGCCCCCCAGCGCACCCGGCCGGGCGAATGGCTGGAGCACAGCCCCTTGCTGATTCTGCTGCTGGTGGCGCTGGCTGCGGGCTGGCTGTACCAGGAGTTCGCCAGCAAACCGGCGATCACCGCCATTTCCGGGCTGAACACCTATAACCTGCTGTTCATCATGGTGGGCGCGCTGCTGCATTGGCGCCCGCGCAGTTTCCTGGATGCTGTTGCCCGGGCGGTACCCACCACCACGGGCGTACTGATCCAGTTTCCGCTGTACGGCTCGATCGCGGCGATACTCACGCAGGTGAAAGGCCTGGACGAGCAGACCTTGGCCCACCACATTTCGCTGTTCTTCACCCAGATCGCCACCCACGACACCTATGCGGTACTGATGGGCGTGTATTCGGCGGTGTTGGGCTTCTTTATCCCTTCCGGGGGTGGCAAGTGGATCATCGAGGCACCGTACGTGATGCTGGTGGCCAATGACCTGCAGTACCACCTGGGCTGGGCGGTACAGATCTACAACGCGGCCGAAGCGCTGCCCAACCTGATCAACCCGTTCTACATGCTGCCGCTGCTCGGGGTACTGGGGCTTAAGGCGCGTGACCTGATCGGTTTCTCCTTCGTGCAGTTGCTGGTGCATGTTCCGCTGGTGCTGTTTCTGCTCTGGGCGTTGGGGGCCACGTTGCAATACGTGCCCCCTGTGATGCCCTAGGTCTCCCCTAAACAAACGCCTGATGTCGAGGTGGCCCATGCCCATGGGCCGCCGAAAGGGGGTGTCGTTTTTTTGACTAATTCGCTCGACCTCCATTGATTTATATTATGGTGTCGGATCATTGACGTAATAGCACCCTGCCCATAAGCTCAGATCAACACCGCAGCAAATCCCGCATCATCGCGCCAATAACTCATTGAATAGCCTGTTAAAAAGGACGGGGCGTATGCGCACGACACTGATTATCAAATCCCTCTTCTTGTTGGTGCTGTTGAGCGGGGCGGCGAGGGCGGCCGATTCGTATATCAACCAGACCAGTATCATTCCTGTTTCAACGGCGGTCTGGTTCTTTGCATTTGCCGTGGTGGGCTTCGTGGCGGTGGCCAATAGAAGAAAGATTTGAACAGCTGTACCGGGCTGCATGTTCACGGTGGGCCTGCAGGGCACCTGGCTTGTGAATTTGCCAACCATTGCTATATTGCCAGTACCCCCGGTTAATACAGGGTCACTGGGCAAGTAACGCAGGGTGTTGCAAGGGCCTTCAGGACGAAGTTCAGGCCGTCGCGGGGTGTAGGCCCGCGAAGCGGAGCGAGAGTCGGTGTGTTGTTCTCTTCAGTGCTCTAAGTCGGGCCATCTGGCCGGAGGGACCCTCATGGTGCGTTCATTGATTGCCGTCGTAGGCTTGCTGGTAGCGTGGTCGGGGCAGGGCATGGCGGCGCAAAGCGCGCCAGCGTATCTGCTCAGCCCTGGCGATGTGGTGATGATCTCCGTGTGGCAGGAAGACAGCCTGCGCCAGGAAGCCACGGTGTTGCCGGACGGCAGCATTACCTTCCCCCTCGCCGGGCGCATCGATGTTGCCGGCCTGGACGTGACAGCGGTGGAAAAACAGGTCGCCACCAAACTCGAGAAATTCCTCCCAGACCCGAATGTGAGCGTGGTGGTGAAAAGCATCGCCGGCAACTTGGTGTATGTACAGGGCAAGGTGATCAAACCCGGCCCTGTGCAAATGGCCGGGCCCACGGCAGTGTTGCAGGCCCTGAGCATGTCGGGCGGGCTGGACAAGTTTGCCGATGAAAGCGAAATAAAGGTAGTGCGCGGCAGCGGTGCTTCCCAAAGGATCCTGCCCGTGCGATACAAGGACCTGGTGTCGGGTCGTGACATGTCGACCAACTTCCAACTTCAGGCTGGCGACACGCTGGTCGTTCCTTGATCCTGCCTTCAAATAAGTACATTCAATGCCTTTTCTAAAAACAACTCGCATTGCAACGGCACTCCTGGCGTTGCCGCTTACCGGCAGCGCGCTGGCAGCAACTTGGCAATCCACCGTAGTTGTCCCCACGTCGGTCGAATACGACAGCAACCCGTTGTTGTTGCCCTCGGGCGAGAAAGGCGTGACCCGCACGCTCATCGCCCCCGACTACACGTTGATCGGCAACTTTGACCGCGACGAATTGAGATTCGGCCTGGGCCTGCACGTGTTGCGCTCATCCAACACCAACGTGGTCGACAACCGCGAGGACCCGGACATCAGCCTGGGCTGGCAGCGCACTACCGAGCGCGGGCAGTTCGGGTTACTGGCCCGTTACAACGAAAGCTCCACCTTGTCGGGCACGGTGCTCGATACCGGTGTGGTGACCACCGACGGTACGCAAAAGCTCTACACGCTGAGCGGTAACTGGAGCCAGGCCATCACCGAGCGCAGCACCCTCAGCAACGAAACCACCTTCAACCGTGCTCGCTACGACATCAGCAGCCTGACCGGCTACGACGAACTGGCGAACGTTTCGACCTGGACGTATGCCTGGAGCGAGCGGGCCGATGTGTATACCCGTTTTGGCGTGCGGCGCTACGAGCCTGAGCAGGACCTCACCGCCACAGCCTCCAACAGCTACAGCCCTGCGGTGGGTGTGAAGTACCGGATCTCCGAGAACGTCAGTGCCGATGCCCACCTGGGCGTGAACAAGGTGTCTGGCCCTCAGGGCGGCCGCCGCGGGGAGGGCGGTGTGTCGCTGCTGTATACCGGGGCGCGGACCGACGCCAGCCTGACGGTGGAGCGCAGTACCGTAGCCAGCGCCCAAGGTGGCTTTGCCCAGCTCGACCAGGTCCGAGGCGTATGGAGTTATGCGCTTGATGAATTGACCCGCGTGGGCGCCGACGCCGCCTGGCAGGACAGCAAAGGGCAGATCCCCAACACCTTGCAGATGTACAGCGTGTGGGCCAGCAGGCAGTTCTCGCCCTATTGGGACCTGCGTCTATCGTTGATGTGCAAGGAGCGGCAGCAGGACCTTCAGGGTGATGCCACCGCCACGATCGTTGGTTTGACGTTGACGTACAGGTACCCCGACATCTGAACCCATGGCAGGTGGCCCCATGAAGTCCGACTACGAGCTGTCTCTCAGAGATTACATCGCCATTATCAAGGAACGGGCCCTGGTGCTGGGGGTGAGTGCAGCGGTCATTCTGGCTGCCACCGTAGCGGTAGCGTTGATGGTGCCGCCGATTTACCAGTCGACCGGCACCATCCTGGTGGAATCGCAGCAGATTTCGCCTGAGCTGGTGTCCACCAACACCACCACCTTTGCCGATGAGCGCATCGAGTTGATCCGCCAGCGGGTGATGACACGGGAAAACCTGCTGCGCATCATCGACAAGTACGGCCTGTTCGCCGACAAGCGCCTGAGTGAAGGCGACAAGATCGACCAACTGCGCAATGCCATCGTGGTGGAGCCCCTGACCACGTTCGTGAGGGGGCGTGGCGAGGCCACCGTGGCGTTCAACGTGTCCTTCGAACATCGCCAGCCCGAAGTCGCCAAGCAGGTTACCGACGAACTGGTGACGCTGTTCCTCAACGAAAACCTCAAGCAGCGCACAGAGCGAGCCAATGAAACCACCGAGTTTCTTACCCAGGAGGCAGACAAGTTGGGTGCTGAGCTCGCCAGCCTGGAAAACCAGCTGGCCGACTTCAAACAGGCCCATGCCAATGCCCTGCCCGAACACCAGACCCTGCGCATGAACATGTTGTCCCGCTCAGAGCTGGAGTTTCGTGAAGTGGACCGCGACTACAAGGCCGCGCAAGAAGAACTACGTTACCTGGAACTGGAGCTGTCGGCCGCCAACGCTGGCCTTGCCACCAAAACCGGTGATGCCGCCCGGCCCGCCAGTGCCGACCAGCCCCAGGACCTTGCCAGCCTGAAAGCCGAATACGCGCGCCTGCTGACGCGTTACAAGGAGGCCCACCCAGACGTGGTGGCGGTGAAGCGCAAGATCCAGGCCCTGGAGGCCAGCGGCAACCCTACTGCCGTGGCTTCCACTGTGAGCCTTGATGCTGCACGGGTGCGCGCCAAGATGAGCGCTGCCCAGGAGCGCATCACGTCGCTGGCTGACCAGAAGCGCGAGCTGACCAAGAAGATGGAAGGCTACGAAGCCGAGATTCTGGAGGCTCCGCAGGTTGAACGTGGGCTGGTGACCTTGATGCGCGACCACGACAACGCCCGCAAAAAGTACGAGGAAATCCGCGCCAAGGAAATGGGTGCCAAGATCACCGAAAGCCTGGAGCAGGAAAACAAGGCCGAGCGCTTCGTGCTGCTGGAGCCGCCGCTGATGCCCGAGAAGCCGATCAAACCCAACCGCAAGAAAATCGCCGCACTGGGCCTGGTGCTGGCACCTGCCGGGGGTGGGGCGTTGGTGGTGCTGCTTGAATTGCTCAACCAGCGGGTGCGGGGCGTCGGCGCCCTGGAAAACCTGTTGGGCAAGCGTGTGCTGGTGGCCCTGCCATACATTGATACGCGGGCCGACGTTGCCCGGCGCAAGCGCTGGCGCAACGGGCTGATCCTGGCAGCCTTGGTGCTGGCGGCTATCCTGTTGGTGCTGATACACCTGTTCTACATGCCACTGGATGTACTGCTGCTCAAATTCACGTCCAAATTTGCATAGGGAAGCAGTGATGGACAGGATCAAGCCCGCTGTAGGCAATGACGTGCACCCCGTCACCCCCGGTACACCCCAGGCAGTCACACCCACACCGGGTACTGGCTTGGCCGAGGTGCCGGGGCAGTTCGATTACGTGAACACCCAGGTGGTCGCGTTGCGCGCAGACCATCTGGAGCGCCACCGTATCGTTGCCTACAACAAGAACTCGGTGATGAACGGCCCCATCGACCTGCTGCGCACCCAGGTGCTCAGGGCGATGGAAGAAAACGGCTGGCGCACGTTGGCCATCACCTCGCCCACGCCGGAAGCGGGCAAGACGGTGTTGGCGATCAACCTGGCCATGAGCATCGCCCACCACACCACCAGGACCGCCTTGCTGGTGGACTTCGACCTGCGTCGGCCCAAGGTGGGCAGCACGCTGGGGTTGCCCATGGAGCGTTCGCTCAACGAGTTTCTGAACGATCAGGCACCGCTGCAGGATTGCCTGGTCAACCCCACCTTGCCCCGGTTCGTGGTATTACCCACCCGCGTGCCGGTGCCGATGTCCACCGAAGTGCTGTGCTCGCCTAAGGTGAACCATCTGATCGGGGAGCTGCGCAACCGGTATGAGTCGCGCATTTGCATCTTCGACCTGCCGCCGTTGCTCAGTTCGGACGACGCCATCACCGTGATGCCGAAGTTCGACTGTGTGCTGCTGGTGGTGGCCAATGGCATGAACAACAAGAAGGAAATCGAAGATTGCCTGCATCACCTGGGGACGGTGAACTTGCTGGGGACGGTGCTGAACAAGGCCGACGAGAAGCCACGGACGTATTATTGATTTCCCCCGTAGGAGCGAGCGCAGCTCGCGATGGGGCGCCTGGCGCCCCCTGCAACCTGTGACCCAACGCTGGTATCGCTGGAGCTGCGTTCCAGCCCTTCTACGTGCAACCCACCCTGTGGGAGCGGGTTCACCCGCGAATGGCCCCACGCGCCGGCCACGGGTATTGCAACTCCCACTGCCACGCATGCAGCACGATCTGTTCAAGCGCCGCATAGGCCGGCTGCCACCCCAGCACCTGCATGGCCTGGGTGGCATCGGCCACCAGCCTGGGTGGGTCGCCGGGGCGGCGGGGGGCGTCCAGGGTGGCGATGGGCCGGCCGGTGACCGTGCGCGCCGTGTCGATTACCTGTTGCACCGAGAACCCCAGGCCATTGCCCAGGTTGAATGCAGCCCGCTCACCGCCCGCCATCAGGTAATCCACGGCCAGTGCATGGGCCGCTGCCAGGTCGTTCACGTGCACGTAGTCACGGATGCAGGTGCCGTCGGGGGTGTCGTAGTCCCGGCCAAACACCGTCACGGCTTCACGCCGACCCGACGCTGCCTGCAGAATCAGCGGAATCAGGTGCGTCTCCGGCTCGTGCCGCTCGCCGAGCAGGCCTCGCGGGTCTGCGCCCGCTGCGTTGAAATAGCGCAGGCACACAGACTTCAAGCCGTATGCGCGGTCGAAATCCTCCAGTATCTGCTCCACCATCCACTTGCTCAGCCCATATGGGTTGATCGGCGCCTTGGGGTGCGCTTCATTGATTGGCACCGCCTGCGGGTCGCCATACACGGCAGCGCTCGACGAAAACACCAGGTGCCTGACGCCGGCATTTACCATCGCCTGCAGCAGGGCCAGCGTCGCGGCTACGTTGTTCTGGTAGTACTTGCCGGGTGCACTGACAGATTCGCCCACCTGAATGAACGAAGCAAAGTGGAACACCGCATCAAACCGGTACATGCCGAACAGCAGGTCCAGCGCCGCCTCGTCGGCAATGTCCAGCCTGGCCCAGCAGATACCCGGGCCGGGTGATACCAGGTCGGCGACCACCACCTCATGGCTCGCCTCCAGCAGGTGGTTGACCATGTGCGAACCGATATAGCCCGAACCCCCGACCACCAGATACCTCATGCCCACCTCCGCGAAGCTGCCATTGACGCATGCAGTGAACTGCCCCAGGAACGTGCAGGTGGGTCACAGGTGACCTGAGCGTAGATGGCCATATGCCCTATTTCAAGAACAGCCAATTGGACATGTAGCTGCCATCCAGCGAGATGCGGTAATGCCCATCCTTGTAGCTGAGCGGCAGCGGCTTGAGCTGGGCCTGGGCATCTCGGGCGAACAGTTTGAGGCCGGCTGGTGCCTTGATGCTCAGGTCGACCTTGAGCGGCTCGACGTAGAAGGGCGTCTTGTCATCGGCCTTGGGGACAGCGCGGGTGCCCAGCGACAGCAGCAGGCTGCGGGATTGGCCCAGAGGCTCGCCGTCCAGGCTCTGCACTGCCACGCTGGCATAAGGCGTATGGGCCTTGATCTCGATGGCACCCAAGGTGAGGGTGCGCTCGCCCAGCCAACCGGTAGCCGCCTGGGTCAGTGGGGTGTCGATGGTGTAGATGCCCTGTTGCCAGTTGCGCGACAGCTCTCCCGTGTCACTGACCACGTGGCTGGCATCGGCTGGCAGCAACGCTTGCCCGGGGTCAACCAACACCTGCGCATCAGCGGGCACGGCGGCAGGTTTCAGCCATGGCAGTTCTGGCGTCACCGGCAGCGCGATCTGCAACTGGCCCAGGCCCACTGCCGTGCGCAGCAGTGCCGAGGTGCGTGGGGTGATTTCCTGGTTGTACAAGGTGGCAGGTGGCGGGGCGAACACGAAGTGGGTCTTGGCCAGTTGCACATCGCCGCGGCGGTACAACAGGGCGGCTGCGGGCAGGGTGGCGAGCATGGCCGGGTCGTTGTAGGCATGCCAGTTGTCCGCGGTGCGCCAACCGGGGTTGAACGCCTGCTGGCTGTAGGCGTATTGCAGCATCGCGTCCCAGCCCTGGTAGCTGGCGGTGCCGGCCACGTACAGCGGCAGTGAATGGCGGTCGGGCAGGGGGAATGGCTCGGCATTCCACTCGGTAACGGTCAGCGGCTTGCCGACCACCTGGGCAGCCGCCAGCCAGTCGATCATGCCATCGCTGGTGAGGGGGTTCTTCTCCAGCTGGCCGCCGGCACCGTAGCTGTGGGCATCGATCACATCACCCACGCTCAACGCGGGCAGGGCACTCAGCCCGTTGCCACCCCAGGTGCTGGTGGTGGCAATCGGCACCCGCACCCCCAGGCCCCGCAGGTGCGCGATCATGTCGGCATTGAAGCGCTGTTCCAGGTCATTGAGAAACAGCTTTGACGGACCGTGCTCCCAGGCGCGCCAGGTCTGGTCCGCTGGCAGGTCGTGCTGCCTGGCGAATGCCTTGGCGGCAGCCATATAACGCTCACTGTGCTGCGGTACGCCTTTGTCGGGCAACAGCGCGTTGCCGTAATGCTGGGTAATGTCGTTTTCGTTGGTGATGAGCACGGCGGCGATGGCCGGGTCATCCTTGTAGGCAAGCCCGGTGTAGGCATTCACGTGGGTCAGGTATTGCTCGGCAAAGCGCTTCATCGCCTGCTGGATGCTGGCGTTGACGTAGGCGTAGCCCTTGAGGTCAACCCGGTCGCCGCCCTTGGCCAGTTCGTCGAAATCATCGATGCCGTCGCCTGCGGCAAGCGCCCTTTGCACATGCATGTCCAGCCAGATGTAAATGCCTTCGTCCTTCAACGCCTTGATCCACAGGTCGAGCTTGCGCAGGGCTTCGGCGTCCAGCTGGCGGGTATCGCGCACACGTGTGCCATCGCCGAACACGTTGGGGCTGACCCAGGGCGAGTCGTGGTGGTGCAGGCGCACCAGGTTGAACCCCAGCGCCGACAGCCGCTTGGCTTGCTGGCGAATCTCTTCGTCAGGGCTTTTGAACAATGAGTAGGCCGACAGGTTGGTGCCCCAGAAGCGCACCGGGGTGTTGTCCTCGAACAGCAATCGCTCGCCCTCAGCCTTCAGGAAGCCGTGCTTGCCGGCAGGCTTTTCCTGGGCGTTGAGAAACGACAGGTCCACCGGGGAGGTGCGCCAGTCCAACTGGTCGTCTGGCCAGCTGGCGGGGTCTACCAGGCCAAAGCGTTCAGTGGCCGTGGGCGCCAGGGCGATGTCGCCGGTCACGTTGAGCACGGCTTTTATCTGCTGCTTGCCCGGGGTGATCGGGTCTTTGTACAGAAAAGCGCGGAGCTCGGCCGGGTTGCCCCGCTCGAAGTAGATGTTGGCCAGTGGCGGGTCGAAGCGCATTTCCACGCGCCGCCCCTTGTCTGCATTGCCCCACGACCAGCCGCTGTTGCCGGGCAACAGGTGTGGCGGGCCCATTTCGCCACTGATCTGGGCGGGGTCGAACTGGAACATGATGCCGCCACCCATTACCCCGGCCTGGCGGCTGTGGGCGGTGAGGTCGAAGACCCAGACGAGGGTTTGTGGCTGTTCTTTACCGATGCTGGCCTGCAGGTCGAAGTCCAGTGCCTTGTTCTGCCCTTGCAGGCTGTACTGGTAGGGGCCGTCTACCTTGAACCCGGTCTGGAAGGCCGTCCAGCTCCAGTTCCCTGCCCAGAAGTCGAACTTGGCCGTCATCACGGGCCCGCCGCCCCGAGTCACGGTGGGCAAGCCATTGCTTTCATCGACACTCACTTGCCAGGCCGTCGCCCACCCGGCCAGTGGCAGCACGGCCAGTGCGGCCAGGGTAGAAAGGCGCAGCAGGGATCGCAGCCGGTGCGGGGTCATGGCAAGTTCCTGGGAAGGGAGGGCCTGGGGCCGGTGGCGGGGTCTGCCAGCGGCAACGCCTGGCGCTGGTGAAGCCTGCGCACCATGTGCACATAGGCCACACCAATGCCCGCGATTGACCAGTACACGATGGGGATGAAGGTAATGCTGCTGACGGTGAAGATGATGACCAGAATGCCGACCAGCGTGGCCAGCAGCACCCGGCCCAGCTGCCTTCGCTCGTCGTCCTTGTCTTCGAAACTGCGCATGGCCTTGTAGATGCCATGCAGTACCACCGCGAAGAACGCCACGAACAGGCCCAGCCCCACCAGCCCCACCCGCAGCGCCAGGTTGATGTAGGTGTTGACGATATCAATGATGCCTTCGCCCTGGATCATCGACTGCATTTCCGGCGTGTTGCGGAAATCGAACGAGCCGAACAGCGGGTTACGCTGGATCACGATCCAGGCGTTGTCCATCAGCCGTTCGCGATAGGTGATGTTTTCTTTTTCCAGGTTGCCAATGAATGGCAGCAGGTCCAGTACCTTGTCACCACCCGGTACCACGCTGAGCAAGGGCAGGGCGAGCATGCCGGCCGCTGCCAGCAGCGTCAGGCGCTTTACCGCCCCCCTGCCCAAGGCAATGAACACCGCCACGATAACCACCGCGCCAATCCACGGCCCCCGGGACAACGGCGCAAACAGCCCGGCAGCCAGCAACAGTGCGCCCATCAGCCGGTGAAGCGGGCGGCGTACGTACCCCTGCACAAACAGGAACAAGCCAATGGCTACGCTCATCACGTAACCCAGCACGATGGCCTGCCCGGTAGTGACGCTGGCACGCAATGCCCCGCCTCGGCTGAGGTAACCGGACAGGGTCCAGGGCACGCCCATGGCGTCGATCAGCGCGCTGTACAGCAGCCAGTGCCGCACGTATTCGGCCACCGCAATGATCGCCAGCACAAATGACACCAGCACGAAGGCCAGCAGCGCGTCCTTGAACTCACTGAGCTGGCGCAGGCCGCGGCTGGCAACGTAGTAGGGCAGGAACACATCGATGTACAGGTACAGGGCCTGGCGCAGGGTGTCGGTGAGCGTGGTTTCGCGCAGGTACAGCCCGCCCATCAGCAACAGGCCGGCCGCCAGCAGCCGGTCGGCCCAGGTACGGCCAAAGCGCAGCCCGTCGGGTTGACGGCGCAGTGCCAGGGCCGCCGGCAACAGCACGCACAGGGTCAATAGCCGGATGTGGTTGAGATCGACCAGGTAGTTGACCACGCCAAACCCTGGCACCTGTACCGCCGCAGGGGGGATCAGGAACAGCAGCATGTAGAACAGCGCCGTGGGGTTGTGCTCCCGGCGCCCGGCCAGGTACAGGATCACGCCCGCCGCAATGACGTACAGCCAGAAGCTCTGGGACACGAACGCCAGCACCGTCAACACGAACCACAGGTTGCGCCTGCGCTTGAAGTCGGCGGGTGGAATCAGGTCGGTGGCTGGCCGGCGAGCCAGCACGAAAACCACGGTTGCCAGAAACAGGATGACGATCAGCGCGCGTAAATGTTCAGGCATCGGCTATGTACACCTTTCCCTTGGTGGGCAACGGCTAGCAACGTGGCTAAATGAAACTATAGTGACTTTTAGCCATTCAGTCAGAGATTGAACGCATGCCGTCGATTGATGTGCCAGCCGCCGCCAGCCTGCGCTCGCGGGCCCTGCATGCCGGGTCGTGGAACCTGGTGTCGCAGGTGGCATCGCAGCTCATGCGCCTGGGTGGCAACCTGGTCATGGCGCGCCTTCTACTCCCGGAAATGTTCGGCGTGATGGTGATTGCTACCACGGTATCCGTACTGCTGCACTTGCTCTCAGACGTGGGCCTTCGGCAGAACATCATCCAGAGCCACCGGGGTGATGACCCTGCGTTTCTCAATACCGCCTGGACCGTGCAGATCATCCGCGGCTTCACTTTGTTCGCCCTGACCTTGCTGCTGTCGCTGTTGGCCTGGCTGGCCCAGGTGGAGAACGTGTGGCCTGCCGATTCCACCTATGCGGCACCGGTACTGCCCTGGGTACTGGCTGCCACCGGCCTGTCTGCGGTGATTTGGGGTTTTCAGTCGACCAAGCTGGATGTGGCGGTGCGCACCTTCCAGCAAAAGCGCGTGGTGCTGGTAGACCTGGCTTCGCAACTGGTCGGCTTGCTGGTGATGCTGGTGCTGGGCTACCTCACCCATTCCATCTGGGCGCTGGTGATCGCCGGGCTGGTGTCGGCGCTGGTGTGGACGGTGCTGGGGCATACCGCGCTGGAAGGCCACGGCAACCGGTTGCAGTGGGACCGCAGTGCGCTAACCGAGCTGATTGTGTTTGGCCGCTGGATCCTGTTGTCATCGATGGTAGGGGTGCTGGCCATGTACGGCGACCGCATCTGGTTTGGCGCCAGCATGACGGCTGCGCAACTGGGCGTGTACTCCATTGCGGTGCTGATCCTCGGTGCCGTGCAGATGGCAATCATGAAGGTGGTGGGGGCCGTGGCTCTGCCCGCATTCAGTGAAGCGGCGCGTGCCGATGACCGGCCGCGCCTGAACGCCCTGTACCAGCGCTTTCGCCTGTTGGTAGACCTGCTGGTGCTGTTTGTCTGCGGCGGCTTCCTGACCGCCAGCCCACTGCTGATCGGCTGGATGTACGACGAGCGTTACAGCGAGGCTGGGCCGATGCTCGCGATTCTTTCACTCTCTTTCCTTACATTGCGCTATACATTGGCGCATCAGGTATGGATTGCCCTGGGGCTGACCAAGTACCAGGCCATGGACAACATCATCCGCCTGGTATCGCTGTGGGGGCTGCTGCCGCTGCTGTTGGCCCTGGGCGGGGTGGACTGGGCGATCTGGGGCGTCGCCCTGCATACCGCCCCCACGCTGGTGTTGATCGTGTACGTGAATTGCAAGCTGGGGATATTCAGCCTGAAACGTGAACTGGTGGTGTTGCCGATGCTGCTGGTCGGCGCCCTGTGCGGGGCATTGCTCACGGCGGTATTCGAGCGGCTGTAGTGGGGCAGGCAAGTGTAACTTTCTTGGGGACGGGTCGGGTGATCATGGGGAAGCTGACAGTGTGTGCGTCGCAAGTGGGTCGTAGGGGCTTTCTGCAGAGTTGCGTACTGTTGGGCGTGGGGGGCGCAGTGCTTGGCCCCCGGGCGGTGCTGGCGGCCAGGCCTGCCGGGCAGGCGGGCTTCGTGGTAATCAACGGTTGGGTGTTGCCCGCCCGGTATTTTCGGGACCAGCCGGCATGATTGCCGATTATCAGCAGCAGAAAACGCTGCGGGGCAGCTATGACGTGTGCATCATCGGCGCAGGCCCTGCGGGCATCACCTTGGCGCTGCGCCTGGCAACTGCCGGCCACAGCGTATTGCTGGCCGAGGGCGGCGGGCAGGCATATTCGCCCCGCTCCCAAGGGCTGTACGCCTGCTCATCCAGCGGCCTGCAATTGTATGCCGAGGAAGCCCGGCTGCGTTACCTGGGCGGTACGTCCAACCATTGGGCAGGCCGCTGCCGGCCGTTCAGCCCCTCGGATTTCACGATCGCGCCCCCGGGCGACCTGCCGGGCTGGCCCATCCCCTATGAGGAAATCGAGCGTTATTTGCCGGCGGCGATGGACATTGTCGACCTGCCTGCCGGCGCGCCGTTCAAGGCCATCAATACCGGCCTGGATGGCGGTGAATTCGACCCGGACCGCTTTCTGCTCAGCCCGCCCACCCGGTTTGCGCAAAAGTACGCCACGGCCCTGGAGCAGACCGAGGGCCTGGACGTGTTCCTCAACTGCAATTGCGTCGACCTGGAATTCGACAGTGCCGCTGGCCGGCTGGCGGCAGTGGTGCTGTCTGATTACGAGGGCAACCGCCAGCGCCAGGTGGCGCGCTATTTCATCCTGGCCGCGGGCGCCATTGAAAATGCCCGGCAGTTGCTCAACAGCCAGTCGCTGGCAGATGCCGGTGTGATCAGCAAGGGCGGGCTGGTGGGCGGGTGCTTCATGGAGCACCTGAACGTCGACATGGGTACCTTCATTCTCAAGCCCGGGCTGGACCAGGAAGCCCGCGAGTACTACACCACCGACGCCTTCGTCGAGCAGTACAAGATCGGCAAGGGCAACGTCAGGGCCGCGCTGCTGGCTGAGGTGCAAACCTACGGCCGCACGGCCGAGGTGAAGCATTTTCTGGAAAACCTGGCCTGTGACATGGGCGTGGCCGGCAAGGTGGAATTCGTGGCCCGCTTCAGCTGCCCGGGTGATGGGGTGATCAGCACCATGATCGAGCAGTTCCCCAGCCTGCAAAGCCGTATCTCGTTGCTGGAGCAGAAGGACGCCCTGGGCGTGGCCAAGGTCAACGTCAACTGGGTGCTCACCGCCGAGGACCGCAACACCATCAAGTGCATCGGTACCACGCTGGCCACACAGTGGGCTGACATGGAACTGGGCTTCGTCAAGCTCAACGACTACGTCTACGACACGTCAATACCGCTGAAACTCTCGCCCCACGCCCACCACATGGGCACCACCCGCATGGCCGCTTCACCTCAGCACGGGGTGGTGGACACCGATTGCAAGGTGTTCGGTACCGACAACCTCTATGCGGCGGGTAGCAGCATCTTTGCCACCGGCGGTGCTTCCAACCCGACCATGCCGCTGCTGCAATTTGCCGTACGCCTGGCCGAGCACCTTGACGGGAGGATCAGCGCAGACCGCAGCGCAGCGGCGTAAAAAAGCGACAGGGCATGAGCGCGCACCGGTCAGCAACCACAAGAACGAGACCGTGGCGCTTCAGGGACTATTTGGATTGCATTGATCGCGAGGCCAGGCAGCATGATCGGATGGATACGCAGAGCCGTGACGCACTATGCGCACTCCACAGGGCGAGGACGCGCGTTCTACAAGAAATTCTGCAACCCGTCCGGGTTGGAGTGGGGGGCTTACCTGGCCCGCTGGGGTGGCTTTCATTCGGTGGGCAGTAACTTCTATGTCAACCAGGGCTGCAACATCACCGACCCGTCGTTGGTGCGCATCGGCAACAGTGTGGGGTTGTCCGACTGCACCCTGATCGGGCACGACGGGGTGGTGTTGCTGATCGAGCACCGCTTCGGCAAGCACCTGGATTCAGTCGGTTTCATCGACATCAAGGACAACTGCTTCGTCGGCCACGGCGCCATCGTCATGCCCAGGGTGACCATCGGCCCGGAATCGATCGTGGCCGCAGGTGCCGTCGTGACCAAGGATGTGCCGCCCGGCACGGTGTATGGCGGTAACCCGGCCACTTTTATCTGCACCACCGACGCGCTGATCAAACGGGTGGAAGCCCGCTGTGAGGCCTACCCCTGGATCGACATCGTCAAGCAGCGCAACGGCGCCTACGACCCAGAGGTCGAGCCACTGCTGATGGCGCAGCGGCGCCAGTACTTCTTCGGGGACAGCGACAATGGCTAAGCCCGTGGATGTGCTGGTGGTCAATTTCAACACTGGCGCTTTGCTGCAGCCCATGTTCGACGCTTTGCGGCAGGCCGGCAGTGATGACCTGGCCCGTTACCTGGTGGTCGACAATGCGTCGGCCGACGACTCCGTACGACGCCTGGCCGAAGTCTGCCCCGGCGCTGTAGTGCTGGCCAACCAACAGAACGTGGGGTTCGGCCGCGCCAACAATCAGCTGTTGGCGCACCTGCAGGGCCGCTATGCGTTGCTGCTCAATACCGATGCGTTCGTGGCCGCCGACACCCTGCGCAGAACCTTAGCGTACATGGAAAGCGATCCCCAATGTGGGGTGCTCGGCGTCAGGCTGGAAGGGCGTGATGGCGACCTGCAGCCAAGCTGCCGGTACTTTCCCACTCCGTTGAATGTGTTTGCAGGGCGTACGGGTTTGGGGCGGTTTTTCCCCGGGCTGAAAATGGTCGACGAGATGGGCTGGGACCATGCCTCGGTACGCGAATGCGACTGGCTGCCCGGCTGCTTCTACCTGGTACGCCGTGAAGTGCTGGACCAGGTGGGCCTGTTCGACCCACGGTTCTTCCTCTATTACGAAGAGGTGGACCACTGCAAGCGGGTCAAGGCCGCGGGGTGGAAGGTGGTGTTCTACCCCGACACCACGGTGGTGCACATCGGTGGCGAAAGCTCCAAGTCGGTAGCTGAACTGGAGGCGGCCAGCCGGCAGATCTCTGCTTACCAGATCGAAAGCGAGCTGCTGTACTTTCGCAAACACCACGGCATTGCCGGCCTGGCCTTGCACATGCTGCTGGTCAGCCTGGGCGACCTGGTGCTGGCGCTCAAGGCCTTGCTCAAGCGCCGGGGGCGGGCTGCGTTGCTGGCCTGCTGGCGCCATAGCAAGGCGACGTGGGCATTGCTGCTCAAAACCCGCTACGCCACCCAACCCACGAGGTAGTACGCGCCATGTTCGAGAATATTCGTGCCGACCTGCGGGCCCATGGGGGCGATTGGGGCGCACAGGGGTTCTGGGTGCTGCTGGTGTACCGCTTCGGGCGCTGGCGCTACGGGGTGCGCCCGGCCTTGTTGCGCAAGCTGTTTTCGTTCATCTACAAAGTGCTGTTCAAGTTCGTACAGATCATCACCGGCGTCGAGTTGCCCTGCGAAGCGGTGATTGGCCGCAATTTCGTCATCGACCACTTCGGCGGCATCGTCGTCAGTGGCTATGCGCGCTTCGGTGACAATTGCCGTATCCGCAATGGCGTGGTCGTGGGGCTGAAACGGGTGGACAGGCCGGTGGCGCCGGTATTCGGCGATAACGTGGATATCGGCACCGGGGCCAAGGTGCTGGGGGAAATCCGCATCGGTAACAACGTGATCATCGGGGCCAATGCCGTAGTGCTGGTGGATGTGCCGGACGACTGCATTGCGGTGGGAGTACCTGCCACGGTCAAGGCCAGGCGCACAGCCGGTGCGGAGGCTGTCGAGTGAGCGTTACGCCCGAGCTTGGCGTGGTGGTGATTGGCCGCAACGAAGGCCAGCGCCTGGCGCGCTGCCTTCAGTCCCTGGCTGAGCGCACCGACAGCGTGGTGTACGTCGACTCCGGCTCCACGGATGGCTCTGTGGCACTGGCGCAAAGCCTGGGTGTTCAGGTACTCGCGCTGGACCTGCGCATCCCCTTTACCGCTGCCCGCGCCCGCAATGAAGGCTTTGCAACCCTGCTGCGGTCAGTGCCGAGCTTGCACTGGGTGCAATTCGTTGACGGCGATTGCGAGGTGGCCCCGCGCTGGCTGGCTACCGCCCAGGCTTTTTTGCAGCAGCACGCCGATGTCGCAGTGGTGTGCGGGCGCCGCCGCGAGCGTTTTGCCCGGCAAACGCCTTACAACCTGCTTTGCGACATGGAGTGGGACACCCCGGTGGGCGAGGCCAAGGCCTGCGGCGGCGATGCATTGATGCGGGTACAGGCCTTTGACGCCGTCGGTGGGTTTCGCCCAGGCCTGATCGCGGGCGAGGAGCCCGAGTTGTGCGTACGCCTGCGGGCTGCAGGCTGGAAGGTCTGGCGCCTGGACGCCGAGATGACCCTGCACGACGCGGCCATGACCCGTTTCAGCCAATGGTGGCGGCGCTCCCAGCGGGCCGGCTTTGCCTATGCCGAAGGCGCGCAACTGCACGGTGCGCCCCCTGAGCGGCACTGGCTGCAGGAGTCCCGCCGGGCATGGCTGTGGGGCCTGGGCGTACCGTTGGTGGTGGTGCTAGCCTGCCTGGCGCTGGGCGCCTGGGGGTTGTTGCTGCTGGCTGTGTACCCGGTGCAGGTCGTGCGCCTGGCCCGTCGTGGTCAGCGCACCCCCAAGGAAAACTGGCTGCAGGCGGTGTTTCTGGTCATTGGCAAGTTTCCGGAAATGCTGGGGCAGCTGAAATTTTGGCGCCAGCGCCTGCTGGCCGGCAAATCGACGTTGATCGAGTACAAGTGAGAGCCCACCCATGATGCTCGGCACCCTCGTCAAAAGCGTATCCAGCCTGCAACCGGGTTACTCGTTACGGGCATTGAACAGCAAGCGCCGGCTGGTGCAGCAGATGCTCATCCACCGACACGACCTGGGCCGGTTCATGCAACGCATGCAGGCAGCGTTGGGGCCTGATTGCTGGCAGCGGCTGGGCATGGACGGCATAGGCGTCGTGCAATGGCCGTACATCAGCCGGGGCTGGGCGGCGCCGCGCCGGCTGGAGGCGGTGGCTGCGCACTTTGAAGTGGTGGCTGGCCAATTTCCGCACCTGCTGGTGGAGGGCCGGGATCAGTCCATCGTGCTGTACGACCTTTCTGCCCACGCTGCGGGTTGCAGCCTGGTACTGGACCGCCCAATCTGGTTCAAGCGCGAGGGCGAGCTGGTGCTGAACCTGTTCCAGGGTGAGCTGCGGGTCGCTTCGCTGGCGTTCACTCTTAGCCGCAGCGAAGGGCCGCTGGTGATGTTCGTCGGTGCCGTGCAGGGCATCCACAGGGGTATCGACAGCGACACCTCGCTGGCCATCTACCGCGACCTGACCAAGGATTTCGAAGGCCTGCGCCCCCGCAGCCTGCTGCTGGAGGCGCTCAAATGCCTGGCCCGGTGCCTGGGCGTGGCGGAAATCAACGCCGTGAGCGACGCTTACCGCCACCATCGGCACGCCTACTTCGGCCAAGACGAGGGCAAGCCCCTGGCAGCGGACTATGACGTTATCTGGCAGGAGAGCGGCGGCATGGCGTCGCACCGTGAAGGCTTCTTCGCCATACCCTTGGTGGCCGCACAGCGCGCCGAGGCGGACATCCCGGCCAAAAAGCGTGCTATGTACCGGCGCCGGCATGCGCTGTTGCTGGAGGTTTTCGCAGGTTTGCAGGGGGCATTGGCGGGCGCGGGTGGCAACCATGAACTACAAGGTAAACAGGGGGATGCATGCGTTGAGCGTGTATCGGCAGTGGGCAGACCGCCGGTGATCGGCAGCCAGGAACAGGGCTGACACAGGCGCTAGGCCATCAAGCGGGTTTGGATCTGGATTCGTATGCGTATCGCCTACTTCATCAATCAGTACCCGAAGGTGAGCCACAGTTTCATCCGCCGCGAGATCCTGGCGCTGGAGCGCCTGGGTGTGCAGGTGCAGCGTCTGGCGCTGCGGGGTTGGGATGCCGAGGTGCAGGACGCCGACGATGCCAGTGAAAAGCTCAAGACCCGTTACGTGCTGCAAGGCGGCTTGCGTGCATTGATCGCACCCACCTGGCACGCACTGCGCCATCAACCCCGGCGGTTCCTTCAGGCATTGTGCCTGGCCCTGGGCATGGGCCGCCGGGCCGATCGGGCCTGGCCCTACCATGTGATCTACCTGGCCGAGGCCTGCCAGTTGCTGCAGTGGTTGCAGGCCAGTGGGGCCAGCCATGTGCATGCCCATTTCGGCACCAATTCGGCTGAGGTGGTGATGCTGGCCAACGCACTGGGTGGCCCTGCGTACAGCTTTACCGTGCACGGGCCTGAAGAGTTCGATAAACCGCAGTTCCTGCACTTGGGTGAAAAGGCCCGACGCGCCGCGTTCGTGGCAGCCGTCAGCGCCTATGGGCGCAGCCAGTTGTACCGTTGGGTGGCCCACGAGCACTGGCCCCGGATAAAAGTGGTGCATTGTGGCCTTGAGCAGGCCTTTCATGCGGTACCGGCTGTAGCGGTGCCCGCTGCGCCCAGGCTGGTGTGCGTGGGGCGCTTGTGCGAACAGAAGGGGCAGTTGCTGTTGCTGGAGGCGGCGCGCAGGCTCGCCGCCGAGGCGACTGCGTTCGAGCTGGTGCTGGCAGGTGATGGCGAGATGCGCGGGGAGATTGAGCGGCTGATTGACCGCTACGGGCTGCAGCGCCATGTACGGGTGACAGGGTGGATCAGCAGCGCACAGGTGCGTGAAGAAATCCTCGCAGCACGTGCGCTGGTTTTACCCAGCTTTGCCGAGGGCCTGCCCGTGGTCATCATGGAGGCCATGGCCTTGCGCCGGCCAGTACTCACTACCTATGTAGCGGGCATCCCCGAACTGGTACGCCCTGGTGAAAATGGCTGGCTGGTGCCGGCTGGCGATGTGGAGCAACTGACCGAAGCCATGGCTGACTGCCTGGCGCAACCGGTGCAGAACCTGCAGCGCATGGGCGACGCGGCTTACCACCGTGTACTGCAACGCCATGACATTGATACCGAGGCGGCCCGGCTGGCCGGTTATTTCAAGGCAGACGCATGATTAGTGTATTGGGTGGGTTGCTGGGCATGCTGGCGTTGATCGCCCTGGTGCCGGTGCTGGTGCTTTTGCTGCAGGTGGTGCTGGCATGCCTGCCCGCGCCCCGGCAACGGCCGATGGCCGGTGGTGCAAGGCCGCCGGTGGCGGTACTGGTGCCCGCCCATGACGAGGCGTCGATCATCGCCACTACCCTGGCCAGCATCACCCCCCAGCTGCTGCCCGGCGACCGAGTGCTGGTGGTTGCGGACAACTGCACCGATGACACCGCACGGCTGGCGGGCGTTGCCGGCGCTGAGGTGGTCGAGCGCCAGGACGCACGGTTGCGTGGCAAGGGCTATGCGCTGGACTTCGGCCTGCGCCACCTGGCCAGCCAGGCCCCGGACGTGATGATCGTGGTGGATGCCGACTGCGTGGTGGGCGAGGGCGCCATCGAGCGCCTGGCACGGCGCTGCGTCGAGGCCGGCAGGCCGGTGCAGGGGCTGTACCTGATGCGCGCACCGGCAGGTGCCGGGGCGAAAGTGCAGGTCGCCGAATTTGCCTGGCGGGTAAAAAACCTGGTGCGCCCACGGGGTTGGGCCCGCCTGGGGTTGCCGTGCCAGCTGATGGGGGCTGGCATGGCGTTCCGTTGGCAGGACCTGGCGGGGGTCGACCTGGCCAACGGCCACTTGGTCGAAGACATTAAACTCGGGCTGGACCTGTGCCAGCAGGGCAAGCCCCCGCTGTTCTGCCCCGAGGCGTTGGTGACCAGCCAGTTTCCGGTGAGCCAGCAGGGCCTCAACAGCCAGCGCACCCGTTGGGAGCATGGCCACTTGGGCCTGATTCTGGCCGATGCCCCGCGGCGGGCCATGGCTGCGGTGCAGCAACGTAACGGTGCCCTGGCAGCCCTGACCCTGGACCTGCTGGTGCCGCCCCTGGCGCTGCTGGTGCTGGCCTTGCTCGGGCTGAATCTGCTGACCTGGCTGGCCTACGCCGTGCTGGGCCTGGCAACGCCAGCCTGGCTAGCCCTCTGGGCGCTTGTGTTGCTGGCGCTTGCCGTTGGCCTGGCCTGGTTGCGCTTCTGCCGGGAGGTCATTCCGTTCTCGGTGCTGCTGTACGCGCCTTTTTATGCCGCCCGCAAAATCCCGCTGTACCTGGGCTTTCTGATCAAGCGCCAGGTCGAGTGGGTGCGCTCCAAACGGGATGACGACTGATGCCTCGACGACTTTGGCGGCAGCGCTGGCAACGCATCATCGATCAGCTGCAGGTTGTGCAGAACAATGACGCAGCCCAGGGGCTGCTTGCGCAGCTCGCCGCCCCCACTGCGCCTACCGTACTGGGTTTCGTCAACGCCCATGCCATGAACCTGGTAGTGCGCGACAGCGCCTACTGCCAGGCGCTGCTGTCGGCAGGCGTGCTGTTGCGCGACGGTTCGGGCATGGCCATTCTGTACCGCAGGCTGGGGCTGGCGCCGGGCCTGAACATGAACGGCACCGACTTCATCCCCAGGCTGCTGGGGGCGTACCGTGGCCGCCGTGTGGCGTTCTGGGGCACGCGCCAGCCCTACCTGGGCCAGGCCGCGCAGCGCTGCGCGGCTACCTTTGGGGTACAGCCGGTGTCGGTGCACGATGGGTTCGCCGCCATCGACACCTACCTGGAACTGGCCGGCAAGCACCGGCCCGACCTGATCGTGCTGGGCATGGGCATGCCACGGCAGGAAGCCGTGGCGGCAGCGCTGGCCGACAGCGGCCAACCGTGCCTGATCATCTGTGGCGGGGCGATTCTGGATTTTCTGGGGGGCAAGGTCAGCCGTGCGCCGGGCTGGCTGCGGCGCTTCGGGCTGGAGTGGTTGTACCGCCTGGTGCGCGAACCCAAGCGCCTGTTCATGCGCTATGTGGCCGGTAACCCGCTGTTTCTGCTACGTACCCTGCTGTTCAGCAGCCGCTCGCCATGATGCTACAGTGAGATCAATGCATCGGCGCTTCACCCGCTTCGCTTACGCTGTTTTCAGGTTGGCTGTTTGATCGCTGGCAGTTGCCAGGCACACACCGAAGAGGTCTGAAATGGTTTTCGAACCCCGAAGCAGCCGTTCGTTGCTTCAGCGCAGAAGCAGTGTGAGCAACGCCATTCAGGCGGGCCTGGACGGCATCGCCGTCACCGGGATCGCCTGGTACCTGATCTACGACCAGTTTGGCTACATCACCTCCGACTACGTGATCATGCTGCTGTTGCTGATCGGTGCCCTGGCCGTCATCTATGACCATTACGCCATCTACCGCACCAATGTCAGCTTGTCGATCAAGGCGTTTCGCTTGTTCAAGGCTTGGTCGGCCACCTTCTGCTTCCTGGTGGTGATGGCGTTTCTGACCAAGCAGAGCGAAACCTATTCCCGGCTGTTGGTGGTGCAGCTGTTCATTATTGGCTACATCGCCCAGCTTTTTATGCACATCGCCGTGCGCGAGTTGCAAAAACGGTTCACGGCCCACGCCCGCCTGGAAAATGCCCTGATCATCGGGGAGGGTGATCTGGCCAATTTCCTCTACCAGAAAATCAGCAACAACCCATGGTTCGGCGAACGGGTGCTGGGCTGCGTGCTGCTGGGCCCGGCCCCTGCCGACGCGCCAGAAGCCGCCGAGGCCAAGCAACGCCTGCCAGTGCTTGGGCATATCGGCGAGCTGGACGACATCGTTGCCCGCCATGCCATCCGCACCGTCTACCTGGTGACCCCCCTGGGCGGTTCCGAGGTGATCAACCAGGTGTATTTCAAGCTGCTGGACAAATGCATCGCCGTGAACTGGGTGCCCGATATCTTCTCGCTGCGCCTGATCAACCACAGCGTGCGGGAAATCGCCGGCATCCCAGTGCTGACGCTTTCCGAAACCCCGCTCACCGGCATGAGCCTGTTCCTGAAAAACCTGGAAGACAAAGTGCTCGCTGCGCTGATTCTGCTATGTGCTTCACCGGTGCTGCTGGCGGTGGCCCTGGCGATCAAACTCGACAGCCCGGGTCCGGTGTTCTTCCGCCAGGAGCGCACGGGTTGGACCGGTGAGTCGTTCCGTATCTGGAAATTTCGCAGCATGCACGTGCACCAACCGGATGGCGGGGAGATCAAGCAGGCGCAGAAGCACGACCCCCGGCTGACCAAGGTGGGCGCGTTCATCCGCCGCACCAGCCTCGACGAGCTGCCCCAGCTGTTCAATGTGCTGACCGGTGAGATGTCGCTGGTGGGCCCCAGGCCCCATGCCCTGCAGCATGACACCCTGTATTCGCAGGACATCGTCGACTACTTCGCCCGCCACAACATCAAGCCCGGCATGACTGGCCTGGCTCAGGTACGCGGCTTCCGGGGGGAGACCAAGGACATCGAGCAGATGATCCAGCGCGTGGATTCGGACATCGAATACATCAACAACTGGTCGCTGTGGCTCGATTTCGTGATTCTGGTGCGCACCCTCAACGCTTTTACCGGCAAGCACGCCTATTGAGTGGGCGTCGGGCACTGGCCTAGCGGGTGCAACGCGCGAAAGCTGTGGGCTTCGGCCACCAGCCAGTCATGCACGGCCCGCGCGCCGGGTTGGCTCAGGCCGCCAGGCGGGTAGTGCACCACATAGCGCTTGTGGTTGGCGATGGCTACACCAAACGGCACGATCAGCGCGCCACGTTCCAGCTCGTCATTGAGCAGTGTCCGCCGGGCAATGGCCACGCCCAGGCCGGCAATGGCCGCCTCGATGGTGAGGTGGTTGCGATTGAAGGTGTGCCCGCGGCGCACATCCTGCGCGGCGGCGCCGATACCCTCCAGGTAGAACTCCCATTCTGCATACTCCGAGCTGCCCCGCCAGGCGGTGATGTCGTGCAGCAGCGGGTAGTGCACCAGGTCGGCCGGGCCGTGCAGGGGCGGGCGGCCACGCAGCAGGCCGGGGGAGCAGACCGGGAAGATCTGCTCGGCCAGCAGCGGGGTAGAAAGCATGCCCGGGTAACTGCCATCGTTCAGGTCGATGGCCAGGTCGAAGTCCCCCGGGGTCAGGGCCTGGGCACTGTCTTCAGCCACCAGCCGCAGTTCGATGTCCGGGTAGCGTTGCTGGAAGCGCGGCAGGCGCGGGGTCAGCCATTTGGCCAAAAATGACGGGATCGAGCGCACCCGCACAGTCCCGCGGATTTCACCCGCGTCCAGGCGCAGCAGTTCGGCCTCGATGCTGCCGTAGGCCTCAGCCACGGTCTGTGCCAGGCGCTGGCCCTCGGCGCTGAGCTCAACGCCACGCGCCCGGCGCACGAACAGGCGATAGCCCAGGCGGTCTTCCAACTGACGCATTTGCTGGCTGACGGCTCCGGGGGTGATGTGCAGCTCCTCGGCGCAACGGGTGAACGACAGGTGCCGCGCCGCGCAGGCGAAGACATGCAGCCAGACAAACGACTGGCCAGTGAGTTGATGCCGCATTGTTTAGCCCTGCTAAAGCCTTGCTTAGGAAGTATCGTTGGTCATTCCAGAGGATGAGGGCCAGTATTGCCTATAACAGGCGCTAGCGCCCACTTTCTTCGCATATCTGTTGCATGCCACAAGGCATCCAGCGGTCAGGTTTTAGCATGGCTATCAGTGTTTTCGACCTCTTCAAAATCGGCATAGGCCCCTCAAGCTCACACACGGTGGGCCCGATGCGCGCTGCGGCAACCTTTGCCCAGGCGTTGCGCGAGCAAGGCCTGCTGGCCCGCGCCCAGCGTGTCGAAGTGCGTCTGTACGGTTCGCTGTCGGCAACCGGGGTGGGGCATGCCACTGATCGGGCATGCCTGTTGGGTTTGATGGGCCAATGGCCTGATCGCATCGACCCGGCCACCATCGACTCGCGCATCGGCCAGGTGTTGCAGGAGCGTTGCCTGATGCTCGATGGCAGCCAGCCGCTGACCTTCGACTACGCGCAAGACATGCTGCTGTTGGACGAAGACCTGCCGTACCACCCCAATGCCATGCGCCTCGAAGCCTTCGACAGCGGCGCCAGCCTGCTCAGCCAGACCTACTACTCGGTCGGCGGCGGCTTCATCGTCGAGCAGGCAGAAATCGACCAACCGGCTGGCAACAGCCAGGCGGTGGCCCTGCCGTACGAATTCGACAGCGCCGAGCAGTTGCTGAGCCTGTGCAAGGTTCACGGCTTGAGCGTGGCCCAGCTGATGATGGCCAACGAATGTGCCTGGCGGCCTGAGGCAGACGTGCGCGAAGGCCTGCTGCGGATCTGGGCGGCCATGCGTGAGTGCGTGAACAATGGCTTGCGCAACGAAGGCATCCTGCCGGGCGGGTTGCATGTGAAGCGCCGTGCGGCAAAGTTGCACCGCAGCCTTCAGGAACTGGGCAAGCCCAACGTGATCGGCTCGACCCTCAGCGCCATGGAGTGGGTCAACCTGTTCGCCTTGGCGGTCAACGAAGAAAACGCAGCCGGCGGGCGCATGGTCACGGCGCCCACCAACGGTGCTGCGGGTATCATCCCCGCCGTGCTGCACTACTACATGAAGTTCAACCCCACGTCCTCTGATGCCGATGTGGTGGACTTCCTGCTGGCCGCGGCAGCGGTGGGCATCCTGTGCAAGAAGAACGCCTCTATTTCCGGTGCCGAAGTGGGTTGCCAGGGCGAGGTGGGTTCAGCCTGTTCGATGGCTGCCGCCGGCCTGGCGCAGGTGCTGGGGGCAACGCCGCCGCAGCTGGAAAACGCGGCGGAAATTGCCCTGGAGCATAACCTGGGCCTGACGTGCGACCCGGTGGGCGGCCTGGTGCAAGTGCCCTGCATCGAGCGTAACGCCATTGCAGCGGTGAAGGCGATCAACGCCGTGCAGATGGCCTTGCGCGGCGACGGTGAGCATTTCATCTCGCTGGACCGGGTGATTCGCACCATGCGCGACACCGGGGCAGACATGCACGCCAATTACAAGGAAACGTCCCGGGGGGGCCTGGCCGTCGCCTTTGTGGAGTGCTGATGCCCCTGTGGCGCTTAACGCGCCAGCGTGCCTTTGAACAACCCGCGCAATTGTTCGTTGCCGGCATCGATCAGGTGGTTGTCGTCGAAATACAGCGGCACTCCACCCTTGGACCCCATGCATTTCCCATCAGGGCACAAGTACGGCACCGGGTCGATGACCTTGGCGTTGCACGTGGCCGCTGCCGTGTCCATGGCTGACAGCGCCAGGCGGTTGCGGGCCAGGTAACCCGCCAGTGGGGTTGAGATATCAGCCTTGATGCCCAAAACCCGCGCCTGCAGGTTCAACCCCTTGTAGACACTGAACGGCATTTCCGGGATGGGCTTGACGATGTACACGGGCCGGTGGCTTGCCAGCATGCAGACCGTGTCGGTGTAAGCCTGGACGAACCGCTGCTCGAACGCACGGCTGCCCTGGTCCTGTACCCCCTCGAAGTACAGGCTGTAACCGCTGTGGCGACGCGGGTCGGTGTACAGCGCCGCGCGGCTGAACAGGAACAGCGGCACCCCCTGGTGCTCTGTTTGCAGTATCGCGAACTTCTCGGCATTGAACGCCTTGCAGTTGCGCTCGACCTCCTTGTTGTTCATCTGGAACTCGATCAGGGTAGGGCAGCCCGCACGGGCCCAGCCAAGCGCTGCCTGATCGGTTTCCAGCATCAAGGCCGCCGCGGTTGACTGGGCATGGCTGTCACCCAGCAGAATGGCCGTGATTTCGCCGGAGCCCAACTGGCATTGCGAAGCGCCAAATGCGTTCGGTGTGCACTGCTGGGTATACAGCTTGCTTTCGTATTCCGGTTTTCCGTCCTGCTTGACCCAGCGCACCTGAGGGTTGTGCTTGACCGCAGAACCCAGCGCGCCGGCAGCGGCAACCACCAGCAGGCCCATGCCAACGTAGCGGGCAAGGCCCATGGCTGGCCGTGCCACTTTGCGTGTTCTGGCCTCGACGCCATAGTAGGAGAGCGCACCCAGGCCCACCGACAAGAGCATGGCGACCGTGGTCGCCAGCGGGTTGTCCAGCAGCCCGCAGGTATACAGAAAGACCACCAGCGGCCAATGCCACAGGTAGATTGAATACGAGCATTTCCCCAGAAATTGCAGCAACCGGTTGCGTGCGAACGCGCTGTTTGAGTTGGCCTGGATCACCAGCATGGCACCGGCAACGGGCACCAGGGCCAGGTAACCAGGCCAGGCAGCGTCGTGTGGCAGCAGCACCAGGGCAGCGCCAATCAGCGCCAGCCCTAGGGTTTCAGAGGCGGCCACCGCCCGCCCCGAAAGCTTCAGCGGGTACAGGTACACCAGCCCGCCGGCAATCATTTCCCATGCCCGGGTAGGCAACAGGAAGAACGAACCTACAGGGTGGCTGGCGCTGCAGGCCATGGACGCCGCAAGGGAACAGACCCCCAGGGCCGCCACCATGAGTTTCACCTTACGAAGATTGCCCAGCCTGAACAGGGCCATGAGTATCAGCGGGTACAGCAGGTAGAACTGCCACTCCACCGACAGCGACCAGGTGTGCAGCAGCCAGTTTTCCTGCAGTGGGGCGTCGAAGTAGCTGCCGTCCTTGGCAAAGTAGTGGTTGGACGTGAACAGCAGGCTTTCCTTGGTGGTGCGCAACAACTCCCGGTAGTCGTCCGTGGGCAGGAAGAAGTAACCGAACACGGCCAGCACCACGCACAGTGCGGCAAGCGCGGGAATGATCCGGCGCGCCCTGGCGGCATAGAAAGCGATGAGCGAGAACTGCCCGGCTTGCAGGCCAGTGGCGATGATCCGGGTCATGAGATAACCCGAGATCACGAAGAACACATCCACGCCAATGAAGCCGGCGCTCAGGCCTGCGGTCTTGAAGTGGTAGAGCACGACGGACATCACAGCCAACGCCCGCAAGGCGTTGATGTTCTTGTGGAACTGCATGGGTGAGGAATCCTGAACTAACCGGGGCAGCACTGCCCGCTTCCCTTTGAGCGCCCGCTGGGGTGGCGGTGCGTTTTTTTAGCGGGGCAGGTTAGCACAGGGCCTGCTGCACAGGGGGTTAACCGAGCGCTTCGCGCAGGCGGTACCAGAGCATGCCCATGGCCAACAGCGGCGAGCGCAGGGCTTTGCCGCCGGGGAAGGTGAGGTGGGGGACGGCGCTGAACACGTCCAGGCCCTGGCTGTGGCCCACGGCTATACCCTCGGCCAACAGCTTGGCGGTCCAGTGGGTCACGTTCAGCCCATGGCCCGAATAGCCTTGGGCGTAGTAGACGTTGGGGTGCTGGCGCAGCCGCCCCACCTGCGGGAACCGGTTGGCCGTGATGCCGATCATGCCGCCCCACTGGTAGTCGATGCGCACGTTGGCCAGCTGCGGGAACACGTTGAGCACCTTGGGCCGCATGTAGGCGCCGATGTCCCGAGGGTCGCGCCCGGAGTAGTGGCAAGCGCCCCCGAACAGCAGCCTGCGGTCTGCCGTGAGGCGATAGTAGTCCAGGCCCACTTTCTGGTCGCACAGGGCCATGTTCTGCGGGATCAGGCTGGCTGCCAGCGCCTCGGGCAGCGGCTCGGTGGCCACCACATAGCTGCCGGCTGGCAACACCTTGCCGCTGAGCGTTGGCTCCAGGCCCTCCAGGTGGGCATTGCAACCCAGTACCAGGTGCTCCGCCTGCACGCGGCCGTGGGCGGTGTGCACGGTTACCCGTGAGCCGTGTTCAATGCGCAGCACCGGGGTTTGCTCGAAGATCTGCACGCCAAGGCCTGCCGCCGCACGGGCCTCGCCCTGCACCAGGTCCAGCGGGTGCAGGTGGCCGGAGCCCATGTCGACCATGCCCCCGGCATAGCGATCGCTCGCCACGACCTCATGCAGGCGCTCGGCGCTGACCAGGCGGGTTTCGGGGCGATACCCCAGGCTGGCCAGGTCATCCTGCTCGGCGACGAACGCTTCGAACTGGGCGGGGGTGTTGGCCAATTCGCAAAAGCCCCAGCGCAAGTCGCACGCAATGCCATAGCGGGCGATGCGCTCGGCCACCAGGGTGACCGAATCGATGCCGGCCTGCTTCAGGTAACGCACGCCCTCCTGGCCCACATGCCGAGCAAAGCCCGTGACGTCATGGCCGATGCCACGGATCAGCTGGCCGCCGTTGCGCCCACTGGCCCCCCAGCCGATGCGCCGGCCTTCCAGCAGCACCACCGACAGCCCGCGCTCAGCCAGTTCCAGGGCGGCGTTGACCCCGGTGAGGCCGCCACCGACCACGCACACATCGGCGCTCAGGTCACCCGCAAGGCTGGGGTAGGGCGCCGGTTGCCGGGCGCTGGCGGCATAGTACGAGGCAGTGTGTTGGCTCTGTGCAGGCATGGGTATTCTCGGCTCAGCGGTTGGACTTGATCTTGGTCCAGGACCGGGTCATCAGGCGCATGATCTTCGGGCTCTGGGTGGTGGAGATGTACAGCTTGTCGAGCACCTCCTGCGGCGGATAGATCTCGGGGTTGTTTACCAAGGCTGCATCCATGTAGGCCTTGGCATCCGGGTTGCCGTTGGCGTACCCGACTGTGTCGCTGACCTTGGCGATCACCTTGGGGTCCATCAGGTAGTTGATGAAGGCGAGGGCCTGCTCCGGGTTGTTGGCATCCTTGGGGATGGCCAGCAGGTCGAACCAGAGGTTGCTGCCCTCCTTGGGGATGCTGTAGGCGATTTTCACACCGTTCTTGGCCTCGGCGGCGCGGTGAGCGGCCTGGAACACATCGCCGGAGTAGCCGAAGGCGATGCAGATGTTGCCGTTGGCGAGGTCAGACACGTATTTGGAGGAGTGGAAGTAGGTAATGTACGGGCGCAGCGCCAGCAGGCGTGCTTCAGCCTTGGGGTAGTCGGCCGCGTTTTCGCTGCGCGGGTTCATGCCCAGGTAGTTGAGCATGGCCGGGAACAGTTCATCCGGGGAGTCCATGAACGCCACACCGCACTGCTTGAGCTTCTTCAGGTTCTCGGGCTCGAACAGTACCGCCCACGAATCGATACGGTCGATGCCCAGGGCGGCCTTGACCTTGTCGACGTTGTAGCCGATGCCGTTGGTGCCCCACAGGTAGGGCACAGCATAGCGGTTGCCGGGGTCGTTCTGCTCCAGCAGTTTCAGCAACTTGGGGTCCAGGTGCTGCCAGTTGGGCAGCTTGCTGCGGTCCAGCGGCATGAACGCGCCGGCCTGGGCCTGGCGGGCCAGGAAGTGGTTCGAGGGCACCACCACGTCATAACCTGTGCGCCCGGCCAGCAGCTTGCCCTCCAGGGTTTCGTTGGAGTCGAACACGTCATACACCACCTTGATGCCGCTGCTGGCCTGGAAGTCGGCCAGGGTGGTGTCACCGATGTAGTCGGTCCAGTTGTACACGCTGACGCTGGATTCGGCGTGGCTGGTGGTGGCGAACAGCAGGGTGAGTGCAGCCGCCGTCAGGGTGTGCAGATGACGCATGGGAACACCTCGTTGGTCTTGTTGTTCGAAGTCGGTGTAGCGGGGCTGCGGCGCAGCCCCGGTGGCTCAGACGCTCAGCATCAGGAACTCGCGCTCCCACGAGCTGATAACGCGCTTGTAGTTTTCATGCTCGGCACGCTTGACCGCCACATACCCCTGGACGAACTGCTTGCCCAGGTACTGCTGCACGGTTTCGCAGTCTTCCATGTGCTGCAGGGCGTCTTCGATGGTGATCGGCAGGCGCAGGTTACGCCGCTCGTAGGCACGGCCCTGCACCGGTGCGCTGGGGTCGACCTGTTCGACCATGCCCAGGTAGCCGCACAGCAGGCTGGCCGCGATGGCCAGGTAAGGGTTGGCGTCTGCGCCGGGCAGGCGGTTTTCCACGCGCATCGACTCGGGGCTGGAGGTGGGCACCCGCAGGCCTGCCGTACGGTTTTCTTCACCCCACTCCACGTTCACCGGTGCCGAGGTGTCTGGCAGGAAACGGCGGAACGAGTTGACGTTGGGTGCGAACATCGGCAGCAGTTTGGGGATGTACTTCTGCAAACCGCCAATATGGTGCAGGAATAACGTGCTCATGCTGCCGTCGTCGTTGGCGAAAATCGGCTTGCCCGTGGCGATGTCCACCACGCTCTGGTGCAGGTGCATGGCGCTGCCGGGCTCGTCGGTGATCGGCTTGGCCATGAAGGTGGCAGCCACGTTGTGCTTGAGCGCAGCTTCGCGCATGGTGCGCTTGAACACCGTGATCTGGTCAGCCAGGTCCAAGGCGTCGCCGTGGCGGAAGTTGATCTCCATCTGCGCCGGGCCGTCTTCATGGATCAAGGTGTCCAGGTCCAGGCCTTGCAGCTCGCACCAGTCGTAGACATCTTCGAACAGGGGGTCGAATTCGTTGGCGGCGTCGATGGAAAACGACTGGCGGCCACTTTCGGCGCGGCCAGAGCGGCCCAGCGGTACCTGCAACGGCAGGTCCGGGTCTTCGCAGCGCTTGGTCAGGTAGAACTCCATCTCCGGGGCGACAATGGGCTGCCAGCCTTTGTCGGCGTAGAGCTTGAGTACTTTCTTGAGCACATTGCGCGGCGACAGCGCAATGGGGTTGCCCTGTTTGTCGAAGGTATCGTGAATCACGATCGCGGTGGGTTCGATGGCCCAGGGTATCTGGTAGACCGCGGTGGGGTCGGGGCGGCACACCATGTCGATGTCGGCCGCGTCCAGCAGGCTGTAGTAGATGTCGTCATCCACGTAGTCGCCGGTCACGGTCTGCAGCAGCACGCTTTCTGGCAGGCGCATGCCACGCTCATGCAGAAACTTGGCGGTCGGGGCGATCTTGCCGCGGGCGATGCCGGTCAGGTCGCTGATCACGCATTCGACTTCGGTGATGCGGTGTTCTTTCAGCCAGGCGGACAGCTGATCGAAAGGGGCGTTCATACAGACCTCTTGGTTGGGTTTTGGGCGGGTAGCAACGCAGGCAGGTGCTTCCCAGGTGACGCGCTGAGGGCTATCTTGGCGACTGATGATTGGGTGATCTATCCACTTTTACCACTTGCCAATGCACCAAAAGAGTGCAAATGGGATATTGCGTGACAGCCGCCAATGCGATGCAGGTCCAGGCGTTCCACACCACCGACGTCACTGAGCAAGTGCGTGCCACCCCTGGCTGGCAGCAGCAGTACCGGCAGATGTCCCCGGGGCATTTCAATGGTGAGCTGCGCAGCCTGGGCCTCGATGGCGTGCAGGTGTACGAGGAGCGCCTCAATACCCGGGTGGAGCAGTTTTTCCGTGCGCCGCCGGGGTCACTGACGTTCTGTTTCGACCGCAGCGATGACAGCCTGTACCTGCTGAACGAGCACAGCCGCAACATCTGGATCACGCCCGAGAACTACCAAGAGGTGGCGGTGGTGTTCGACCAGGCCTTCCTGGCGCAGCAGGGGCTGCACCCATCGCGGCTGGACGGGCTGTACATGATGCCGCTGGGCAGCAGGCAGAACGCGTTGTTCGGCAGTTGGCTCAGTGCCACATTGCGGCAACTGGCCGAAGCGGGCTGCCCGCACCAGGCCCAGGCCCTGGCGCCGCAATTGCTGGAGGACTGCCTGTTCATTCTGGACAACGCCTGCCAGCGCCTCCAGGGCGCGGCCCTGGGCCGACGTGACGAGGCGCGGGCGATCATGCGTTCGGTCAGTGAATGGGCAGCCGATTGCCCTGAAGAAACGCTCAACCTGGTGGAGCTGGCAGACGTGGCCGGGGTGTCGCTGCGCCAGTTGCAACAGGCGTTCCGCGCATTCACCGGTATGCCACCTGCACAATGGCTGCGCTTGCGCCGGCTCAATGGCGCCAGGCGCGACCTGCTGCGTGACACTGGCGTCACGGTGGCAGAGGTCGCCATGCGCTGGTCGTTTTGGCATTTAGGAAGGTTTTCAGAGAGTTACAGGCAGTTGTTCAAGGAGTTTCCAAGCGAGACATTGAAGCGGGTGAGGGTGGGGATGGGCTGACATGGGCCTGCATTCCCCCCTGAAAATTGCTATGGTGCCGCCCTGATCAACCCGAGGTGCCGATGTTCTATCTGCCTTTGTCTGGCGAACAGGCTGACCGCCTCGCCAACGACACCCCTGCCCACTTCCTGGCCGCGGCCTCGCTGCTTCAGGCTGCGGCTGCCGTGTTCGTGCAGAACCTGCCGCGCCAGCCGTCTACTGCCACAGCAGACGCACAGGAGCGCAGGTTTGCCGAGGTGGTGCGTATCGCCAGCCAGGTCGAGGCCGCCGCACCTGGGCGTTTTCAAGGCCAGGTGCAGCAGCAGTTCGACCGCGAGGCGTTTGCCATGGGGCTGGGCATGTTGGGCGAGAACGGCATCGCCCTGCTGGCGGACGATGTGCCCTGCAGCGCCGACGAACTGCTCGACGAGCAGGGTGAGTGGCGTTTCCAGTTCGCCGACCTGTATCGCCAGCGTGTGACACCGCTGCACCCCGTGTACCTGCCAGCCCTGGCCAGCGACCTGATGCTCAGTGATCAACAGAACCGGCTGCTGCGCGAGTTCCTCAGTGGCGTCGACGAATCGGTCGCCGTGCAGGGCTTCGCCGGTACCGGCAAGACCTTCCTGATCCATCAGTTCGCTCGCCTGCTGGACCCCAAGCGCACCTTGCTGCTGGCCTTGACCGAAGGCCAGTTGCGCGCATTGCAGGCACGGGTGAAGGATGCCGCCGCGTACACCGCGCTCACCTTCGGGCAACTGGCCGACGAGCTGCTCAACCGCGACCTCACCAGCAATGGCTTCCGCCTGCGTGACGCTTACCGCACCAAAAGGTCCTGGCGCCCCCAGGAGGCGCAGGTGGTGCGGTGGCTGGGGATTCCCGACATCGGCCCGCTGGCAGCCCGCGACGTGGTTGCGCTGTGCATACGGGCTGTGCGCACCTTTTGTTACAGCGCCGACAGCCAGCTGCAACTGCACCACCTGCCCTGGGCCGGGGCGGGCACCACGCCTCTGGACCAGGAAGTGCTGCTGGAAAAGGCCCGCCTGTACTGGCAAGAGCTGATACGCCCATCGGCGCGGGACATCCAGCTGCCTCTTCGCGACTACCACCGGATCAAGCTGTTGTCGCTCACTGGCTACATGATTGATTCACGCTACACCCATGTCATCGTCGATGAGGCCCACGAGCTGTCCGCGCCCATGCTGGCTGTGCTCGACCGCACTCCGCAGTCGGTCATCGCGCTGGGCGACGAGTTGCAGAACCTCAATGGCCTCAGCCCGCACCATGGCGGTTTCATCCGCCAGCGCTACATCGATCATTCGCTGCGTGCGGGCCCCGCCATGGACAACGTGCTCAACCCGCTGATACAGGCGCACCCGGCGTCCATCCAGGCAGCGTTCAGCGGCAGTGCCGAGCACTACACCCGCGTGAGCTTCTTTGACACTGTGACGGTGCCGGAGCAGCCCACCGCCTTGATCGTCGATGACGAATGGGGGCTGTTCGGCTGGTTCCAGCGCCTGACCCACCAAGGCGTGCCCTTTGTGCTGCTGCCAAGTGCCCGCAAGGATTTCGAACTGTTCGTCGAAGACTGCATCGAGCTGTACCGCCATGGGACACGCCCGCGCCACCCCATGCTGTTCCGCTATGCCAGCTGGCAGGCACTGGCCCAGGACAAGGGCGACGACAAGGCGTTTATCGCGGTGCACAACATGCTGGGCAAAGGCTACACGCCAGCGCATTTCGCCAAGGCCAAAAGCCGTTACCGCTGGGACAAGGCGCCCACGTTGTTCCTGGGCCGTGTGCGGGATGTGAAAAACAGGGAGTTCGTCCGGGTGATGGTGTCGCCGGAGCTGATGGTGCCCCCGCAGGTGGCGGGTAATCGCAATGAGCGGGCACGCATGCTGGCGGGGTTGTACACCGCCTGTTCGCGCGCCCGGCACGAATTGATCGTGCCAGGTGGGATGCTGGACTGGGTCAAGGACCAAGTTCGCGATTAAGCCTCAGGGGCTGTGCCACAGCCCCTGAGGGAAGGGTCAGTTGCGGTCAAGCCAAACGGTTTGCGCGTTGGTGAACTCACGCACGCCGAAGTGTGACAGCTCACGCCCAAACCCGCTTTTCTTCACCCCGCCGAAGGCCACACGGGGGTCGGACGCACAGTAGCCGTTGATGAACACCGCGCCGGTATCCAGGGCCGTGGTCATGCGCTCGGCCAAGGCGTAGTCGGCGGTGTAGATGGTCGAAGCCAGGCCAAAATCGCTGTCGTTGGCCAGCTCCACCGCATGTTCCGCATCGCGGGCTGTGATAATGGCGGCCACCGGCCCGAACAGCTCCTGCTTGAAGGCAGTCATGTCCCGGGTGACGTCGCCCAGCACCGTGGGCGCATAGACGTTGGCAACGCCCTCCACCTTGCTGCCGCCCAGCAACAGCGTGGCGCCCTCCGCCAGGGTAGCCTGCACCTGGCCGTCCAGCTCATCACGCAGGTCGTAGCGGGCCATCGGCCCGACGTAGGTGTCGTCCTGCAGCGGGTTACCGACCTTGAGTGCGCGGGTAGCTTCCACGAACTTGCGGGTGAAGGCATCGGCGATGCCCTGTTCCACGATCAGGCGCTTGGCAGCCGCGCACACCTGGCCGGTGTTCTGGTAGCGGCCGATCACAGCGGCCTGCACGGCAGCATCCAGGTCGGCATCGGCCAGCACGATGAACGGGTCGGAACCGCCCAGCTCCAGCACGCACTTCTTCAAGGCAGCACCGGCTTGCGCGCCGATGGCCATACCGGCACGCACGCTGCCGGTCAGCGTGACCGCGGCGATACGCGGGTCGTTGATGGCGCGGGTAACGCCGTCCGGGGTCACGTTCAGCACCTCGAACACGCCATCGGGCAGGCCAGCATCTTTGAACAACTTGCCCAGCAGGTAGGCGCTGCCCATCACGTTCGGGGCGTGCTTGAGGGCATAGGTGTTGCCGGCCAGAATGGCTGGCACGGCGCCGCGCAGCACCTGCCAGATGGGGAAATTCCAGGGCATCACAGCCAGGATCGGCCCCAGCGGGCGATACTCGATACGGGCCTTCTCAACTTGGGTCGGTTCCGGGGCCAACATGGCCGGGCCGTGCTCGGCGTACCAGCGGCACAGGCCGACGCACTTGGCCACCTCGCCACGGGCCTGGGTGATCGGCTTGCCGATCTCACGGCTGATCATCTGGGCGAAGGTTTCTGCCTGGCGTTCCAGTGCGTCACCCAGCGCCAACAGGTATTCGCTGCGCTGAGCCAGCGATACCTGGCGCCAGTGCGCATAACCCACCTTGGCACGTTGCAGCGCCGCTTCCAGTGCGGCGTCGTTGTCGAACGGGTAGGCACCAATCTGCTCACCGGTGAACGGGTCGAGGGAGATGGCGTGGGTCTGGCCGCTGATCGCACTCATGGCAAGGATCTCTCGCTGTTATTAGGCAGTGGAGCCAGACTAGCGGGCTAGGGGTTTAATGAAAACTGAATAATAATGAGCGAAACATTCACGTTTGGAGAATGCATTGGACCTGGTGCAACTGGAAATTTTCAAGGCCGTGGCGGAGCAGGGCAGCATCAGCGCTGCCGCGCAGCACATTCACCGTGTGCCGTCCAACCTCACCACACGTATCAAGCAGTTGGAAGAAGACCTGGGCGTTGATTTGTTCATTCGGGAAAAAAGCCGCCTGCGGCTGTCACCCGCTGGCTGGAACTTCCTCGAGTACACCCGCCGCATTCTCGACTTGGTACACGAAGCACGCGCTGCGGTAGCGGGTGAAGACCCCCAGGGCACCTTTGCCCTGGGTTCGCTGGAAAGCACTGCAGCGGTCCGTATCCCGGCGCTGCTGGCCGCTTATAACCAGCGCTACCCCAAGGTGGACCTGGACCTGTCCACCGGGCCCTCGGGCACCATGCTCGAGGGGGTGCTGTCAGGGCGGCTGGTGGCTGCATTTGTCGATGGCCCCATACTGCACCCCACGCTCGAGGGGATGCCGGTGTTCGAAGAGCAAATGGTGATCATCTCGCCACTCAATCACCCACCGGTCACCCGGGCCCAGGATGTGAATGGCGAAAGCATCTACGCCTTTCGCGCCAACTGCTCCTACCGGCACCACTTCGAGAACTGGTTTGTGCAGGACCAGGCGGTGCCAGGCAAGATCCACGAGATGGAGTCCTACCACGGCATGCTGGCGTGCGTCAGTGCAGGCGCAGGGTTGGCCATGATGCCGCGCACCATGCTGGACAACATGCCTGGGTGCAGCACGGTGAGCGCATGGCCCATGTGTGAAGACTTCCGCTACCTCAAAACGTGGCTGGTGTGGCGGCGGGGCACCGTGTCGCAGAGCCTGAGCGCATTTGTGAAATTGCTTGAGGAAAATAGTACAACCAGCTGATTTAAATGAATTATTTTTCAAACATCAGGTCTGGTGACTTGGCCACTCGTTCTTGAGGGAAGTTTTTTGGCGTCAATGATGGCATTTTCCTTTCTTCTTCCTGAACAAGTGGACAATAATCAAGAAAGTATTACTTGTTGTGACCAAAAAAAACTTAATGGTCACCCCATATTTCGAGGGGCCAAAGCCCCCCCTTTGCCGTGTACACCATCAGGAGATGTCGTCGATGAAAACCCGTATTGCAGCGTCGCTCGCCGCCGCTTTGCTTGCGTTTGTGGGGGCCAACCTGGCCCAGGCCGCGCAGATTTCCGGCGCTGTAGGCGCAACTAGCCAAGGCGACATGACCTACCGCATCGGCTTGTCCTTCGACTGGGACAAGAAGTGGCTGGAGAGCAGTGTCGGCCACCTGACCGGCTACTGGGATGCAGGCTACACCTACTGGGAGGGCGGTGACGCCAGCGGCGCGCACTCCCTGTCGTTCGCCCCGGTATTCACCTATGAATTCAGCGGCTTCACCTACACCCCTTACATTGAGGCGGGCATCGGCATCGCGGCCTTCTCCAAGACCAACGTGGGTGACCAACACCTGGGTTCGTCGTTCAACTTCGAAGACCGCATCGGCCTGGGCCTGAAACTGCCGTCGGAGCAGAAGGTCGGCATTCGTGCCATTCACTACTCCAACGCCGGCATCAAGCAGCCCAACGACGGCATCGAGTCGTACTCGCTGTTCTACAGCAAGGGCTTCTGATACCAGGAGCCAGGCCGGTGGGTGGTTCGCTGTCCACAGGCCTGGTGCACCTTAGAACGTGTAGGCAACCCCGGCCTGCAACGTACGCGGTGCCCCCGGGTACACGTAGCTGTTGAATGAGCCTTCGTCGTAGCCTTTGTTGAACACGTTCTTCAAGTCCAGGTTCACACGTACGTGCTCGTTGACCTTGTAGAAGCTCAGCAAGTCCACCACGTTGTAGCGCTCCATGGTGTACGTGGTTGCGGCAGTCTGCCCGGCGCGGTCATCCACGTATTTCACGCCCACACCCAGCCCCAGGCCCTTGGCCACGCCGTCCTGGAATTCGTAGGTGTTCAGCAGGCTGAAGGTGTTGCGCGGAATGTTGGCCAGTCGTGTGCCCGAGGGCAGGGTGGTGTCCTTGGTGACCTCGGCATCCACATAGGAATAGCCGCCGATTACCCGCCATTCCGGGGTCAGGTTGCCGGCCACGTTGATATCCAGGCCACGGCTGCGGACCTCACCGGCCGCCACTTTGAAGGTGCCGGTCGGGTCGTTGGGATCGTTGGCCAGCACATTTTCCTTCACGATATGGTAGATCGCCGCGTCAACGCTGAGCTGCCGGTCCAGCGCTTCCCACTTCACGCCCAGCTCGTAGGACTTGCCTTTTTCCGGGTCGAAGCCGCCGCCGCCACTGGCAGGGGTGCCGGTGTTGGGTTTGAACGACCGCGCCGTGTTGGCATACACCGCCACGGTGTCAGTCAGGTCGTAGAGCAGGCCCAGACGGGGCGTGACGCCATTTTCGCCCTTGCTGAAATCGCGGTTGGTCGGCAGCTTGTCGTCATAGTCATGCTCGAAGCGCTCGAAGCGTACGCCGGCCAGGGCCTTCAGGCGGTCGGTGAGGGCAACCTGGTCCTGGATGAAGAACGCCCAGGTCTGCAGGTTTTCCTTGTCCCAGGTGGTGGTGCGGGTGAGCGCGGGGCGTGGCTGGCCCAGCACGGGGTGGTAGATATCGATCGGGTAGGTGCCATCTTTTGCCGACGAGCGCTGGATGATCGAGTTGTAGTCGTAATTTTCGTACTCCACGCCGGTCAGCAGCGTGTGGCTGAACGTGCCGGTGTCGAAGTGCCCGGTCAGGTTCAATTGCCAGTCGCGGTCGGTCCACTCCAGCTTGCGGTAGTTGAAGTTGCGCTGCAGGGTATGGCCGTCGGCGGGTGCCTTGTTGGCCTCTACCGCGTTGCCCTTCAGGCTGCCGTCCAGAAACTGGAAACCACCAGCCAGGGTCCAGTCGTCGTTGAGCAAGTGCTCGAAGCGGACCTGGGCCATGTTGTTGTCGTTGTGCAGCAGGTTGTCGCTGCCTTTTTCCCAGATGTAAGTGTCACGCGAGGCGCTGCGCGTCTGGGTGCCATAGCGGGTGAGGCCGCGGTCCAGCGGGTGGTTGTTGCGCATGAAGTCGCCTTCGAAGACGATCCTGGTGCTGTCGTTCACCTGCCAGCTGAGCACCGGCGCCACGTCGTAGCGTTCGCTCTGCACATCGTCGCGGAAGCTTTCACCCCCTTCGCCCAGCACGTTCAGGCGGTACGCCAGGGCGCCGTCCTGGCTCAGTGGCCCAGTGGCGTCCAGCGTAGCGCGGTGCATGCCCTGGTCATCCACCTGGGTGCCCAGGGTTACTTTGGGGGCTGCCAGCGGCTGCTTGCTGACCACATTGAAGGTGCCGCCAGGGTCGCCACGGCCATACAGGCTGCTGGCCGGGCCGCGGATGACCTCCAGGCGCTCGACGGTGTTGGCGTCTGGTGCATTGGGGTAGCCGCGGTTGATCGGGAACCCGTTGCGATAGAACTCGCCGGTGGTAAAGCCGCGAACGGTAAAGGTGGTAAGGCCCTGGCCACCAAAATTGTTGGCCCGGCCCACGCCGCCGGCGTAGTCCAGGCCATCTTGCAGGCGGGTGGCACCGGTATCCTGCAGCACATCCTTGGGCACCACGCTTAGCGACTGGGGCGTATCGTGCAAGGCGGTGTCGGTGCGGGTGGCGCTGGCTGAGCGGCTGGCCTTGTAGCCGTCCACCGGGCCGTCAGCCCGTTCGCTGTCGGCGCTACCGGTGATGCTCAAGGCCTGGAGTTCGATCTGGGCCGCGTCACCTGGGGCACCCGGTGCGGCAAAAGTCAGGGGGGAAATGGCATGAAGTACACAAAGCGAAACGAACGTGCGACGCATCGACAGTACGGTCCTGAAAGAGGGCAGTGAAGTGGAAGTTATAACTGCGCCGCGAAAGTACTACGAATCATTATCAAATGCATTATTTAGTTACACGATGTCGCTTTTGGATTAGCAGGCCCCGGCCATCCACTTGGCCAGGCCATGTCGGCCACTCACACCTAGCTTGGCGGTGGCGCGCTTGAGGTAGGTTTCTACCGAGCTGTTCTTCACATTCAGGCGCTGGGCCATCTCTGGCACGGTGCCCCCGGTGAGCAGGCCCAGGCACACTTCCTGTTCCCGCACCGACAGCCTCACCGCTTCCTTGCTCAAGCGCTCGGCAAAGGCCTGGCGCAGCGCAGTGGGTTCCGAATCGTTCGGTGCGCTACCAGGAGGGTGAATACTGTGGTCCAGCAACTGGCCGTGGTGCTCCACCAGGGGGAGCAAGGTTTCGCACAGGTTCTTGAGCTGTGACAGGTCGCCGAGGGAGAAGGCCGGCTGGCTGGGCTGCCGGTGAAAGCTGATGACCCAGCGCTTGCTGCCGCTGCAGGACACCACATGGCACTGGTGGCTGTTGTGCTGCTGGCAACTGCCGTGAGAAGCCTTGAACTCGATCAGCAGCGGGTCGTGCATCTGCCGGATGCGTTGCAGCAGCGGCTGACGCAAGCAGCGGCCACTGTGCTGCACAGGATCCAGCCCGGCGCTGCCCAGTACCTGGATAGTGCTGGGCTCGGCCTGGGGCAGGTCGAGTGTCCATTCGCTGAGCTCCAGCCAGTGCACGCACACCTGGGCCTGCACCAGCCGCAGCATCTGCCCGGCAAAGCCTGCGCCACCGGTGCCGGCGATGAGTTCGCCCAACTGCAGGTACAGTTGCGGGTCGGGGCGGTGTTCGCGGGGGCTGCTCAGCATCATGTCTGTTTTCCTGTAGCCAAAGGTGTGCGGCAGGTGCGCGCTCAGGCGTTCCTCGACGTTGGGGCGGATGTGTGGTTGGCACCTATTCAAGCCCGCCAGGGCCTGGGCGTCTGTAATGGGAATCGGGGACAGAAAATGCCATGGTCTGCCGCTGATGAAAGGCCGGGCCGGGCGTGTGGTGACCTATGAGGTTGCAGGATGCCAGCATTTTGACGTCAGAACCGCGACGGTTGCGACCGGATCGCGACGCATACGGTATGCCGTGCGCCATCACACGCGCAGGGTTATAGCCAATGTCCTACACAACAATAAGCCAACGGCTGCAACTGGCAGGATGTCCGGGTTTAACAGGCCATACAGCGCGCAGGGCCAGTGGTTGAATTGGCGGATGATCAATCAGAAGGACCTGCCGAATCATGCCCGTCGCCGACACTTTCGACCTGACCGTTGCCCAGCAGGACATCTGGCTGGACCAGCTCAGCCACGGGCCTTCGCCGTTGTACAACATTGGCGCCTACCTGCATGTGGATGGCCCGGTGGACCTGGCGCGGCTAGAGCAGGCCATCGAGCACCTGGCGCGGCTGCACGATGGGCTACGGGCTGCACTGGTCAACGAAAAGGGCATCGCGCAACAGTGCTTTGCCGACGCCACGCCTGTGCGCTTTGCAGTGGATGACGTGCAGGCCAGCCAAGACCCGCTGCAGGCAGCGCGCGCCCTGCTACAGGGCTGGATGCAAACGCCTTTCGAACTGAGCACAGCGCCTCTGTGGGGGGTGATGCTGGTGCGCATCGATCAGCATCAACACCTGTTGGCGCTCAAGGCTCACCACCTGGTGCTGGACGGCTGGGGTGTCGATCAATGGTTCAAGCAGCTTGCCCACCTGTACCGACAGCTTGAACTGGGCCAGCCCCTGCCGGGCAGCGCACCGTCCTACACAACCTTCATCGAAGACGATGTCCGCTATCAGGCCTCTGCGCGCCACGCCAAGGACCGTGCCTACTGGCTGGCCCGGTACGCAAGCCTGCCCGACCCGCTGTTGCAACCCCGCCAACAACCTGCGCACGCCCCCTCGCCGAGTGGCGCGCTGGAACTGGCGTTTGCCCCAAGCCTGCTGGCACGTATGCGCGTGCTGGCCGCGCCGCTGAACGCCTCGCCATACCACGTATTGCTGGCCGCGCTGCACGTGTGTGTGAGCCGCACTTGGCAACGCGATGAATGGGTGGTGGGCTTGCCTGTGCGCAACCGCAGCAATGCACACTTCAAGGCCACGCTCGGGCTGTTCACGCAAGTGAGTGCATTGCGCATGGGCTTCGGTCGCGCGTTGGCGTTTTCGCCGTTGGTCCAGGGCATTGCCGAGGCGCTGAAACAGGATTTTCGCCATCAACGCTACGCCCTGAGCGCGTTGCAGCGCGAACTGGCCGTTCAACCTGGTGGGCGAGCGCGGCTGTTCGAAGTGCTGGTGTCGTTTGAGGAGGACACCAACGCCCTGTGCATCGGTGATACCGCCAGCCATACCGTGATGATCAGCAACGGCCATGAACCTGCACCGCTGAGTATTCACCTGCGCTGCAACACCCACACCGGCGCCGCGCGCCTGCACCTGGTGCATGACCGCGCATGGCTGGCGGACGACGAAGTGCAGGCCCTGGCGGCGCGTCTGCTGCATGTGCTGGAGCAGGGCCTGGCCCAGCCGCAACTGGCGGTGGCTGCGTTCGAGGTGCTGACCGAGGCCGATCAACACAGCCTGCGGCGCTGGAACGACACGGGGCGCACGTTGGCCGCAGGCGACGCGGCGTTGATCCAGCGGCGCATCGAGTGGCAGGCCAACACCCGCCCGCACACCATTGCTGCGCGCTTCGGTGAACACCAACTGAGCTATGGCGAACTGGACCACCGGGCGACCGTGCTGGCCCAGCACCTGGCAAGCCTGGGCGTCACCCCCGAGCAGCGGGTGGCGGTGGTGGGCCAGCGCGGGCTGGACACCTTGGCAGGGCTGCTGGCGGTGCTCAAAAGCGGGGCTGCCTACGTACCCATTGATGCCACTCACCCCACCGAGCGCATCGCCTACCTGCTGAGCGACAGCGCGCCGCAGGTGGTGCTGACCCTGTCGCGCTTCAGTGAGCGCCTGCCTGCCCATGGCCGGCCGCAGATCGAGTTGGACCGGTTTGCCTGGCAGGGCCAGCCCGCCGCTGGCTTCAGGTTCCTGCCGCAGTCACCCGAGCACTTGGCCTACGTCATTTATACCTCCGGCTCGACCGGGCAACCCAAAGGCGTGATGGTGGAGCAACGCATGCTGGCCAACCTAGTCGATTGGCATTGCAGCCGCTTCGACCTCGGCCCAGGTCGCCATCAGTCCAGCGTCGCCGGCTTTGGCTTCGACGCCATGGCCTGGGAAACCTGGCCGGCACTGTGCTGCGGGGCGACCTTGCACCTGGCGCCTGTGCGCGACGGCGCCGAAGACATCGATGCATTGCTCGCCTGGTGGCGTGCCCAGCCACTGGACGTGAGCTTTCTGCCAACCCCCGTGGCCGAGCACGCCTTTGCCCAAGGCCACCAGCACCCGACCTTGCGCACCCTGTTGGTGGGGGGCGACCGCTTGCGCCGTCTTGGCCGCGAACGCCGCTACCAGGTGATCAACAACTACGGCCCCACAGAAACCACGGTGGTGGCGACGTCGGGCCTGGTAGTACCCGGCGGCCGGTTGCACATTGGCGGCCCGGTGGCCAACACCCGGCTGTACGTGCTGGATGCGCAGCGCAACCAGCTGCCGGTTGGCGCGGCTGGTGAGTTGTACATCGGTGGCGAAGGCGTTGCCCGTGGCTACCTCAACCAGCCGCAGATGACCGCCGAGCGCTTTCTGCACGACCCGTTCAGCCCACAGCCGGGGGCGCGTATGTACCGCACCGGCGACTGGGTGCGCTGGCAGCCCGACGGTGCTTTGCAGTACCTGGGGCGCAACGACGACCAGGTGAAGATCCGCGGGGTACGGGTAGAGTTGGCCGAAATCGAGGCGGCGCTGTGCAGCCACGCGGCAGTGGGCGAAGCAGTGGTCATGCTGCGTGACGGGCAGTTGCAGGCCTGGTTCGTGGCAGACCAGGCGGTCGCGCCCCGCGAATTGCATGATCACCTGCGTGACCGCCTGCCCGTCGCGTTGCTACCGGCGGCCTACGTGCGCATTGCTCGCTGGCCGTTGACAGCCAACGGCAAGCTGGACCGGCGCGCTTTGCCGGCAGCAGACGAAGCGGCCAGCGTACGGCGTGAACATGAGCCGCCGCAGGGCGAGGTTGAGTGCTGCCTGGCACAGTTATGGGCCGAGCTGTTGCAGGTTGAACGTGTGGGCCGGCGTGACCACTTCTTCGAGCTGGGCGGCCACTCGCTGCTTGCGGTGCAATTGATCGAACGCATGCGTCAGCACGGCCTGCAAGCCGATGTGCAGGTGCTGTTTGCGCAATCCACCCTGGCCGCGCTGGCGGCCAGCGCTCGCCCCATCGACACCGTGGCCACGCCGGCGCCCGCCGTCCCCGCGGGCTGCCAGCGCATTACCCCGCCGATGTTGCCGCTCACCTGCCTGAGCCAGGCCGCCATCGACCACATCGTGGGCACCGTGCCGGGCGGCGCCGCCAATGTGCAGGAAATCTACCCCCTGGCGCCCTTGCAGCAGGGGCTGCTGTACCACCATGTGACCGATGCGCGGGACCCGTACCAGCAGCAGGCGCTGTTTGCCTTCACCACGGCCGAGCAGTTGCAGGCGTTCGCCGAGGCGCTGCAGCAGGTCATCGACCGCCACGACATCCTGCGCACCAGCCTTGTCTGGGAAGGCCTGCAGGCACCCCAGCAGGTCGTGTGGCGATCCGCTCGCTTGCCGGTGCAGCATTGGCACGGACCGGCTGAACGGTTGCGCAGCCACTTTGACCCACAGCTACAGCCGTTGTCGTTGCTGGCAGCGCCCATGCTGGCCCTGGTGTATACCGAGGATGCCGCGCAAGGCCGTTGGCTAGGCCTGCTGCGCTTCCATCACCTGGTCAACGACGCGGTTTCGCTCCAGGTGCTGCTGGGCGAACTGCGGGCCTGCATGGCCGGGCAGGCGCAACAGTTACCAGCGCCGGTGCCCTACCGCGACTACGTTGCCGTCAGCACCCGGCCGGAGCGCCAGGCCGCCCATGAGGCGTTTTTCCGCAAGCAGCTAGCCGAGCGCCAGCCGCAGCCACCTTTGCAAGGGTGGGGCGGGGCAACGCTGGACGGACAGGACGTGGAAAGCCGCACCCTCGACCTGCAGCCTGAACTGATCGCTGGGCTGCGCCTGCAATCCCGTAGGCACGGTGCCAGCCTCGCCAGCCTGCTGCACCTGGCCTGGGCCCAGGTGCTGGGTAGCCTCGGCGGCCGCGACCAGGTGGTGCTCGGCACCGTGTTGCTGGGGCGCAGCATGGCCGGGCCCGGCGCCGACCGTGCCATGGGCATGTTCATCAACAGCCTGCCGCTGTGCGTCCAGTTGGCCGACCGCTCGCCCCAGCAGGCGCTGAGCGATACCCACGCGGGGTTAGCGGCGTTGCTTGCCCATGAAGATGCACCGTTGATCCTCGCCCAGCAATGCAGTGGCCAGCCCGCGGGCACGCCGCTGTTCGACAGCCTGGTGAACTACCGCCAGGGCGGCGTGGGCTTTGGCCAGGTGCTTCCCGGGGTGGAACTGGTGGAGGCCAGCGAAGTGCACAGCCACGGTTTGGTACTGACCGTGGATGACCTTGGCGATGCGTTGCAACTGGCCGTGCGGGCGCCCATTGCCCTGGGCGCACAGCGGGTACTGGGCTTTCTGTTCAAGGCCTTGGGCCAGCTCAACCATGCCCTGGCATGCCAGGACACCGCCGGGCTGCACACGCTGTGCCCGATTCCGGAGGGCGAACTGCAACTGCTGCTGCACGGTTTCAATGACAGCGAGGACCGCAGTAGCCCGTATGGCCAGACCCTGCCTGCATTGTTCGAGGCGCAGGTACGCCGTACCCCCGAAGCCATCGCCGTACAGGACGAGCAAGGCAGCCTGAGCTACCAATGCCTGAATGAACAGGCCAACCGGCTGGCCCATCATCTGATCGCATTGGGTGTGGGCCCGGACCGTCGGGTGGCGGTGTGTATAGAGCGTGGTATCTGCCTGATGGTGGCCTTGCTCGGGGTGATGAAGGCGGGCGGTGCCTACGTGCCGCTGGACCCGGAATACCCTGAAGAGCGCCTGCGCTTCATGCTGCAGGACAGTGAACCGCGGGTTGTGCTGGTACAGGGCGCTACCCATGGCTTGTTCAGCAACGCGCCGTGCCCCGTGCTGGACCTGGGCACGGATGGCTGGCAAGCCAGCGCAGTCGGCAACCCGCAGGTGGCGGGCCTGGGGCCCAGGCACCTGGCCTATGTGATGTACACCTCAGGCTCGACCGGCACACCCAAGGGCGTGATGATCGAACACCGCGGCCTGTGCAACCTCATGCACTGGGGCTCGCACATTCGCCCACCACGGCCGGGTGACGCGTTGCTGCAAAGGGCGCCGTGCACCTTCGACGGCTCGGTGTGGGAACTGTTCTGGCCGCTCACGGCCGGGTTGCGCCTGGTACTGGCCAGGCCGGATGGCCATCGTGACCCGGCTTACCTGGTGGCGCTTGTGCAGGCCAGGCAGGTGACGGTTGTCAAGTTCGTACCCGCGCTGCTGCACCAGTTTCTGGAACAGCCCGGCGTGGAGCGTTGCACCAGCCTGACTGACATTTTCTGTGGCGGCGGCGACCTGACGGTGGCCTTGCTGCGCAGCGTGCGCCTACACCTGCCCAAGGTGCGGGTACACAACGTGTACGGCCCCACCGAGGCAACGGTGGACAGCACCGCCTGGACCTTGCACCCCCACGAACCCGTACCCGAGCAGGCGCCGCCGATCGGCAGGGCGATTGCCAATACCCGTTTGTACGTGCTCGATGAACATGATCGCCCGGTGCCGGTGGGGGCGGTGGGGCAGCTGCACATTGGCGGGGTTGGCGTGGCGCGCGGCTACCTGGGGCTGGCGCAGTTGCAGGCCGAGCGCTTCATCGCCAGCCCGTTCGTCGAAGGCGACCGGCTATACCGCACGGGTGACCTGGTGCGCTACCGGGCCGATGGCCAGCTGGACTTCATCGGGCGCAATGATTTCCAGGTCAAGTTGCGTGGTTTGCGCGTGGAGCTGGGAGAAATCGAAACGTCCCTGGCGGCCCACCCCGCAGTGGACCAGGCGGTGGTGCTGATGCGCGACGAGCGCCTGGTGGCGTATTTCACCTGCCGGCCCGGTACGTCGGCACCCGCCCTGGCCGTACTGCGCAGCCACCTGTTGGGGTGCATGCCCGAGTACATGGTGCCCCAGGCGTTCGTGGCTCTGTCGCACCTGCCACTGAGTGCCAACGGCAAGCTGGACCGCGCTGCATTGCCAGAACCGGATGCGCACGCGGTGATCAGCCGCGCCTACCACGCGCCGCAGGGGGAGGTGGAAGCAGCGCTTGCAGCGATCTGGGCCGAGGTGCTGAAAATCGAGCAAGTCGGCCGGGATGACAACTTCTTCGAGTTGGGCGGGCACTCACTGCTGGCGGTCGGCCTGGTCGCACGCATGCGCCAGGCCGGCTTGCACGTCGATGCCAGGACCTTGTTCAGCCAACCTACCTTGTCGGGCCTGGCAGCCAGCACCCGGCCGGAACAGGAGCAGGCCGTGATCCCGGCGACCACCATCCCCAGCCTGGGCAAGCGCAGGCGCCTGTGACATCTGCTTAGGCAAACCAGGCGTACACGCGCACCTGTCACAGGCGTTACTGGCCCGAAACAAATGTAGGAGCGAGCGCAGCTCGCGATGCGCCGCGCGGGCGGCGCTCGATCTTACAAGCGCCGCACCCGCCACGACGCACACCTCTCAGCGCCCACCGCATCAGGCATATCCCCCTTGTCCCCGCTTCCCATGTCAGACCGCCCCGTCACGATCCATTAGCGTGTCGGCCACTACCCATTCCAGGCAAAGCAGGATGCTTACCGATGCACTTCAGCGAACTGATGGCTGCTCTTTCCACCCGTGCAATCCGACTCCAGCGTGAAGACCAGGACCTTATCGTCCTGGGCGACGACGAAACCCTGGACGACCAGCTGTGGGAGGCGCTGTCGCGGCACAAGCCGGCGTTGCTGGAGATGCTTGCGTCACAGGATGACGACTGGCTCAGCCCGGCCTTGCGCATCACCCCCGACATGCTGCCGCTGGTCACGCTGGAGCAATCGGCCATCGACCGCATCGTCGACAGTGTGCCGGGCGGTGCTGCCAATGTGCAGGACATCTACCCGCTGGCTCCCCTGCAGCAAGGCATGCTGTACCACTACCTGTCTGCCACCGATGGCGACCCCTACCTGTCACAGGTGCAACTGCGCTTTGCCAGCAAGGCCCACCTGGACGCATTCGCCCACGCCCTGCAGTGGGTCATCCAGCGCCACGACATACTGCGCACCGCGCTGCACTGGGAATACCTGGACGCGCCCGTCCAGGTGGTATGGCGCGAAGCCGCGCTGGTGCGCGAAGCCTTGCCGCTGAAGGGGCCCGATGCCCTGGCAAGCCTGTGCGAGCGCTTCAACCCGCGCCATTACCGCCTCGACCTGCGGCAGGCGCCATTGATGCAACTGGCCCATGCCCAGGGTGAAGGTGACCAATGGGTCGGCCTGCTGATGTTCCATCACGTGATCATGGACCACACCGCGCTGGACATCGTACGCCGGGAGATCCAGGCCCACCTGGCAGGGGCCGAGGCCCAGCTCGCGCCGCCAATGCCATTTCGCAACGTGCTGGCGGCTTCGCGCCAGGCGCTGGATGAGCAGGCCCATGCCGGGTTCTTCGAAGCCATGCTGGATGATATCGACGAGCCCACCCTTGCATTCGGCGTGCAGGCCAGAACCGATCAGCCTTTGCAGCAGGCGCGCCTGACCCTGCCAGCCACCTTGGCGCAACGCCTGCGCAGCCAGGCCCGGCAGTTGGGTGTCAGCCCTGCCAGCATGCTGCACCTGGGCTTTGCCCGGCTGGTCGGCCAGTTGTCTGGCCGCCAGGCCGTCGTGTTCGGCAGCGTCCTGCTCGGGCGCATGACCACCGGCGAGGGCGGCGAGCAAGCGCTGGGCATGTTCATCAATACCCTGCCATTGCGCATCGACCTGGGGGCACTGGGCGTTCGCGACGGGCTGCTGGCTACCCATAGGCGTCTGTGCGGCCTGCTGGCCCATGAACAAGCCTCGCTGGCACTGGCCCAGCGTTGCAGCGGCGTGGCCGCACCGGCGCCGCTGTTCAACAGCATGCTCAACTACCGCCACAGCGACGCCGGTGATGCTGACGAGATCATCCCGGTAGCGCCGGGCATCGACATCGTCGGCGCCGAGGAACGTACCGACTACCCGCTGACCGTTAGCGTGGATGACCTGGGTGAAGACCTGCGCCTGACCGTGCAGAGCCTGCCCGAGTGGGGCGCGCACCGCCTGTGCGGGCAATTCCAGCAGGTACTGACCAGCCTGGTGGACGCCCTGGAGCAGGCGCCAGATGCACAACTGCAGTGCCTGCCGGTACTGCCGCACGGCGAGCGTGAGCAGGTGTTGCGCCGGTTCAACGACACGGTCAGCCTGTACCCGCAGGGCAATACCGTGCACGCGCTGGTCGAGGCCCGCGCAGCCCAGGTGCCGGCCGCCCTGGCGGTGGTCCAGGGCGACCAGGCGCTTACCTACGCGCAGCTCAACCAGCAGGCCAACCAGCTGGCCCACCGCTTGATGGCGTTGGGTGTAACCGTCGGCGACCGTGTCGCCCTGTGCCTGCCGCGCAATTGCAACAGGCTGGTCGGCGTGCTGGGTGTGCTCAAGGCCGGCGCTGCCTACGTGCCGGTAGACCCCGGCTACCCTGCCGACCGCATCGCCTACCTGCTGGCAGACAGCGCGCCGGCCTGGGTGCTGGCAGAGTCCACGCTGGAAGGCCTACCGGCAGAGGTGCCGCGCCTGAACATGGACCACGCCGACACCTACGCGGCCGACGTGGCCAACCCACAGGTGCCCGGGCTGGACGCCGAGCAACTGGCTTACCTGGTGTACACCTCAGGTTCCACAGGCCAACCCAAGGGCGTGATGATCGAACATCAGGCCCTGGCCAACCTGGTGCATTGGCATTGCCAGGCATTCGCCGTAGGCGCAGGCGCCCAGGTCTCGAGCGTTGCCGGTTTCGGCTTCGATGCCTTTGCCTGGGAAGCCTGGCCGGCCCTGTGTGCCGGCGCCACCTTGCACCTGCCACCGGCGCACATCGGCAACGAGCACGTGGAAGAACTGCTCGACTGGTGGCTGCAGCAACCCCTTACCGTCAGCTTTCTGCCCACCCCTGTGGCCGAGCAGGCGCTTGGCCGCGAGCAGCAGCACGCCACCTTGCGCACCCTGCTGGTAGGGGGGGACCGGCTGCGCCAGTTCGACCGCGACCCAGGCTTTGCCCTGGTCAACAACTACGGCCCGACCGAAGTCACCGTGGTGGCTACCTCCGGCCAGGTGCAACCAGGCGGCGCGCTGCACATGGGTACGCCCATCGCCAACACCCGTGCCTACGTGCTGGACACTGGCCTGCAACCGGTGCCCGTTGGGGTGGTGGGCGAGCTGTACCTGGGCGGTGCCCAGGTAGCGCGTGGCTACTTCAACCGCCAGGCCCTGACGCAGGAGCGGTTCATGGCCGACCCGTTCAGCGAACAGGCCAACGCACGTCTATACCGCACGGGCGACCTGGTACGCTGGAATGCGGATGGCACGCTGGACTACGTGGGCCGCAATGACGACCAGGTCAAGATCCGTGGCGTGCGTGTGGAGCTGGGCGAAATTGAAGCAACCTTGAATGCGCAACCCGGCGTGAGCCAGGCTGTGGTGTTGGTGCGCGACGGGCGCCTGCTGGCCTGGTACACCCAGGCACAACCGCTTGACCCTGTGCTGCTGCGCGACGCCTTGCAGGCCAGCCTGCCTGGGCACATGGTGCCACAGGCCTTCATCGGCCTGGATGAACTGCCGCTGACCAGCCATGGCAAACTCGACCGCCGGGCGCTGCCGGACCCTGACACCACGGGCCTGGCCAGTGCCGCCTTCACCGCGCCGCTTACCCCGACCGAAGTCGCGATGGCTCAGGTATGGGCCGAGGTGCTGGGCGTGGAACGGGTAGGGCGGCATGACAATTTCTTCGAGCTGGGCGGCCACTCGCTGCTGGCTGTAACCCTGGTCGAACGCCTGCGCCGTGCAGGCATGGCCATAGACGTGCGTGTGCTGTTCGCCCAGCCCACCGTGGCAGCGCTGGCGGCAGTGGTGGGGGCAAGCCCGGAAGCCCAGGTGCCGCCCAACCGCGTACCCGAGGACGCCACCCACATCACCCCGGACATGCTCAGCCTGATCCAGCTGGACCAGGCGGCCATCGACCGCATCGTCACGGTTGTGCCCGGTGGTGCCGGCAACGTGCAGGAGATCTACCCCCTGGCGCCGTTGCAGCAGGGTGTGCTGTACCACCACCTGAGCGCCGAGCAGGGCGACCCCTACCTGCTGCAAACCCGCCTGGCATTCGACAGCATCGAGCGCCTGCTGGCCTGGGCCGGCGCCCTGCAACAGGTCATCGACCGCCATGACATCCTGCGCACCGCCGTGCTCAGCCAGGGGCTGCCGCAGCCGGTACAGGTGGTGTGGCGCAAGGCTGAGCTGAGTGTGTGCGAAGTGACGGACCTGCCCCACCAGCCCGGCATGGCCCGCATCGAGCAACTGCATGCCCGCTTCGACGCGCGCCACCACCGCCTGGACCTGGCCCAGGCGCCCCTGGCCCGCTTGTACTACGCCCTGGACCCAGACAATCATCAGGTAGTCGCAGTGCTGCTGTTCCACCACCTGGCCCTGGACCACACCGCCATGGACGTGGTCACCCACGAGATGCGGGCGCTGCTGTTCGGCCAGGGGCAGACCTTGCCGCCCCCCGTGCCTTACCGCAACTACGTGGCCCAGGCCTGCCTGGGCGATCAACAGGCCCATGAAACCTTCTTCGACGCCATGCTCAACGATGTGAGCGAGCCGACCCTGCCGCTGGGGTATGCCGACGTGCAGGGCGACGGCGACGGAATCGAGCACGCCGTAGTGGCGTTGGACGCTGCCTTGGCCGTTGACGTGCGCAGCCAGGCCCGGCGCCTGGGTGTCAGCGCTGCAAGCCTGATGCACCTGGCCTGGGCACGGGTGCTGGGCGTGCTGGCCAACCGCAGCGACGTGGTGTTCGGCACGGTGCTGATGGGGCGCCTGCAGGGCGGCGAGGGCGCCGACCGGGCATTGGGCATGTTCATCAACACCTTGCCCCTGCGCATCGACACCACGCTGGGTGCAAGCAACGGGGTACTGGCCACCCACCGCAATCTGTCGGCGCTGCTGGCCCACGAACATGCGCCCCTGGCGCTGGCCCAGCGCTGCAGTGGCGTGGCGGCAGGGGTGCCTTTGTTCAGTGCGCTGCTCAACTACCGGCACAGCAGCGACGCTGGCGCGGCGTCGGAGGGTTTGTGGGAGGGCGTGCGCCTGTTAGGCGGTGAGGAGCGCAGCAACTACCCGCTTACCCTCAGCGTCAACGACCTTGGCAGTGGGTTCACCTTCAACGTGCTGGCCGTGCCTGGCATTGGTGCGCAGCGGGTGGCCAACTGGATGGTCACCGCGGTGCAGCAGTTGGTGCGTGCCCTCGAACAGCAGCCGCTGGCGCGCGTCGATGGCTTGTCGATCCTCGATGACGACGCCCGTCGCCAGGTGCTGGGTGCGTTCAATGCCACCGCGCAGGTGTACCCACAGGATCAGACCGTGCATGGCCTGGTCGAAGCCCGCGCCGTGGCCACCCCGGAGGCCACGGCGGTGTGCCAGGGTGATGAGGTGCTGACGTATGGCGAGCTCAACCAGCGTGCCAACCAGCTGGCCCACCGCCTGATTGCGGACGGTGTGCGCTGTGGCGACCGCGTCGCCTTGTGCCTGAACCGCACCGTGGAGCGCATCGTTGCCCTGCTGGCCGTGCTCAAGGCCGGCGCCGCCTATGTGCCGGTCGACCCGGCCTACCCGCCAGCGCGTATCGCCTACCTGCTGGCCGACAGCGCACCGGTGCTGGTGCTCACCCAGTCGGGCATCGGCGGCCTGCCTGCCCAGTTGCCGCGGCTGGACCTGGACAACCCCGATACTTGCTTCAGCCGCGCCGATAACCCGCAGGTGCCCGACTTGACACCGCGCTCCCTGGCTTACCTGGTCTACACCTCGGGCTCCACAGGCCAACCCAAGGGCGTGATGATCGAACACCACGCCCTGGCCAACTTGGTGCACTGGCACTGCCAGGCGTTTGCCGTGCAGGCCGGCACCCGTACGTCCAGCGTGGCCGGTTTTGGTTTCGATGCCATGGCCTGGGAGGTGTGGCCAGCCCTGTGTGCAGGTGCCACCCTGCACCTGCCGCCTGCCTACCTGGCCAACGAGCACGTCGAGGCCTTGCTGGACTGGTGGCTCGAACAACCGCTCACCGTCAGCTTCCTGCCCACCCCGGTAGCCGAACACGCGCTGCGCCGGCCACGCCAGCATGCCACCTTGCGCACCCTGCTGGTGGGCGGTGACCGCCTGCGCCATTTCGACCGCGACCCAGGGTTTGCCGTGGTCAACAACTACGGCCCCACCGAAACCACGGTGGTGGCCACCTCGGGCACCCTGTTGCCGGGGGGCGCGCTGCATATCGGCCAGCCCATCGCCAATACCCGGGTCTACGTGCTGGACGAACAGCGTCAGCCGGTACCGGTTGGCGTCACCGGCGAGCTGTACATCGGCGGCAGCCAGGTCGCCCGTGGTTATTTCAATCGCCCCGAGCTGACCGAGGAGCGCTTCCTGGCAGACCCGTTCAGCCGCCTGCCAGGGGCGCGCATGTACCGCTCCGGCGACCTGGTGCGCTGGAACCCCGACGGTACCCTGGACTACCTGGGCCGCAACGATGACCAGGTGAAAGTGCGTGGCATGCGCGTGGAGCTGGGCGAGATCGAAGCCGCGCTCAAGGCGCAGCCGGGCATCAAGGATGCCGTGGTGCTGGTGCGTGGCGAGCGCCTGTTGGGCTGGTTCACGGAAACCGCACCCGTGGCCGTGGAGCACCTGCGCCTGGCCTTGCAGGCTTGCCTGCCGGGCCATCTGCTGCCGCAGGCACTGATGCGGCTGGGCACGCTGCCGCTGACCAGCCACGGCAAGCTCGACCGCGCGGCCTTGCCCGAGCCACAAGCAGGCGACCTGGCCCAACAGGGCTATGAGGCACCGCTTGGGCCAACCGAAACAGCCATGGCCCAGGTATGGGCCCAGGTGCTGGGCGTAGAGCGGGTAGGGCGGCACGACAACTTCTTCGAACTGGGCGGCCACTCGCTGCTGGCCGTCAGCCTGATCGAGCGCCTGCGCGAGGCCGGTTTGCCCACCGATGTGCGGGTGCTGTTTGGCCAGCCGACCGTGGCCGCACTGGCGGCCGAGCTGGGCGGCGCGCGGCAGGTGGTCATCCCCGAACCGGGCATCCCGGCAGGCTGCACCCAGGTCACCGGCCACATGCTGGCACTGCTGGAGCTGGACCAGGCAAGTATCGACCGTATCGTCGGCGCGATTCCCGGCGGTGCTTCCAACGTGCAGGACATCTACCCCCTGGCGCCGCTGCAGGAAGGCATCCTCTATCACCACCTGAGCGCGGCCGACGAAGACCCCTACCTGCTGCAATGGCGCATCACTTTCGACAGCCTGCCAAGGTTGCAGGCCTTTGCCGGCGCCCTGGACCAGGTAATCACCCGCCATGACGTGCTGCGCACCGCCGTGCTGTGGGATGGCCTGGCGCAGCCTGTGCAGGTGGTGCTGCGCAAGGCGCGCAGCGTCGTGGTGCAGGTCGATTCGCTCGATGACGCAGGCCGCCTGCCGTTCGACCTGGCGGCAGCGCCCTTGATCCGCCTGTTGCACCAGGCAGGTGAGGGGGCCGTTGAGGCGATGCTGCAATTCCACCATATCGTGCTCGATCACACCGCGATGAAGGTGGTCTTGCAGGAGATCCGCGACCACCTGCACGGCACCGTGCCCGCCCAGGCCCCGGTGCCCTACCGCAACTACGTGGCCCAGGCCCGCCTGGGTATCAGCGAGGCGGAGCACGAGGCGTTCTTCCGCGCCGAGTTGGCCGATATCGACGAGCCTACCCTGCCTTACGGGCTGGCCGGCATGCCCAACGGCGCCAGCGAGTTCCACCTGGCCCAGGCGGCGCTGCTGCCTGAGCAGTACCAGCGCTTGCGCCAGTTGGCCCGCCAACTGGGGGTGAGCGCCGCGAGCCTGGTGCACCTGGCCTGGGCGCGCTGGGTGGCAGCCACCAGCGGCAAGGCTGACGTAGTGCTTGGCACCGTGCTACTGGGGCGCCTGCAAGGCGGCGAAGGTGCCGGCCGCGCCCTGGGCATGTTCATCAACACCTTGCCGTTGCGCCTGAACCTGGGCGGCGTGAGTGTGCAGGCCGGCGTGCAACTGGCCCATCAGCAGCTTGCCGGCCTGCTGAGGCACGAGCACGCCCCCTTGGCCCTGGCCCAGCGCTGCAGCGCGGTGGCGGCGCCCACCCCCCTGTTTGGCGCGCTGCTCAACTACCGCCATGGCGCCAACGCCGAAGAGCGCCAGGCATGGGATCAAGCCCTTGCCGGGGTGGCTGTGCACGCTGCCGCCGGGCACGGCCACTACCCCATCAGTGTCAACGCCGATGACCTGGGCGACGGCCTGCGCATTACCGCACAGGTGTGTGAGCCGGTGCAGGCCGGCCAGGTCTGCGAGCAATTGCTGCAGGTGCTGGCAGGCCTGCTTGATGCGCTCGAACAGCAGCCTTCGCTGCCCGTGCAACAGCTGCCGTTGCTGGATGCGCAGGCGCGTGCGCCGTTGCTCGGTAACCACGCCGCATACCCACATGACCTGGAACAAACGCTGCATGGCCTGTTCGAGGCCCAGGTGCGCAGCACACCAAACGCCATCGCCGTGGTGGACGGTAGCCAGCAGCTCACCTTCAGCCAGCTCGATGGGCGGGCGAATACCCTGGCCCATCACCTGGTCGCCCTGGGTGTGCAGCCGGATGACCGCGTGGCCATTTGCGTCGAGCGTAGCGCGGCCCTGGTGGTCGGCCTGCTGGGCATTCTCAAGGCAGGTGCCGCCTATGTGCCGGTAGACCCTGGTTATCCAGCTGCGCGCCTGCGCCACATGCTGTGCGACAGTGCACCGCGGGCCGTGCTGGTGCAGGGGGCAACGGTGACGATGTCGCTTGCCGCCCAGGCACCTGTGGTCGACCTGGATCACCCGTCCCTGGCGCAGTTGCCCACCACAGCCCCGCAGGTATCCGGCTTGAATGCCCGGCACCTGGCGTACGTGATCTACACCTCTGGCTCCACCGGCCTGCCCAAAGGGGTCATGGTGGAGCACCGCAACGTGGTCAACCTGGTGCACTGGAGCCGTCGCCTGTGGCCGGTATCGGGTGAGCGGGTGGTCATGCATAAAACGCCGATCAGCTTCGATGCCTCGGTGTGGGAGCTGTTCTGGCCGCTGTGCAGTGGCCTGCGCCTGGTACTGGCGCGCCCTGAAGGCGAACGCGACCCGGCCTACCTGGCGCAGTTGATCCAGGCCCAGCAGGTGAGTGCGGTGCAGTTCGTGCCCGCATTGCTCCAGCAGTTCGTTGAACAGCCCGAAAGCCGCCACTGCTCATCGCTCACCGATATTCTGTGCGGCGGTGGGGAGTTGACCGCCGCCCTGGCTGCACAGGTCCGGCAGTGCCTGCCCCAGGTTCGCCTGCATAACGTGTATGGGCCCACCGAAACCACGGTGGATTGCAGCCTGTGGACACTGGAGCCAGATGCGCCAGTACCCAGCGGCGCCTTGCCCATCGGCAAACCCATCGACAATACCCGCCTCTACGTGCTCGACGCCTACGACCAGCCCGTGCCCGCTGGTGTGGCCGGGCACCTGCACATTGGTGGGGCCGGGGTCACCCGCGGTTACCTGGGCCTGCCCGAGCAGCAGGCCGAGCGATTCATCGCCAACCCGTTCGTGGCCGGTGAGGGGCTGTACCGCAGCGGCGACCTCGCGCGCCTGGACGCCGACGGCAACCTGGTGTTCCTCGGCCGCCTGGACCAGCAGATCAAACTGCGCGGCCTGCGCATCGAGCCGGGCGAAATCGAGGCGTGCCTGTTGCAGGTGCAGGGCGTGCGCGAGGCGGTGGTACTGGCTGTAGACGGCACACGCCTGGTGGCCTGGTACACCGGCACAGCGCTGCCCGCAGACACCCTGCGCCAGGCGCTGGCGGCGCAGCTGCCCGAGCACATGGTGCCAGCCGTGTACATCCCGCTCGAGCGGCTGCCATTGACCCCCAACGGCAAACTCGACCGCCAGGCACTGCCGGCGCCGGACGTTGCATTGCAGGGGCGACGCTACGAGGCGCCAGTCGGCGCAACCGAGACGTTGCTGGCACAACGCTGGGCCGAGCTGCTGGGTGTGGCGCAGGTAGGCCGGCATGACAACTTCTTCGAACTGGGCGGCCACTCGCTGCTGGCAGTGAGCCTGACGGCGCGGCTGCGGCTGGAAGGCCTGCAGGTGGACGTGCGCACCCTGTTCGGCCAGCCGACCGTCGCCGCGCTTGCGGCCACGCTCAGCCGCAGTGAGCAAGTGCAGGTGCCCGAGAACCGCATCCCGCCTGATTGCGCCCACATCACGCCCGACATGCTGAGCCTGATCGACCTGGACGCTGCAGCCATTGCACGCATCGTTGCCCAGGTACCCGGCGGCGTGGCAAACGTTCAGGACATCTACCCCCTGGCACCGCTCCAGGAAGGCATTCTTTATCACCACCTGTCCGCCGAGCACGACCCATACGTGCTCTATTCACGCCTGCGCTTCGCCAACCTGGACCGCCTGGATGCCTTTGCCTGCGCCCTGGACAAGGTGATCGCCCGGCATGATGTGCTGCGTACCGGCATCTTGTGGGAAGGCCTGCCGCAGCCGGTGCAGGTGGTGGTGCGCCAGGCCAGCCTGGCGCGCATGGCCTGTAGCGACCCATGGAATGCTGCGAATGAAGCCCCGCTGCTGGGCATCGCCCAGGCGCCGTTGATTCGCCTGTTGTACGGCGAACGTGATGGCGAGGTCCAAGCCACCCTCCAGTTCCACCATATCGTGCTCGACCACACGGCCCTGGAAGTGGTGGGTGAAGAGCTGACTGCGTACCTGGGCGGCGCGCCAGCACCGGCGAAGGCCTCGGTGCCATACCGCAACTACGTGGCCCAGGCACGCCTGGGTGTCAGCCAGGGCGAGCACGAAGCGTTTTTCACCGGGCAGCTGGCGGATATCGATGAGCCAACACTGCCGTTTGGCCTGAGCGACGTGCAAGGCGATGGTCGCCACCTGGACGAGGCCAGCCTCACACTTGCGCAGGCGCTCGCCGGCGGGCTGCGGCAACAGGCGCGCCTGCTGGGTATCAGCGTTGCCAGCCTGTTCCACCTGGCGTTCGCCAGGGTTCTGGCGGCTGCCAGTGGCAAGGCACCGGTGGTGTTCGGCACCGTACTGCTGGGCCGCCTGCAAGGCGGTGAAGGGGCCGAGCGTGCCCTTGGGATGTTCATCAACACGCTGCCGCTGCGTGTGGAACTGACCGGCCACGGCGTGCGCGACGCGGCCCGTGATGTGCATCAGCGCCTGAGCGGGCTGCTGGCCCACGAACACGCCTCGCTGGCCCTGGCGCAACGTTGCAGCGCTGTGGCCGCGCCGTTGCCGCTGTTCAGCGCCATGCTCAACTACCGCCATGGTACCCAGCCGGGCGCCGACCGCGGGGCGGCCTGGGCAGGCATTGAGGTACTGGACGGGCAGGAGCGGACCAATTACCCGTTGAGCCTCAATGTGGATGACCTGGGGCAGGCCTTCCGCCTGGTGGCCACGGCGCCTGCCGAGGTAGGCGCACTGCGTATCTGTGGCCAGGTGCACCAGGTGCTGGAGGCGCTGGTTGACGCACTGCAGCAGGCGCCGGACCTGCCGGTGCAGCAACTGCCTGTACTCGAAGCCGAAGAGCGCAATCGGGTACTCACCGGTTTCAATGACACTGCCGTGAATTACGACTTGGAGCACACGCTGCATGGCTTGATGGAAGCGCAGGTAAAACGTACACCCCAGGCCATCGCGGTACAGGCCGAGGAGGGCACGCTGACCTACGCCCAGCTCAACGCCCAGGCCAACCGCCTTGCTCACCATTTGATCAGCCTTGGCGTCAAACCCGATGACCGGGTGGTTATCTGTGTCGAACGCGGGCTGGCGATGGTAGTAGGCCTGCTTGGCATCCTGAAGGCGGGTGCAGCGTATGTGCCGGTGGACCCGGACTATCCAGCAGAACGTATCCGCCACATGGTCAGCGACAGCAACCCGGTGGCGGTCTTGGTACACCGCGCTACGCGGCTTGCGCTTCAGCACGAACAGCTCATCGACCTGGACGAGCCATTGCCCAGCGGGCTGCCCGACAGCAACCCCGCCGTGCCGACGCTCACGCCACGGCACCTTGCCTACGTGATCTACACCTCAGGCTCGACCGGCTTGCCCAAAGGCGTGATGAACGAACACCGCGCCGTGGTCAACCGCCTGCTGTGGATGCAGGATGCGTACGGCCTGGGTGCCGAGGACGTCGTCCTGCAAAAAACGCCGTTCAGCTTCGACGTGTCCGTATGGGAATTGCTGTGGCCACTGCAAACGGGTGCCAAGCTGGTGATGGCGCGCCCGGGCGGGCATCGTGATCCGCAGTACCTGCAACACACCCTCGAGCAGGAGCGCGTCAGCACGTTGCACTTCGTGCCGTCGATGCTGGAAGTGTTCCTGTCTGCGCTTGCCGCAGGCTGGCAGGCCCCTGGGTTGAAACGCGTGGTGTGCAGCGGTGAAGCCCTGCCGGGCAGCCTGGTACGGCGGTTCCACGCGCAACTGCCGCAGGTAGAACTGCACAACCTGTACGGCCCGACCGAAGCAGCGGTAGACGTCAGCGCCTGGCGCTGCGTGACAGCGCCGGACAACACCCCAATCGGCACACCCATCGCCAACACCACGCTGTACGTGCTGGACGAACAACGGCAACCGGTACCACACGGCGTCGCCGGGGAGCTGTACATCGGCGGTGTCCAGGTGGCGCGGGGCTACCTGAACCGGCTGGAACTCACCGCTGAACGCTTCATCGATGACCCGTTCAGCACGCAACCCGGTGCACGCCTGTACCGCACCGGCGACCTTGCACGGCACTTGCCGGATGGCAACCTGGAATACCTGGGCCGCAACGACGACCAGGTGAAGCTGCGCGGCCTGCGTATCGAACTGGGTGAGATCCAGGCGGGGCTGACCCGCATCGAGGGCGTCAACGAAGCGGTGGTCATCGCCCGCGATCAACGCCTGGTCGCCTACTACACGGGCGAGCCGCAAGCGGTCGATGACCTGCGGAGTGCCTTGCTGCTGCACCTGCCGGAATTCATGGTGCCGGCGCAGTTCATGCACCTGCCGGCCTTGCCGCTGAGCCCCAATGGCAAGCTGGACCGCAAGGCCCTGCCAGAGCCCGGCGCCGTGGCTGATCGCCCTTATGAAGCGCCCGAGGGCAACACCGAAACCCTGCTGGCGACACTCTGGTGCGAATTGCTGGGCGTGGAACGGGTAGGGCGTCACGACAATTTCTTCGAACTGGGCGGCCACTCGCTGCTGGCCGTGACCCTTACTGCACGCCTGCGCGAGCAGGGCTTGCAGGCCGACATCCGGGTGCTGTTCGGCCAGCCAACGCTGGCGGCCCTGGCAGCTGCACTGGGCAGCGAGAGTGCCGTGGTGGTGCCGGCCAACCGCATCGTACCGGGCTGCACTCGCATCACCCCGGCGCTGCTGCCACTGGCCAGCCTTTCGCAAGCCGCTATTGACGGCCTTGTCAGGCAGATCCCGGGCGGCGTCGCGAACATTCAGGACATTTATGGCCTGGCGCCCCTGCAACAGGGCATTCTGTACCACCACCTGGCCAGCGAGGGCGTGGACCCCTACGTGCTGCAGGCCCGTTTCAGCTTCCCGACCCAGGCCGAGCTGGACGCTTTCGCCGCAGCACTTGACCAGGTCATCGCCCGGCATGATGTGTTGCGTACCAGCATTCACTGGCACGCGCTGGAAGAGCCGGTACAGGTGGTGTGGCGCGAGGTGCCGGCACTGCAAACCGCACACGGCGGCGCGCAGGCAGAGCAGGGGCTGAACCTGAACCAGGCGCCGCTGCTGCGGCTGGTGCCCGAGCAAAGCGACGCGGGGCTGCAGGCAACCCTGCTGATCCACCACATCCTGCTGGACCACGCCGCCGTCGAGCAGCTGGTGGCTGAAATCACTGCCGTGCTGCAACACCAACCGCTGGCCTTTGCCAGCGTGCCGTACCGCAACTACGTGGCCCAGGCACGGTTGGGCGCGGACACGGCAGCGGACGAAGCGCTGTTCAGCGAACTGCTGGGAGACATCGACGAACCCACGGTGGTGTTCGGCCTCACGGATGCCCTGGCCAGTACCCGCGAGGTGCTGGAAACGCGCCATTCGCTGCAACCGCAGGTATCGGCGCAACTGCGCGCGCAGGCCCGGCAATTGGGCGTCAGTGTCGCGAGCCTGGTGCATCAGGCCTGGGCACAGGTACTGGCGCAACTGAGCGGGCGCGAAGAAGTGGTGTTCGGCACGGTGCTGTTGGGCCGCCTGCAAGGCGGTGCAGGGGCCGAACGGGCGCTGGGCATGTTCATCAATACCTTGCCGCTGCGGGTCAGCGCAGGTGGGGCAGCAGTGGCCGACGGCGTGCGCCTGACCCACCAGCGCCTGGCCCGGTTGCTGGCCCACGAGCAGGCCTCGCTGGCACTGGCCCAGCGCTGCAGCGGTGTTGCGCCTGGGCAGGCACTGTTCACCAGCCTGCTGAACGTCCGCCACAGTGCAGCGCCCAAGGCCGCGCTCAGCGACGCCTGGCGCGGCATCGAGCAGGTCGCGGCCATCGAGCGCAGCAATTACCCGCTGGTGGTCAACGTGGACGACACCGGCGACGGCTTCACCCTTACCGTACAGGCCGTGCCACAGGTCGACGGCGCACAGGTCTGCCACCTGCTCAGCCTTGCCCTGGCGCAATTGGCCGAGGCGCTGCACCACGCGCCCGGCACTCCGCTGTGGCAGCTGCGGCAGTTGTGCGCAAGCGACCGTGAGCAGGTGCTGGAGCACTTCAACGCCACCACCCGCGATTACCCAGCCACACAGCCGGTGCACCAGCTGTTCGCGGCCCAGGCCGCCCGTGCACCCGAGGCCTGCGCGGTGGTTCACGGCCAACAACAGTGGACCTACGGCCAGTTGCAACAGCACGTGAATCAGCTGGCCCATCACCTGCTTGGCCTGGGTGTGGTGCCTGGCGATGCGGTGGCCCTGCTGCTGCCACGTGGGTTCGACCTGCTGGCCGCGCAACTGGCCACCAGCACCTGCGGTGCGGTGTATGTGCCGCTGGACAACAACGCACCCATCGAGCGCCAGGCCTATATGGTCGGCGACTGCGGCGCCCGGGTATTGCTCACCCTGGCCAGCGAGCCCCAGGTGGGCTGCACCGTGCGCGTCGAGCTGGACCGCTGCCCGCTGGCGGGCTACCCGGCAAACGCCCCAGGCATCACCGTCAGTGCACAGGACCCGGCCTATGTCATGTATACCTCCGGCTCCACGGGTGCGGCCAAAGGCGTGCTGGTGACGCACCAGGCCATTGCCCGCCTGGTGATCAACAACGGCTTCGCCACCTTCAACGCCCAGGACCGGGTGGCCTTCGCCTCCAACCCGGCGTTCGATGCCAGCACCCTGGAAGTGTGGGCGCCGCTGCTCAACGGGGGGGCCGTTGTGGTGGTGGACCAGCATCAGGTGCTGTCGCGCGAGGCGTTGCGCGATGTACTCATGGAGCAGTCCGTCAGCGTGCTGTGGCTCACCGCTGGCCTGTTCCATCAGTTCGCCGATGCCCTGCTGCCAGCCTTTGCCCAACTGCGTTACCTGATGGTGGGCGGTGATGTGCTGGACCCGCAGGTGGTGCAGCGTGTGCTGCAAGGCGGCGCCCCGGCACATTTGCTCAATGGCTACGGGCCGACCGAAGCGACCACGTTCAGCACCACCCACGCCATAATCGCAGTCGATGGCGGCAGCATTCCGATCGGCAAACCGATCGGCAACAGCCGCTGCTATGTGCTTGATGCCCATCAGCAACCGCTGCCGGTAGGGGCGGTGGGCGAGTTGTACTTGGGCGGCGACGGCGTGGCCCTGGGCTACCTGGGCCAACCCGAGCTCACCGCCGAGCGTTTCAGCGCCGACCCCTTCAGCAGCAACCCGGCCGCGCGCATGTACCGCAGTGGCGACCTGGCCAGCTGGCAGGGCGACGGCACCTTGCGCTACCTGGGCCGGGCCGACCAGCAGATCAAGCTGCGTGGGTTCCGCATCGAACTGGGTGAGATCGAGGCGCGGCTGGCGCTGTGCGACGGTGTGCGCGACGTCGCCGTGGTGCTGCGTGAAGACCCGCCGGGGGGCAAGCGGCTGGTGGCGTATTTCACCGCGGCTGCCACCGTACCTGACATCGCCGAACTGCATACTCGCTTGCAGGCGCAGTTGCCCGACTACATGCTGCCGGCTGCCTACGTGCACCTCGACGCACTGCCGCTCACGGCCAACGGCAAGCTCGACCGCCGCAGCCTGCCGCTACCGGGCCGCGATGCCGTGGTGAGCCGTGGGTTCGAGGCCCCCCAGGGCGAGGTGGAAACCGCCCTTGCGGGCATCTGGGCCCAGGTGCTGAACGTGGAGCAAGTGGGGCGCCACGACCACTTCTTCGAGCTGGGTGGCCACTCACTGCTGGCTGTGACCCTGGTCGAGCGCATGCACCAGGCTGGCTTGAGTGCTGATGTGCGCGTGCTGTTCGCCCAACCGACCCTGGCGGCCCTGGCAGCGGCGGTTGGCGAAGGCCGCGAGGTACAGGTGCCGGCCAACGCAGTGCTGGACGATGCCTGCAGCATTACCCCGGCCATGCTCAGCCTGATCGACCTCGACCAGGCCAGCATTGACCGCATCATCGCGACTGTGCCGGGCGGGGCGGCGAATGTTCAGGAAATCTACCCCCTGGCACCCTTGCAGGCGGGCATCCTGTTCCACCACCTGAGCGCCGAGCACGGCGACCCCTACCTGCTGCAGTCCCGCCTGGCGTTCGACAGCCTGGCGCACCTGCAGCGCTGGGCCGATGCCCTGCAAGCTGTGATCGAGCGGCATGACATCCTGCGCACGGCAGTGGTCAGCGAAGGGCTGGACCAGCCGGTGCAGGTGGTGTGGCGTACCGCCCGCATGAGCGTGACCGCCATCTCTGGCTTGGGTGAGCAGGACGTGCTGGCCGCCTTGCAAGCACGTTTCGACGCGCGTCAGCAGCGGCTGGACCTGACCCAGGCGCCGATGATGCGCCTGGTGCACGCAGCCGACCCCGTCAACCAGCGCGTGGTGGCCATTTTGCAGTTCCACCACCTGGCCCTGGACCACACAGCCATGGAGGTGATCGCCGGCGAGATGCAGGCGCTGTTGACGGGCCGGGCAGACCAACTGGCAGCACCGGTGCCCTATCGCAACTATGTGGCTCAGGCGCGGCTGGCCGCAGATGAGGCTGCGCACGAGGCGTTCTTCCGCGACATGCTGGGCGACCTGGACGAGCCGACGCTGCCGTACGGCCTGGCCGATGTGCAGGGCGAAGGGCATGCCATCGAAGAAGCTCACCTGGGTATCGACACGCACCTGGCCCTGCGCCTGCGCGAGCAGGCCCGCCACCTTGGGGTGAGCCTGGCGAGCCTTGCTCACCTGGCCTGGGCGCGGGTACTGGGCGCCCTGGCCAACCGCACGGATGTGGTGTTCGGTACGGTGCTGATGGGCCGGTTGCAGGGCGGCGCAGGGGCGGACCGGGCGCTGGGGGTGTTCATCAACACCTTGCCCCTGCGCATCGACCTGGCCGTGCCGGTAGCCCAGGCAGTCAGCATGGCCCACCAGCGGCTGTCGGCGCTGCTGATGCACGAACATGCTTCGCTGGCATTGGCTCAACGCTGCAGCGGTGTATCCCCGTCGCTGCCGCTGTTCAGTGCACTGTTCAACTACCGTCACAGCAGCCCGGTGCACAGCGACGCCGCGGGTGCGCTGCAGGGCATGCGCCTGCTGGGCGGCGAGGAGCGCAGCAACTACCCGCTGACCCTCAGCGTCGATGACCATGGCGAAGGCCTGAGCCTGAGCGTGTTGGCCCAGCGAGGGATCGAAGCCACGCAGGTTGCCAGGTTGATGAACCAGGCACTCGGTGCCCTGGCGGATGCCTTGCAACGCCCGGGCGATAGCGTGGCAGCCGAGTTGCCGGTGCTCGACGCCGGCGCTCGCCAGCAGGTACTCGAAGGCTTCAACGCCACCGCCCGGGCTTACCCTGCCGGGCACACCGTGCATGCCCTGGTCGAAGCCCGGGCAGCGCGCAGCCCGCAAGCGGCTGCCGTGGTGCAGGATGGTCAGGTGCTGAGCTACGGCGAACTCAACCGCTGCGCCAACCGCCTTGCCCACCATTTGATCGACGGCGGTGTAGGGGTGGGTGACCGGGTCGCCCTGTGCCTGCCGCGCAACCCGCAGCGGCTGATCGCCTTGCTGGCTGTTCTGAAAACCGGCGCGGCCTACGTGCCTGTCGACCCGGCGTACCCGGCCGAACGCATCGCCTACCTGCTGGCAGACAGCGCCCCGGCACGGGTGCTGGTGGACTCCACCACCCGCGATCGGGTGGGCGGCGCGGCCTGCACGGTGCTCGACTGCGAACGCTGGCAAGGCATGGCCGACCACAACCCGCAGGTAAACGGCCTGGATGCCGAGCAACTGGCCTACGTCATCTACACCTCCGGCTCTACCGGGCAGCCCAAAGGCGTGATGGTGGAGCATGCGACCCTGGCCAACCTGGTGCACTGGCACTGCGAGGCATTTGCCGTGGGTGCAGGCACCCACACCAGCACGGTGGCCGGGTTTGGCTTCGACGCCGTGGCCTGGGAAGTGTGGCCTGCGTTGTGCGCCGGGGCCGCGTTGCACCTGCCGCCGGCGTGTATTGCGGGCGAGCACGTGGATGAACTGCTGGACTGGTGGCTGGAACAACCGCTGGCGGTGAGCTTCCTGCCCACCCCGGTGGCCGAGCAGGCCCTGCGCCGGGAGCGTCAGCACCCGACCTTGCGCACCTTGCTGGTCGGTGGCGACCGCCTGCGCCAGTTCGAGCGCGACCCGGGCTTTGCGCTGGTCAACAACTACGGTCCCACCGAAACGACGGTGGTCGCGACGGCCGGGCGCTTGATGGCGGGTGGCCCGCTGCACATCGGCAAGCCCATCGCCAATACCCGGGCCTACGTGCTGGATGCCCACCGGCAACTGGTGCCGGTGGGCGCGGTGGGCGAGCTGTACATCGGTGGCGCCGGTGTGGCCCGTGGCTACTTCCAGCGCGAGGCCTTGAGCACCGAGCGCTTCCTGGCCGACCCGTTCAGTGATGTGGTCGGGGCACGTATGTATCGCACGGGCGACCTGGTGCGCTGGAACCCGGAGGGCACCCTGGACTACCTGGGCCGCAACGATGACCAGGTGAAGGTGCGTGGCGTGCGCGTGGAGCTGGGCGAAATCGAGGCCACACTGGCCGCACAGCCTGACGTGGACACTGCCGTGGTGCTGGTACGCGAAGACCGGCTGCTGGCCTGGTACACCGGGTCTGCGGCCGTGGCCACCCTGCGCCAGGCGTTGCAGGCGAGCCTGCCGGCACACCTGGTACCGCAGGCCTTCACCCCGGTGGCTGCACTGCCCCTGACCAGCCATGGCAAGCTGGACCGCAAGGCCCTGCCAGCCTCGGACCTGGCGCAGCTGGCAAGCCGCACCCACGAGGCGCCGCGCGGCCCGGTTGAGGTTGCGCTGGCACAGGTCTGGGCTGAGCTGCTGGGTGTCGAGCAGGTGGGCCGGCATGACAACTTCTTCGAACTGGGTGGCCATTCGCTGCTGGCTGTAAACCTGACGGCACGTTTGCGCCGCGACGGCCTGCAGGTGGATGTGCGCACGCTGTTCGGCCAGCCAACCATCGCCGCGCTGGCCAGCACCCTTGGCCAGGCTGGCACCGTGGAGGTACCGCCCAACCTGATCCCCGCAGGCTGCAAGCAGATCACCCCGGCGATGCTGCCGCTGATAATGCTGCAGCAGGCGGCCATCGAACGCATCGTTGCCCAGGTGCCAGGCGGGGCCGGCAATGTGCAGGACATCTACCCCCTGGCTCCGCTGCAGGAGGGCATCCTGTACCACCATCTCAGCGCAGCGGGGCACGACCCGTATGTGTTGCAGACACGGTTCGTGTTCGACAGCCGCGCCCACCTGGACAGGTTCGCGGCAGCGCTGGACAAGGTCATCGCCCGGCACGACGTGCTGCGTACGGCCATCTTCTGGCAGGGGCTGCCGCAACCGGTGCAGGTGGTCCTGCGCCAGGCCCGCCTGCACCGGTTACTGCAGCAGGCCGAGCCCGAGGCGCATCCGCAGGCATTCGACCTTGGCCAGGCGCCTTTGATGCGCTTGCTGTACAGCCAGGCGGCAGGTGAGCAGGCCGTGGAGGCGACCCTGCAGTTCCACCATATCGTCATGGACCACACGGCCATGGAGGTGGTCGCCCAGGAGTTGATCGGCTTCCTGCAAGGCGATGGCGAACCCGTACGCCCCTCTGTGCCCTATCGCAACTATGTGGCCCAGGCACGCCTGGGCATCAGCCAGGCCGAGCACGAGGCGTTTTTCCGGGCGCAACTGGGTGCGGTCGACGAACCGACCCTGCCGTTCGGCCTGGGCGATGTGCACGGCGATGGCCGTGCGCTGGAGGACGCCCAGGCATGGCTCGACCCCGCCTTGGCAGAGCGCTTGCGCACCCAGGCGCGGCAGGCGGGCATCAGCGTGGCCAGCCTGTTCCACCTGGGCTGGGCGCGCCTGTTGAGCGCAGCCAGCGGGCAGGGCAGCGTGGTGTTCGGCACCGTGCTGCTGGGTAGGCTGCAAGGCGGGGAGGGTGCTGAACGGGCCTTGGGCATGTTCATCAACACCTTGCCACTGCGTGTCGACCTGGCGGATCTGGGGGTCGCAGCCGCTGCCCGCGCCGCGCATCAGGGGCTGAGCGAGCTGCTGGCCCACGAGCATGCCTCGTTGGCCTTGGCCCAGCGCTGCAGCGGCGTGGCTGCACCCTTGCCGCTGTTCAGCGCCATGCTCAACTACCGCCACAGCACCCAGGCCAGCGCTGACCAGCGCCAGGCCAGTACGGGCATGGCCATCCGTGACAGCCAGGAGCGCAGCAACTACCCGCTGAGCCTGAACGTGGACGATGTGGGTGATGGCTTCCGTTTGGCCGCCACGGCGCCTGCCGAGGTAGGCGCCCAGCGGATCTGCGGGCAGATGCAACAGGTACTGCAGGCACTGGCGGAGGCATTGGAGCAGGCCCCTGGCCTGCCGGTGCAGCAATTGCCCGTGCTGGAGGCCGCAGAGCGGGAGCGGGTGGTAGGCACCTTCAACGCCACCGCTGTCGACTACGACCTGGAGCACACCCTGCACGGTTTGATCGAGACGCAGGTGCAACGCACACCCCAGGCCATCGCGGTACAGGCTGAGGAGGGCACGCTGACCTACGCCCAGCTCAACGCCCAGGCCAACCGCCTTGCTCACCATTTAATCAGCCTCGGCGTCAAGCCCGATGACCGGGTGGTGATCTGTGTCGAACGCGGGCTGGCGATGGTAGTAGGCCTGCTGGGCATCCTGAAGGCAGGCGCCGCGTATGTGCCGGTGGACCCGGACTACCCGGCCGAACGTATCCGCCACATGCTCAGCGACAGCAACCCGGTGGCGGTCTTGGTACACCGCGCTACGCGGCTTGCGCTTCAGCACGAACAGCTCATCGTCCTGGACGAGCCATTGCCCAGTGGGCTGCCCGACAGCAACCCCGCCGTGCCGGCGCTCACGCCACGGCACCTTGCCTACGTGATCTACACCTCAGGCTCGACCGGCTTGCCCAAAGGCGTGATGAACGAACACCGCGCCGTGGTCAACCGCCTGCTGTGGATGCAGGATGCGTACGGCCTGAGTGCCGAGGACGTCGTCCTGCAAAAAACGCCGTTCAGCTTCGACGTGTCCGTGTGGGAATTGCTGTGGCCACTGCAAACGGGTGCGAAGCTGGTGATGGCACGCCCGGGCGGGCATCGTGATCCGCAGTACCTGCAACACACCCTCGAACAGGAGCGCGTCAGCACACTGCACTTCGTGCCGTCGATGCTCGAAGTGTTCCTGTCTGCGCTTGCCGCGGGCTGGCAGGCCCCTGGGTTGAAACACGTGGTGTGCAGCGGTGAAGCGCTGCCGGGCAGCCTGGTGCGTCGGTTCCACGCGCAACTGCCGCAGGTAGAGCTGCACAACCTGTACGGCCCGACCGAAGCAGCGGTAGACGTCAGCACCTGGCACTGCGTGACGGCCCCGGATAACACTCCAATCGGCCAACCCATCGCCAACACCACGCTGTACGTGCTGGACGAACAGCGGCAACCGGTACCACACGGCGTCGCCGGGGAGCTGTACATCGGCGGTGTCCAGGTGGCCCGGGGCTACCTGAACCGCCCTGAACTCACCGCTGAGCGTTTCATCGATGACCCGTTCAGCACGCAACCCGGTGCACGCCTGTACCGCACCGGCGACCTTGCACGGCACTTGCCGGATGGCAACCTGGAGTACCTAGGCCGCAACGACGACCAGGTGAAGCTGCGCGGCCTGCGTATCGAACTGGGTGAGATCCAGGCGGGGCTGACCCGCATCGAGGGCGTCAACGAAGCGGTGGTCATCGCCTGCGATCAACGCCTGGTCGCGTACTACACGGGCGAGCCGCAAGCGGTCGATGACCTGCGGAGTGCCTTGCTGCTGCACCTGCCGGAATTCATGGTGCCGGCGCAGTTCATGCACCTGCAGGCATTGCCGCTGAGCCCCAATGGCAAGCTGGACCGCAAGGCCCTGCCAGAACCTGGCGCCGTGGCTGATCGCCCTTATGAAGCGCCCGAGGGCGATACCGAAACCCTGCTGGCGGCACTCTGGTGCGAATTGCTGGGCGTGGAACGGGTAGGCCGCCACGACAACTTCTTCGAACTGGGCGGCCACTCGCTGCTGGCCGTGACCCTCACGTCCTGCCTGCGTGAACACGGCCTGGAGGCCGATGTACGCGCCCTGTTCGACCACCCAACACTGGCAGGCTATGCGGCCATCACAGACAGAATGGAGATCGTCCTGTGAGCATCAATCAATTACTGGCCACCCTGGCCGACCTCAACGTTCAACTGGCACTCAAGGATGGCCAACTGGCCGTGCAGGGCAACCGCCAGGCATTGACCGATGCGGCGTTGGTGGCCCAGTTGCGGGCACACAAGCCTGCACTGCTGGGCATGATCGAGCGTGGCGAGTACGTGGCCAGCAAGCAGGGGCCGGTCGACGCGCCGGCCAACCTGATCCCGGCAGGCTGCACGCACATCACCCCGGCCATGCTCAACCTGGTGACGCTCGACCAGCAGGCCCTCGATGAGCTGGTCGCCCAGATCCCCGGCGGTGCGGCGAACGTTCAGGATATCTACCCACTCGCGCCGTTACAGCAAGGCATGCTGTTCCATCACGCCAGTGCTACCGGGCACGACCCCTACGTGATGCAGGCGCGCTTCGTGTTCGCCAGCGAGGCCCGCCTGCAGGCGTTCGCCCAGGCGTTGCAGGGGGTGATCGCTCGGCACGACATCCTGCGCACCTCGGTGCACTGGCAGGGGCTGGCAGCACCGCTGCAGGTGGTGTGGCGGCATGCCGATCTCGCCGTGTTGACGCGGGCGGGCAATGACCCCGAACACGACAGCTTCGACCTGACCCAGGCGCCGTTGATCCGCCTGTTGCGCGAGGCCCCGCAGGCGGATGGCAGCCTGACCGCCACGTTGCAGTTCCACCATATTGCGCTGGATCACAGCGCCCTGGAGGTGGTGCGCCAGGAACTGATCGCCTTTCTCACCGGCGAACAGGCGCACCTTGGTACGCCGGTTCCGTTCCGCAACTACGTGGCCCAGGCGGTGCTGGGGGTGACCGAGGCCCAGCACGAGGCATTCTTCCGCGACATGCTGGGCGATATCGACCAGCCCACCCTGGCGTACGGCCTGCTGGAACTGCAAGGTGAAGGCCCGCCGCACGTCGAGCATCAGCTTGATCTGCCGCCGCCGCTCTGCCTGGGCCTGCGCAACCAGGCGCGGGCCCAGGGGGTGAGTGTGGCCAGCCTGTTCCACCTGGCCTGGGGCCGGGTGCTGGGTGGGCTTACAGGCCGCGACCAGGTGGTGTTCGGTACGGTGATGATGGGCCGTCTGCTGGGGGCGGAGGCCACCGACAGAGCATTGGGCATCTTCATCAATACCTTGCCGCTGCGCGTCGACCTGGGCGCAGGCAGCGCGCAAAGCGCCGTTCAGGCTACCCACAAGCGGCTGACGGCACTGATGCGCCATGAGCATGCGCCGCTGGCGCTGGCACAGCGCTGCAGCCAGGTGGCTGCGCCCGCGCCGCTGTTCAACGCCTTGCTCAACTACCGGCACAGCGCCGTCGACGCCGCCCAGCCCCGGCGTGCAGCACTCGCTGGCATTGATGTGGTGGAGTCGGTCGAGGCCACCAACTACCCCTTGACCCTGAGCATCGATGACCTGGGGGTGGGCTTTCGCCTAACCCTGTTGGCGGCGGCGCAAATCCCAGGGGAACGGGTGTGCGCCTACCTGCAACACACCCTGGAAAGCCTGTTGAACGGGCCAGAAGTAGCGGCCCACAGCCTGCCGATGCTGCCGGCTGACGAGCGTGAACTGCTGCTGGACGGGTTCAACGCGTGCAGCGCCGGTTACCCGCAGCCCATCACCTTGCATCAGCGCATTGAGCTGCAGGCCGAGCGTTTTCCGCACGCAGTGGCCGCCGTCAGCGGTCAGCAACAACTCTCGTATGCCGTGCTGAACCAACAGGCCAACGCCTTGGCGCATCATCTGCTGGCGTTGGGCGTGCAGCCCGATGACCGCGTCGCGGTGCTGGCACGCCGCGGGCTGGATACCTTGGTGGGCCTGCTGGCGGTGCTCAAGGCGGGGGCAGGGTACGTGCCCATCGACCCTGCCCACCCTGACGAGCGCGTGCACTACCTGCTGGAGGACTGCGCACCGGTGGCCGTGCTGACCCAGCAGGTGCTGCTGCCCAGGGTGGGGCCTGCAGACCTGCCGGTGCTGGTGCTGGACCAGCCGGGCTGGCCGGTGCGGCAAGACAACCCCCGTGTACCGGGCCTTGGCCCGGGGCACCTGGCCTATGTGATCTACACCTCAGGCTCTACCGGCCAACCGAAAGGGGTGATGGTGGAGCACCAGGCGGTGAACAACCTGGTGGACTGGCATTGCCGCGCCTTCGACCTGTGCCAGGGGCGGCACACCTCGAGCCTGGCCGGCTTTGGCTTCGATGCCATGGCCTGGGAAGTGTGGCCGGCCCTGTGCGCCGGGGCCACGCTGCACCTGGCACCCACCTCTGAAGGCAACGACGACCTCGACGCCGTGCTCGCCTGGTGGCAGGCGCAGCCGCTGGATGTAAGCTTCTTGCCCACCCCAGTAGCGGAGTACGCCTTCAGCCACCAGCTGGAGCACCCGATCTTGCGCACGCTGCTGATCGGCGGTGACCGGCTGCGCCAGTTCAACCGCACTCAGCGTTTTACCGTGGTGAACAACTACGGCCCCACTGAGACCACGGTGGTGGCCAGCTCCGGCGCAGTGCAGGCCGGTGGCAACCTGCACATTGGCAGGCCGGTGGACAATGCCCGGCTGTACGTGCTCGACAGCCACTTGCAGCCGGTGCCCCTGGGGGTGCCTGGCGAACTGTTCATCGGCGGGGCCGGTGTGGCGCGTGGTTACCTGCACAGGCCGGCGCTCACGGCTGAGCGTTTTCTCGAAGACCCGTTCGTGGCCCCGGGTGGCGGGCGCATGTACCGCACCGGCGACCTGGTGCGCTGGAACACCGACGGCACCCTGGACTACCTGGGGCGCAACGACGACCAGATCAAACTGCGCGGCCTGCGCATCGAGCCCGGCGAGATCGAGAGCCGCCTGGCCGCCTTGGCCGGCATTGCCGAAGCGGTGGTGGTGGCCCGCGAAGACCAGCCCGGGCACCCGCAGCTGGTGGCGTACTACACCGCCACGGCGGATGTGCAACCGCTGGCAGGTGAAGGCCTGCGCACGCAGTTGCAGGCCCACTTACCCGAATACATGATCCCGGTGGCCTTCGTCGAGCTGGCGGCGCTGCCGCTGACCGCCAACGGCAAGCTGGACCGCCGGGCGCTGCCGGCGCCTGACCGGGCGGCAATGCTGCAGGGTTGCCATCAGACGCCGGTGGGAGAGCTGGAACAGGCCCTGGCGCAGATCTGGCAGCAACTGCTGCAAGTTGACCAGGTTAGCCGCCAGGACGACTTCTTCCGCCTGGGCGGGCATTCGCTGCTGGCCATGCGCATGGTTTCACAGGTGCGCGTGCGCCTGGGTGTGGAGCTGACCCTGGCAGGGCTGTTTGCCAACCCGCAACTGGCCGCGGTCGCCAGATTGCTGGAAGATGCCGCGGCCAGCGACCTGCCGGCGATTCTGCCCGTGACTGGCGCACAGCCGTTGCCCATGTCGTTCGCCCAGCAACGCATGTGGTTTCTGGCGCAGATGGAGGGCGGCAGCCAGGCCTACCACGTGCCACTGGCACTCGGGCTGTGTGGAGCACTGAATGTCGATGCACTGGAAGGCGCGCTGCTGGCAATCCTTGAGCGTCATCAGGTACTGCGCAGCCAGTTCGTGGCGACTGAAGACAGCGCCGAAGTGCTGATCGCCGCCACCCCCACGCACGGCTGGCTGCAGTGTGAAGACCTCCCTGCCGAAGCGCTGGCCGAGCGTCTGCAGGCCTTGGCCGCTGCGCCATTCGACCTGGCCAGCGGGCCACTGATGCGCGCTCACCTGCTGCGCCTAGGCAGCGAGCACCAGGTGCTGGCACTCACGGTCCACCACATCGTTGCAGACGGTTGGTCGCTGGGTGTGTTGACGCAGGAACTGAGCGTGCTCTATGGGCAGTTTTGCAAGGGGGCGAGCGGGGCACTGCCCGCACTGCCCATCCAGTACACCGACTACGCGGTATGGCAACGCCGCTGGCTGGCGGGTGAGCGGTTGCAGCGCCAGGCCGAGTACTGGCGGCAGGCGCTGGAGGGTGCCCCGGCGCTGCTCAGCCTGCCCAGCGACCGGCCCCGCCCGGAGCGCCAGGACTATACCGGGGCCAGCCTGCCGGTGTTGCTGCAACCCCGGCTGACCGCCGCCCTGCGCACCCTGGCCAACCGCCACGGTGCAACCCTGTACATGACCGTACTGGGGGCCTGGGCGGCCTTGCTTGCACGCCTGGCTGGCCAGGCCGACGTGGTGGTCGGCTGCCCGGTGGCAGGGCGCGGCCGTGCCGAACTCGAGCCGCTGATGGGTCTGTTCGTCAATACCCTGGCTTTGCGCATCGAGCCTGGCATCGCGTCAACCACCCAAGGGTTGCTGCAACAGGTGCGGGGCAGGGTGCTTCAGGCCCAGGCGCACCAGGACCTGCCGTTCGAGCAGGTGGTAGAAGCCGTGCGGCCTGTACGCAGCCTGGCGCATACACCGCTGTTCCAGACCACCCTGAACTGGCAGGCCACCGAAGCAGTGGTGCTGAACCTGCAAGGTGTACAGCTGCAGGCAGTGAGCCAGGCCGCCGCCGTGGCCAAGTTCGACCTCACGCTTAACCTCGGTGAACAAGGGGAGCACCTGGCCGGCAGCCTTGACTACGCCACGGCACTGTTTGACGAGGCCACCGTGCAGCGCTACCTCGGGTATTTCGAGCGCTTGCTGTGGGCCATGGCTGACGATGACCAGCAGCCCCTCGCGCAGGTAGAACTGCTGGACGATGCCGAACGCCATGCCTTGCTGCACACCTGCAACCAGACCGCCCATGCCTACCCCCGGGATACGCCTGTGCACCGGCTGTTCGAGCAGCGTGCAGCGCTGCACCCGCAGGCAGTGGCCGCGGTGGAGGGGGGCCAGGCCCTGACCTACAGCGAATTGAATGCCTGTGCCAACCGCCTGGCCCATCACCTGCTGGCCAGCGGAGTGAGCCCCCAGGATCGGGTGGCCATGCTGCTGCCACGCTCGCTGGACTTGCTGGTGGCGCAGCTGGCGGTACTCAAGTGCGCGGCCTGCTACGTGCCGCTGGACCTGCATGCGCCCGCAGATCGCCAGGCATTCATGCTGGACGACTGCCAGGCAGTGGCCCTGTTGACCTTGGCCGGCATTGGGGGCGAGCACCGGGTGGCACGCCTGGCGCTGGACGCCCTCAGGCTCGATGACCAGCCCTCGCATAACCCCGACCTGACGCAGGATGCCGGCAGTGCCGCCTATGTGATGTACACCTCCGGCACCACAGGCAAACCCAAGGGTGTATGCGTACCGCACCGCGGCATCGCACGGCTGGTGTTGAACAACGGCTACCTCGAACTGCTGGGCAGTGACCACATTGCATTCGCCTCCAACCCTGCGTTCGATGCCAGTACCCTGGAAACCTGGGGGGCGCTGCTCAATGGTGCGCAGCTGCGGGTCATCGAGCACGCCACACTGCTCGACCCTGACCGCTTCGCCGCGGCCCTCGCGCAGCAGGGCGTCAGCGTACTGTTCCTGACCACGGCGCTGTTCAACCAGTACGTACAGCAGATACCAGACGCGCTATCAGGCCTGCGAGCCCTGCTTACCGGTGGCGAGCGGGCGGAGCCGGCAGCGTTTCGCGCCCTGCTGGCCAGGGCCCCTGGGGTGCGCCTGTTCAACGGCTATGGCCCTACCGAAACCACCACCTTCGCCAGCACCTGCGAGGTGCGCGAGGTGCTGGCGCATGCCACTCAAGTGCCCATTGGCCGGCCAATCGGCAATACCCAGGTGTATGTACTGGATGCCCGGCAGCAGCTGGTGCCGCAGGGGGTCGTGGGTGAGCTTTATATCGGCGGTGATGGCGTGGCACTGGGCTACCTGAACAGCGCAGCGCTTACGGCCGAACGCTTCATCGACGACCCCTTCAGCCAGCACCCTGGCGCCCGGCTGTACCGCACGGGTGACTTGGTGCGCTGGCGCGCCGACGGTGGACTGGAATGCCTGGGCCGCACCGACGACCAGGTGAAGATTCGTGGTTTCCGTATCGAGCCCGGCGAGATCCAGCAGCAACTGGCCCAGGCGCCAGGTGTTGGCGAGGTGCTGGTCATGGCCGTCACCCAGGCGCAGGGGCCACAGCAACTGGTGGCGTGGTACACCCGCAGGGCCGCCGAAGTGGATGCAGCCGCGCTGCGGGAATACCTGCGCAACCACTTGCCTGACTACATGGTGCCCTCGGCGTTCGTGGCCCTGGAGCGCATGCCGCTGACCAATAACGGCAAGGTCGACCGCGCCAAGCTGCCAGCCCCCACTGCACAGGACATCGCCATGGCAGCGTTCGAGGCGCCTGAGGGTGAGCAGGAGCACGCCCTGGCGCTGCTGTGGGCACAACTGCTGGGGGTGGCGGCTGTAGGCCGTCAGGACCGCTTCTTCGAGCTGGGCGGCCACTCCTTGCTGGCCATGCGCATGCTGGCGCAGGTGCGCCAGACCCTTGGCTGCGAACTGCAGCTGGCGGACCTGTTCGCGGATGATCGGCTCATGGCAGTTGCGGCTTGCCTGCACCCAGAGCGTGATGCCCTGCCGCCCATCGAACCGTTGCCCAGGGAAGGCCAACTGCCGCTGTCGCTCGCCCAACAGCGGCTGTGGTTCCTGGCACGCATGGACGCCGACAGCGCGGCTTACCACATTCCCGTCGCGCTGCAGCTCAACGGGCACCTGAACAAACAGGCGCTCGCACGCAGCCTGGCGCGTTTGGTGGAGCGTCACGAGAGCCTGCGCAGCCAGTTCGTGGCGCCTGACGGGGAACCGTACGTTAAGATTTCCCACGATCCGCTGGCCCCGAGCTGGCATGACCTCACGCAGCAAGATGAAAGCGCATTCGAAGCCTGGCTGCGTGAACAAGCGGTAAAACCCTTCGCCCTGGACCGTGAACTGCCCATCCGCGCCGCCGTGGTACGCCGCGGAGCGGACTGCCATGTGCTGCTGTTGGTGGTGCATCACCTGGTTGCCGATGGTTGGTCGCTGGGGGTGATGCTGGGGGAGCTGGGGGACCTGTACCAGGCGTTTGCCAACGACTGTGACGACCCGCTGCCCGCGTTGCCCGTGCAGTACCTCGACTACGCCTTGTGGCAGCGCCAATGGGCAAGCGGGCCCTTGCTGCAGCGCCAGGCAGACTACTGGCGTAGCCAACTGGCAGGCGCGCCCGCACTCATCAGCCTGCCCTATGATCGGCCACGGCCAGAACGCCAGCACGCTGCAGGCGATAGCCATGAAATCCACATCGCTGCAGACCTGAGCGAGGCGCTGAAAGCCGTGTGCAGGCGCCATGGCCTGACCCCGTACATGTTGTTCACCGCGGCCTGGGGGCTGCTGCTCGGGCGGCTGGCAGGGCAGCAGGAAGTGGTCATTGGCTCGCCCGTGGCCAATCGGCAGCACCCGCAGATCCAGGGCCTGGTGGGCATGTTTGTGAATTCCCTGGCACTGCGCCTGGACCTGTCCGGCGAGCCGGATGTGGCAACGCTGCTGGCCCGGGCCAAGGCCACGCTGCTGCAGGCCCAGGCCCACCAGGACCTGCCGTTCGAGCAGGTGGTGGAAGTACTGCGCCCAGCCCGCAGCCTGGCCTATACCCCCGTGTACCAGGTGTCGCTGGACTGGGATGCTAGCGCCGGCCACCAGGCCCTGCGCATGGGCGATCTGAAGGTCTGCGCCCTCGGTGGCCAGGCCCAGGTGGCCAAGTTCGACCTGAGCCTTAGCCTGGGCGAGCGCGCTGAGGGGTTTGCGGGTGGCATCGTCTATGCCACAGCCTTGTTTGACCGGGCGACCATCAAGCGCTTCGCCGGGTATTTCGAGCAGATATTGCGCAGCTTCGCTGCTGGCGACGCAGTGGTCCCAGGGCATGTAGCGCTGCCTGGCGCAGCCGAGCGCGAGTGCCTGCTGCACACCTTCAACGACACGGCGGTGGCCTACGACCTGGCGCAAACCCTGCACGGGCTGATCGAGGCGCAGGTACAGCGTACGCCAGAGGCGGTAGCCGTAAGCGCGCCGGATGGCGAACTGACCTACGCGCAGCTCAACCAGCAGGCCAACCGCCTGGCCCACCATCTGCTCGGCGTGGGGGTGAAGCCGGATGACCGGGTTGCCATTTGTGTGGAACGCAGCCTGGCGATGGTGGTAGGGATGCTGGGCATTCTGAAGGCTGGCGGCGCCTACGTACCCGTGGACCCCGGCTACCCGGCCGAGCGCATTGCCCATATGCTGACCGACAGCGCGCCTGTGGCCGTGTTGGTGCACGCTGCCACCCGGCATGTGCTGCAGCACACGCAACGCCTGGACCTCGACGCCCCTTGCTGGGCTGCGCTGCCAGACAGCAACCCGCACGTGGCAGCCCTCACGCCCCGGCACCTGGCCTATGTGATCTACACCTCAGGCTCCACCGGCCTGCCCAAGGGGGTGATGAACGAGCATGCCGGCGTGGTCAACCGCCTGCTGTGGATGCAGGACGCCTACGGTTTAGGGCCCGATGACGTCGTCCTGCAAAAGACCCCGTTCAGCTTCGATGTTTCGGTATGGGAGCTGCTGTGGCCGCTGCAGGCGGGTGCACGGCTGCTGATGGCTAAGCCCGGTGGCCATCGCGACCCTCAGTACTTGCGGCAGGTCATTCAGGCGCAGGGTGTCAGCACCTTGCACTTCGTGCCTTCGATGCTGGACGTGTTCCTGTCTGCCACTGCCGAGCAATGGGCGCCGGAAGGATTGAAACGGGTAATCTGCAGCGGCGAGGCACTGCCGGGCAGCCTGGTGCGGCGCTTCAAGGCGCAACTGCCTGGGGTGGCGCTGCACAACCTCTATGGCCCCACTGAAGCGGCGGTTGACGTCAGTGCCTGGCACTGCACGACCACCCCGGACAACACGCCCATCGGCAAACCCATCGCCAACACCGCCCTGTATGTGCTGGACGAACAGCGTCAGCCCGTACCCCAGGGCGTTGCCGGTGAACTGTACATCGGCGGTGTGCAGGTGGCCCGTGGCTACCTGAACCGTCCAGCGCTCACTGCCGAGCGCTTTGTTGAAGACCCTTTCAGCACAACACCGGATACACGCCTGTACCGCACCGGCGACCTCGCCAGGCACCTGCCGGACGGCAACCTGGAGTACCTCGGCCGCAACGACGACCAAGTGAAAATCCATGGGTTGCGCATCGAGTTGGGTGAGATCCAGGCCTGCCTGACCGCGCTTGACGGTGTCAACGAAGCGGTGGTGGTTGCACGGGAGGGGCAACTGCTGGCGTATTTCACCGGGGACGCCTACACGTCCGAGGATATGCGCGGCGCCCTGGGCAGCCAGCTGCCTGCCTTCATGCTGCCTGCGCAGTTCGTTCACCTGCCCGCGCTGCCACTGAGCCCCAATGGCAAGCTCGACCGCAAGGCGCTGCCCGTGCCACAGACACAGGCGCACCGCGCGTATGCAGCGCCAGAGGGGGACGCCGAACGGCTGCTGGCTGCCATCTGGGGGGAATTGCTGGGGGTAGCGCAGGTAGGGCGACATGATGATTTCTTCGAGCTGGGCGGGCATTCCCTGGCGGCTATCCGCCTGGTGGACCGCATGGGCAAGGCGGGTATGCCGGTGACCCTGAACGACGTGTTCCAGCGGCCAAGCGTGGCCTTGCTCGCCGCGCACGCCGGCGAGCCGACAGCGCGAGCGCCGGCCGTCATTACCGTGCGCCCAGGCAGCACCGAGGCGCCACTGTTCCTGGTGCACGAATTCTCCGGGCTGGACTTCTACTTCCCAGTGCTGGGCCAGCACCTGGCAGGTGAGTTTGCCCTCTACGGCTTGCCTGGCGTCCCCGCCGACCAGCCGCAACCGAGCACGCTGGAGTGCCTGGCGCGTTACCACATCCAGCAGCTGCGTACGGTGCAGCCCCATGGCCCGTATCGGCTGGCGGGGTGGTCGTTCGGGGGTGTGCTGGCGTTCGAGATGGCCAACCAGTTGCGGGGCGCCGATGAAACGGTGGCGTTTGTGGGGTTGATCGACACCTATGTACCGCGCCTGGCCGACCAGGGCAAAGCGCGTTGGGAGGGGCCCCGTGCGCTGGAGCGGCAGCTGTTGCTCAACTGCACGACCTACTGGGAAACCCAAGGCCAGGCCGGGGTCGGCAAACGGGCGTTGTTGCAACGCCTGGACCATGAGCAGGCCGATTTCGCCACACTGCTGGCCCACTGCCGCGAGCACGGGTTGCTGTACGGCCTGTGGGCGAGCATGAGCGACGGGCAGCTGCGCCACTACTTCAGCCGCGAACTCGCCCACGGCCGCGCGCTGGCCCACTACCGCGCTGCGCCTGTCGATGTTCCGGTGCATCTGCTGCGTGCCAGGGAGGGCGGGGAGGAACACCCGTCTCTGGGGTGGCGTGAAACGTTGCCAGGCCAGCAACTGGTGGTTGTGGACGTGCCAGGTGACCATCGAACGCTGATGCAGGCCCCCCATGTGGCGACGGTAGGGCAAGCGTTGAGTGAGGCGATATCCGGTTGCCTGCCAATGCCTGCGCCTGGCCCAGCAGCACCGGTTGCCATCCAGGCCGGCGAGCCAGGGCATGCACCGTTGTTCTGTGTGCCTGGGGCAGGTGACAGCGTTACCAGCTTCATTGGCCTTGCCGAGGCGCTGGGGCCGCAGTGGCCGCTGCACGGCTTGCAGGCACGGGGGCTGGATGGCGCAGCAGTACCGCACAGCACGGTAGAGGCTGCCGCTGACTGGCATGTGCAGGCTATCGACGCCGTGTACCCGCGGGGGCCATTGAACCTGGTGGGGCACTCGTTTGGCGGCTGGGTGGCCCACGCCATGGCTGCCCGCTTCGAAGCCAAGGGCCGCGCGGTGCAATCACTGACCCTGATCGACAGCGAGGGGCCGGGTGGCGGGGGTACCTGTGGCCAGCCCTACACCTTCACCCAGGCGCTGGAGCGGTTGATCGAGGCCTTGCAGCTGTCCACCGGCAAAGCGCTGGCCATCGACCCCAACACGTTTGCCCAGGCCAGTGATAGCCAGCAACTGCAACTGCTGCACGGGGCCATGGTGCAGTGCGGGCTACTGCCGCCACGCACCACGGCGCAGGTGCTGCA
>NZ_BCAV01000025.1:0-5204 GCF_001320125.1 Pseudomonas sp. NBRC 111119
GGGCTTGCCTACACCGGCCCGGCGCGCCTGGTGCTGGTGGACGACCCTGGCCTGGATGCCGCCGGCAATGCCCACGAGCACGAGCAGATGCAGGCCCAGTGGCTGGCGTTGATGCCACAACTGGCGTCATGGAAGGCGCCAGGGGACCACTTCAGCATTTTGAAAGTGCCGGATGTATTCAGCCTGGCAGCCTGGTGGCACGACGGCCAGGCCTGCCAACCGGCGCAGTTGGCCCAATAGCCCGAGACAGAGGAAAACGCGTGTTCATGGAAAAGAAGACAGTACGCAAGTGGGGCATCGGCGTGGCCGTTGCCCTGGTGGCAGGGCTGGGCCTGTATGCCGTGCAGGCCCCGGCCAAGCCACCGCAGTACATCACCGCCCAGGTGGAGCGCGGCGACATTGAAAACGCTGTGCTGGCGACCGGGGTGCTGGAGGGGATCGAGCAGGTGGATGTAGGGGCGCAGGTATCGGGGCAGTTGAAGTCGCTGAAGGTAAAACTGGGCGACAAGGTCAGTGCGGGGCAGTGGTTGGCCGAAATCGACCCGCTGGTACTGCGCAATACCCTGCGCCAGGCCGAGGTGGACGAGGACAAACTGCAGGCGCAACGGCGCTCGGCGCTGGCCCAGCTGAAGCAGGCGCGGCGGGTGTACGAGCGCTACCGCGAGCTGCAGGTGGACCAGTCGATCTCCCGCCAGGATTTCGACAACGCCGAAGCGGAGTACGAAGTGCAGCAGGCGGCCGTGCGCTCGCTCGACGCGCAGATCCAGAGCGCCCGAGTGGAAATCGACACCGCCCGGGTCAACCTTGGCTACACACGTATCAACGCGCCCATCACCGGCCATGTGGTGGCTATCGTCACCCAGCAAGGGCAAACGGTGATCGCCAACCAGCTGGCACCGGTGCTGCTCAAACTGGCCAACCTCGACACCATGACCGTCAAGGCGCAGGTGTCGGAGGCAGACGTGATCCATATCAGCCCGGGGCAGGCTGTGTACTTCACCATTTTGGGCGAAGACAAACGCTACTACGCCAAGCTGCGTGGCACCGAGCCTGCACCGCAGCATTACGCCCAGAGCACCGACAAGGCCGACGCCGCCGGCGGTAAACCCAGCGGTGCGGTGTTCTACAACGCGCTGTTCGAAGTGCCCAACCCCGACCACCGGCTGCGCATCGCCATGACCGCCCAGGTGCACATCGTGCTCGACACTGCCGAGCAGGTACTGACCGTGCCGGTGGCGGCGCTGGGGGTGCGCAACGCAGATGGCAGCTACCCGGTGCGGGTGCTCGATGGCAAGGGCTTTGCGCAACAGCGCGTGGTGCAGGCCGGCATCAACAACAACGTGCGGGTGCAGATCAGCCAAGGGCTGGAGGAGGGTGACCGGGTAGTGATCGGCGAACCTGTGACCGGCGACGCGGGGGCTTGAGCATGAACATGAACGTGCAACCCAGCCCGCACCTGGCCGCTACCCACGCGTGCGATGAACCGCTGCTGCGTCTACAGGGGGTGACGCGCAGCTTTCAGGCAGGCGACCGCGCGTTTCTCGCGCTCAAGGGCATCGATTTGCAGATTCAGCGGGGCGAGCTGGTGGCGATCATCGGCGCCTCGGGCTCCGGCAAGTCGACTCTGATGAACATTCTCGGCTGCCTGGACAACGCCACCACCGGCAGTTACCGGGTAGGTGGCCAGGAAACCCGTGCGCTGGGCCCCGATGCCCTGGCGGCACTGCGCCGCGACCACTTCGGGTTCATCTTCCAGCGCTATCACCTGCTGCCACACCTGGATGCCCTGCACAACGTCGAAATCCCAGCCGTATACGCCGGCCTGCCCCTGGACCAACGCCATGCCCGGGCGCGTGACCTGCTGGCGCGCCTGGGCCTGGGCGAACACCTGCGCCATCGCCCCAGCCAATTGTCGGGGGGCCAGCAGCAGCGGGTGAGCATCTGCAGGGCACTGATGAACGGCGGGCAGGTGATTCTGGCCGACGAGCCTACCGGTGCGTTGGACACCGCCAGTGGCAAGGAGGTGATGAACATCCTGCTGGAACTGCATGGCGCAGGCCATACGGTAATCCTCGTGACCCACGACCCGCAGGTGGCTGCCCATGCCCAGCGCATCATCGAGGTCAGCGACGGGCAGATTGTCAGTGACCGGTACAAACACGCCGCGCCGCCTGCGCTGGCAGCGCCAGGTACGGCGCACCCTAGCGGGCAAGGCGCGCGACGGCTGTTGGCCAGCCTCGGCATGTTCCGTGAAGCGTTCAAGATGGCCTGGCTGGCGTTGGTTTCCCACCGCATGCGCACGCTGCTGACCATGCTTGGCATCATCATCGGTATTACCTCGGTGGTGTCTATTTCGGCCATCGGCGAGGGGGCCAAGGGCTATGTGCTCAAGGACATCCAGGCCATTGGCAGCAATACCATCGATGTCTATTCAGGCAGCAACTTTGGCGACAGCCGCGCGCGCAACATCGAAACCCTGGTACCCGCCGACGTGGCGGCGCTGAACGCGCTGTACTACGTCGACAGCGCCACACCGGTGATTGGCCAGGGCACGTTGGTGCGCTACCGCAACCTGGACGTGGACGTGCAACTGAACGGGGTCAGCGAGCATTACTTCCAGGTACGCAACATCCCGCTGGCGGCTGGCATCGTGTTCAGCGCCGATGACGCGCGGCGCCAGGCCCAGGTAGTGGTCATCGACCACAACACCCGCGAGCGGCTGTTCGGCCCCAACGTCGACCCACTGGGGCAGGTGATTCTGGTGGGTAACCTGCCGTGCACGGTAATTGGCGTAACGGCGCGCAACAAGAACCTGTTCGTGGCCAGCAACCAGCTGAACATCTGGGTGCCCTACGAAACCGCCGCCGGCCGGGTACTCGGGCAACGGCACCTGGACAGCATCAGCGTGCGTGTGCGTGAAGGGGTACCCAGCAAGCGGGTGGAAGAGGAGGTGAGCCGGGTGTTGATGCAGCGCCATGGCACCAAGGACTTCTTCACCAACAACCTGGACAGCATCATGCAGACGGTGCAGAAGACCAGCCGCTCGCTCACCCTGCTGTTGTCGCTGATTGCCGTGATCTCGCTGGTGGTGGGCGGTATCGGGGTGATGAACATCATGCTGGTTTCAGTCACTGAACGTACCCGTGAAATTGGTATTCGCATGGCTGTGGGGGCGCGTCAGGTGGACATTCGCCAGCAGTTTCTGGTGGAGGCCGTGATGGTGTGCCTGCTGGGTGGCGTGATAGGGGTCGGGTTGTCGTATGGCGTGGGGTTCTTGTTCGAGCTGTTCGTCAAACAGTGGGAAATGGTGTTCTCCCCCGGCTCGATCATCATGGCCTTCGCCTGCTCGACGTTGATCGGCGTGGTGTTCGGCTTCGTGCCGGCGCGCAATGCCGCGCGCCTGGACCCGATCGAGGCCCTGGCGCGGGACTGAGGGCCGCCGGTGGCTCAAGGCTGGGCGTACATCCAGCGCATCAGTGAGTGGCGCCCGCCAATGCCCAGCTTGATGGCTGCCCTGCGCAGGTAGCTCTCCACGGTGTTGGCCCGCAGGCCCAACTGCTCAGCCTGCTCGGGGGCGGTGCGCCCGGCCAGCAGGCCGAGGCACACCTGGCGCTCGCGCTCAGACAGTTTCAGGCCGGTCTGGGCCAGGCGGTCGATGAAGCGTTGCTCCAGGCTTTCGGGGGTGGAACGCCCCGGCGCTGGCTGCAGCGCATGGATGTGTTTTTCGAGCATGGGCAGCAACAGCGGGGAGATAGCGTCCAGGCGGCTGCGCTCGAATGCGGAGAAACCATAGGTGGAGCCTGCCCGCAGTACCTGAATTTCCAGCCTGGCTGGCCCGCTGCCGCGGATCCGGTGCAGGCGTGAGGGGTCGTCGAAGCCGGCCTCGGGCTGGGTGGCTGATGAATACACGGTTTCGCTGAGGCCTGCGCCTTCACAGGGTGTGAGCGGCAACTGGCGGATTTGTGTGGCATCGATGCACAGGTGGGCCTGGATGAGGTCGTGCAGCAGGCGGGGGAAATGGCGGCTGCCGGTACTGGCAATGACTTTGCCGATTTGCGGGTAGATCGAGTGGGTATTCATCGTGTCGTCCATGAGTCCGGAACAAGCCTGCCCCGCGCTGGTGGCTGCCCGAATCCTGGGCGTGCGGCGGGACCTGATAGGTATCCTAGTACAACGAACTGCCTGAGAGTAAATCTAGCCCGATAATGCCACAATGATGGCACTGCTGCGCCCCATGCCGATGAAGGGCGGGTGGGGTATGATGCGGGCCTTCCACCTGTCACGAGGCCCTCCTGCATGTCCCTGTGTGCTGAACAGATTGGCGAATTCCGTGCTTTCGCCGAACAGCTGGCCGACGCCGCTGCTGACGCGATTCAACCCTACTTCCGCGCAAGCCTGGCGGTCGAGGACAAGGGCGGGCGCCTGTACGACCCGGTGACCGTGGCCGACAAGGCCGCTGAAGACGCCATGCGTGCCTTGATCCAGGAGCGCTACCCCACCCACGGCATTCTGGGCGAAGAGGCGGGTGTAGCGGTGGGCAGCAGCCCGCTGACCTGGGTGCTCGACCCCATCGATGGCACCCGTGCCTTCATCACTGGCCTGCCGCTATGGGGCACGCTGATCGCCCTGAACGATGGCAAGCGCCCGGTGGTGGGGGTGATGAACCAGCCGTTCACGGGTGAACGCTTCATCGGCACGCCCGACGGCGCCTGGAGCGGCGAAAAGCGCCTGGCCACCCGCGCCTGCGACAGCCTGGCCCAGGCCACGTTGATGTGCACCACCCCTGACATGTTCGATAGCGCCGCCCGCAAGGCTGCATTCGAATCCGTCGCCGGGCAGGCGCGGTTGATGCGCTATGGCGGCGATTGCTACGCCTACTGCATGCTGGCCTCGGGCTTCGTCGACGTGATTGTGGAAGCCAGCTTGCAGCCCTACGACGTCCAGGCGCTGATGCCCATCATCGAAGGTGCCGGCGGCGTCATCACCGCCTGGGATGGCAGCAGCGCACAACAGGGCGGCTGCGTGGTCGCTTGCGGCGACCCGGCATTGCATGCGCAGGTGGTGGAGATGCTTCGTCACGCGATGTAAGCGGTGACATATTAGACATCGCTTTTTGTGTTTTCGACAATGTCCAAGTTGGCGCAATCCTTGTGGGAGCAACTGTCTTCAACAAAATCTGAATGCTGGCATCGATCTTGTGGGAG
>NZ_BCAV01000026.1:0-117016 GCF_001320125.1 Pseudomonas sp. NBRC 111119
CTAGGTACCACGCCTCCGGTGCCGGCGGTTTCTCGCACCCCACCGCTACAACTCGAGCGGGCAACGGCACATGAGTCGACGAGGACTGACAGCCGCAGATCAGTGGTAGCAAGCCGGTCACGCAGGCGAGCTTGAGTTTGTTGCGCATCTTCCATCTCCTTCCAGTGGTTTTGTGCCTGGGCCTGCAGGCGAGCCTCCAGGGCGCTGCGGGCTTGCCGTTGTTCAGCCAGATGATCAAGCGCGACGGCAGCCGCCCTCTCCCGCTCCAGGCCGTTGATACGATCCTTCTCTGCCAGCTGCTTGCCATAGTCGTCGGCCTGATCAGCGAGCTGCGCGGTGTATGCGTTAGCCTGCCAAACCCAAGCTATCCGGGCGCCGACCGCACAGGCGGATAGCAGCGCCGCGACAGCCAATAGGCGGGAAACCCACCTGTTCACTGCAGCACCTCAAGCGCTCGTGTGTAGATGGCCTTCCGATCGTCTAGGCCATTGGTACCGCCGTTGATCCGCTTGGTGATGGCCAGGAGGTCGCCCTTGTCGGCCAGGCTGTTCAGGCCCTCCTTCTGCCAGAACCAGCCTGCCGACATGGATGCGTAGACCGGGTGCTCGAGCAGCTCTGGCGTGTTCAGCAGCCGGCTATCTCCGAACAGGGCTTCGCTGCAGGCTTCATAGTTGGAGCGGCCAGTCACTTGAATTAGCCCTCGCCCGCGATAGAGCTGGCCATCCCCATCCGGCTCAGGCGTGTTACCAAGCCGCTGAGCCAGGCGACCGGTGTCGTACTTGGACAGGTACTTGTCATTGCCGAGTTCGCGGACGTACTGCAGCTGGCCCGACTCATGGCCGATCTGAGCCAGGAACGCTGCCATGCGCAGGCGCGTAACGATGGCGTACTTGCCCATGGTGGCGTTGAGGCCGGGAACAAAAACGCCGGCTTTGCGGCCGGCGTTCGGGAGGATCTGTAACAACTGCTTCTCGTTGATTGGCATCGCTTATCTCCAGTGATTAATGGGCTACGCCGCAGATACGTCCACGATGCGCAGCGGCTTGGTCTGTTTCTTTTTCTTGCCCTTGGCTTTCGCCTTGCCCTGCTTGCCGCCGTTGCACTCGACCGTGGTCGACCAGCCCGAGGGCATAAACACCTGCTCCACGCTGTCCACCAGGTACTCGCCGTCGAGCCCATTTTTGAAGCCCTGGGCGTTGATCGAGCGCTCGGCAAACAGGTCGGTGCGCCCGAGCATTTCCAGGCGCACGCCGGCGGTACTGCGGTTGAACGCAGCCAAGCGGGCCTTGGCCGCCTGCTCGGCAGCGCCCTTGTCGGGGTAGATATGGCGGTCGGTGTGCACGGCGGGCAGGCCTTCGGGCGCTTCGTCGTTGCCCAGCTCCACGACCTTGAGCGCGCCGGTTTTCTTGTCCTGGTGCTGCGTCTTCACGGCCTTCTGCGTGGTGCGGTCGCCCAGGCGGAAGCTGTAGCGGTTCACATCACTGCGCTGGATGGTGACCGCACCAAAGGCCTTGCCCCCGGGGGTGCTGCCACCTTGTCGCGGCATGACCAGCAGCTGTCCGTCACCCACCTTAGCCGTGCAGTCGTACTGCCTGGCCAGGCGGGTGATGAAGTTAAAATCGGACTCGTTGCGCTGGTCGACGCGGGCCACCTTGGTCTGCACGGTGCAGCCAGGTTTCCACCCGTTGCGCGCAGCCAGGTCACTGACGATCTGTGCGAGCGGCACGTTCTCCCAGCTGCCGCTACGGGTGGTTTTGCCGCTACCGCGCATGTCGCTGGCCTTGCCGCGCAGGGTGATGGTGTCCGGCGGGCCAGTCACCTCGATTTCATCCACCCGGTAACTACCCTGGCGCGCAAGCGGCTTGCCCTCATAGCCTAAAAAGGCCTCGATCAAGGCGCCGCGCTTGGGCAGCGTGACGGCTTGGTCGCGGTCATCGATGCGCAGTTCGAATTCGTCCGAGTCCATCCCGGGTTTGTCCAGGGTGCGCAGCAACAGCAGACGGTCGTTAATCAGCAGGGTGATATCCCGGCCGTCAGCGACGATGCGGAACGTGGGTTTCATGGTGGCTCCAGAAAGTAAAAACCCCGCACAAGGCGGGGTTCGTTACGCGTAACGCGGGGTCAGTCCCACAGGGTGACGTGCTCGGCCTCAGCCTCAGCTGCAGGCAGATCGGGGAAGTGAATCAACACCCCGGCGCGGAACGGCTGCGGTTCCTCGGCAAGGCCTTGGTTGGCTTCCATGACCGCTTCCACGGCACCCATCAAATGGCCGTAGTAGGCCTGGCAAAGCGTGTCGAGCACGTCCCCGTCAGACGTTCTGCAGGTCGTCGCCATACTTGGTGAACTCCAGGGTAAAGGCTTGTTTGCGCGGGATACCGCCGGCAAGCAATGCCGATTGATCCTCTTCGACCTTGCGCAGGCACCAGTTGCCCAGCACAGCGCCGTAGCCGGTGGTCAGGCTCACGGGCAGCAACAGGCGGCCGATGGTGCGCAGCGTATCCAACTGGCTGATACCGCCTCGGAACAACGGGAAAACGGCCCCTTTGATCGTCAGCGTGTCTTCGCCAGGCCCCACGGCCTGCTGGGCCATGTCGCGTGTCAAACGCTCCTGAGCGGCCCAGCGGTACGCGGTACGGCGCTGCAGCTCGTCAAACGCTGCAGTGTTGAGGTTGAAGTAAAAGGGCTGTGACCCTGCCTTGAGTGGCTGCAGGGTCAGCAGGTGAGGGAACGGCGTTACCGCTGCTGCTGCAGGTGTAGCGCTTGGAGCAAACGCACTGCTTGGCACAATGCCCGCCAATGACGGGCTGACCTTGCCGGCCATGCGGTTGATAGCCGACCCCGCCTTGCTGGCCTGCTCGCCCAGTGAGCCCAGGCGGTCGCGCACCTGGGTGGCAGCGGTGGTGACTTGGCTGTACTTCGACGCGACCATGCCCACGGTGGACTGCGCCGCGTTGATCGCGCGCATGGTGCGTTGCAGCTTGGCCCCAACCGCCGGCCCGATGATCGGCAGGCTTTCCAGCTCCGATGCGGCGCCGGCCATGTCACTGACGGCGCCGTTAAGCGGTCCTAGCATGCCATCGATACTGGTACGGCCGGCCTCACCGGCCGTCACCAGGGACGATAGCGTTGATCTCATCAAGTCCATGTAAGCCATGGCACCCCCTTAGACATGCGCCTCGTCGTAGAGCTGGGCACTGAACCGGTTGCCCGCGAACTCACGCTGCAGGCGGTCAAACAAGCCGCGCAGCGGTGTTTCTAGACCGGCCACAACCTGATAGGGGTCTTTCACATCCCCTTGAATGGTGACCGGCATGCTCAGTGCGATTGAAAAGGTCTGTTCAACCTTGGGTGGCTCGGCCTTGGTACGCTCGGTCGGCTTGGGCGGCACCGGCGCCGGCGCTGCAGCACTGGGCGCAGTCACCTCAACCAGCGAACGCACCACGTCGCCCATAGAGTCGGCACGCTCCACCGCATGACGGCGCAGCCCGCGCGCGAACCCAGGGCGCTCCCGATCTGCAGGTTTAGGCGTGTCCTGGGCGGCCGGTACCGGCTCCTGCTTGGGCCTGGCCAGGCCCATGGGCGAACCCGCTTCAACCTTCACCACGGGCACCGGCTGCTGCGAGCCAGGCGCCGTTACGGTAACGACCGGCGGTTGTACCGTCACCGGCGCCGACGGCGGCGTCACACCCTGGGCAACCGGCGCCGGCGGCTTGGCGATGGGCGCCGGCACAGTGGCCACCGGGGCCTGCGCCTTCGTCACCGGCTCAGGCTGCATCACCACTGGGGGCTGCAGGGTCGGCTGCAGGGGCTTGGGCGCCTCGATCACCGGCGCCGGCATAACCGCCACGGGTGCTGCAGGTGCTGCAGGCGCAGCCGGTTGCGATTCCGCGCCGGCCTGGCCATCAGCCTGCGCCTGCTCCTGCTGCGGCTTGTCCTCACCGAACCAGGTACGGCCCAGCCAACCGCCCAGGGCATCGCCACCAAGCCCGCCCAGGGCCATGCCAATGGCACCCCCGATGGCGGTACCAATGATTGGCACCACCGAGCCGATGGCAGCGCCGGCGGCACCACCCGCCCAGGCCCCCGCCATGCCTCCCGCCAGGCCGCCATACCCCTCGGCCTTTTCGTCCCGGGTTTGCGCATTCAGCGCGATATCCAACACCCCGGGGATAGCATCAGCGAGCTGGCCACCGGGCAACTTGCCGGCCGCTCGGGTCATCCCGCGAACGCCATGCACCATTTGCCCCAGGCGGCTCAGCTCAGGGGCAACAGGCGCCCTTGGAGCCAGTGCCGATACGCCCACCGCTGGCAGGGCCGGTTGTGGACGCCGGGGCATCGGCGCCGGTGCTGCAGCTGCCGCCGGTACCGGTGCCGTCACTTTCGCCGCCGGCGTAACCACAGGGGTCAGCCTAACCGGCGCCTTTGCTGCAGCCGGTACCGGCGCCGGCGTCGCAACTTTCGCTGCCGGCGCAACCACAGGTGTCAGCCGTACCGGCGCCTTGACTGCCGCCAGCACGGGCTTGGGTGGAGCACTGAGCGGGCTGCGCGCGGCACCCAGCTGAGCGACCGGCCGGCGCCGGCGCACGCGGCGTGCTCGCTTCGGCCCTCCAGGGCCTGTATTAGGCGCGCCAGGCCCGTACCTGCCAAAGGCATCAGCATTGACCACAAACACGCGCTGCGGCTCGTTGCTGGGCGCCTGGCCAGGGTCATTGCTGGCCGGCACTCCCAGCACCTTGCCCAAGGCACCCAGGCCCGCATCCACCACCCGGTTACGGGCCTTCGGGGCTGCAGTCTCGCCTGACTGGCCAGATTCCTTGCCTGGGCGCCTGTAGCCCCATGCCCGCCCCAGGGCCACGTTGAATGCCCCTCGGCCGATCTTGGCCGCGCTACGGGCCGCCATGACCGCACCAACGGCCGCAGCCAGGCCTGTCAGCCCCATGGCCAACTGGGGCACATCGTCCGACAGCTTGGTAATCCAGCGGGCAACGGTTGTTGCGCCGGTAGCAAACGCATCGGTCGCCGGCCGGATGGCATCCCCGATGCTGCGCATGGCGTCATCAGTGGACTGTGCCAGCTCAGACCAACGCTGTGCCGACGTTTCGCGCCGCTCCGCCAGGTTCTTGTCGAGGATGCCGGTTGCCTTCATGGAATCGGCTTTCAGCTCGTTGTAGAGCCCACGGTTCTGACCATAAGCGGTCAGCGCCGCCTTAACCTGCATGTCAGCAAACAAGTCACCGGTACGCAGGGTCTTTTCCAGGGCTTCCAGCGCCGCTTTGGCCTTTTCCGGGTCGGCCTGCTTATCGATCTTGGATTGCGCATCCTTGATCTTTTTGGCCTTGGCCGGGTCGGTCGCCTCCACGTACTGCATGGCCAGGCCCATGGACGCCTCAATGACGTTCATGCCCTTCTGCAGGCCGGTGTTCAGCGAGGCCTGATAGTCGATGCCGGCATCTTTGTACGCCTTGACCACGTCGCCGGCGCCGATCTTCTCCATCCAGTTCTTGAAGTTGTTGGCCGCTTCGTCAGAGCTGCCGGCAGTCTTCATCTGCACCTGCAGCATCGAGCCCAGCGACGACACAGCGTCAAGGCCGGTAATGCCGTTCTTTTCCATGCCGGCCAGCAGCTGCGGGAACCACTTGGCCATGTCGCTGGCCTCGAAGCTCCCCGCCTGGCCCTGATAGGCGATGGCCTCCAGGGCCTGCTGCATGACCTTCGGGTCGGTGATCTTGGCGTTCTGCTGCAGCGCCATAATCATGCTGGCCGTGTCGACGCCGGAAGCCCCCTGCCCGACCGCGAACGACGCCGCCGTCTTGGAATAGGCCATGGCCTTGTCCAGCTCCATGCCGGCACCGACCAGTTGGTTAATCAGGTCGGCCACGTCATTGCGGGCCATGCCGGTATCGTTCGAGGTCTGGATAACGGACCGGCTCAGCTGCACCTCTTCAGGCTTGTTGGCAGCGTCCGCCTTGATCGCAATGTCGCGAATGATCGCCTGATAGTCCGCGCTGATTTTGGTGGGCACGGCCGTCAGGCCAATGCCCACCGCTGCAGCACCCACCGTGGACTTGAGCGAAGCCCGGCCGGCGGCGATTCGCTCGTGCCCCTTCACCTGCAGGTCGGCGGCTTTGGCATCCCGGCCCAGGCGTTGATACTCCCGGCCCAGGCGGCCAACCTCCACGCCTTGCTTGCGCAGGGCATCAAGGTTGCCATTGAGCTTGCGCAGCAGCTTGTCAGCACTGGCCGCGCCGGTGTCGTGGGCTTTCTTCCACTCCGCCTGCAGCTTCATGGTTTCGCCAATGGTGCTCTGCAGCACCTTGGCCTTGTCGCCCTTTTTCTTGAGCTTGTCGATTCCGCTTTCAACCGTGCGGAAAGCGGCCCCGACCGACGACGCGACGGCGCCGCCAATCACCAGCGATAGCGCCAGTTTGCTTGCCATCGGTAACCCCCTTAGCGGCTCAGTCCGTGAGCCACCAGACCATGTCGGACCACGGCATGGTCATGATTTCAGCTGACGAAAAACCCAGCTCAGTGGCCAGCCGCTTGGCCAGCCCCTTCTGCACCGAGGGGTTAAACCTCGTCGTCTTGCACCAGACGAAAGTAACCCGTCTGCAGACGGGTGTAGTCCTTGATTGCCAGCCCTTCCAAGTCCTTGGCACCGACTTCCGCCAGGCTGGCAAACAGGTTCAATTCGGCTTGCTCTTCGTCGCCGGCGGCCGTGGTCGACGCCGCACGCACGTCACGCACAGTCGGTGCCCGCAGGTGGATGGAATCAATCTGTACACCGTTCATTTCACTGGAACGGCTCAGGCGCACAGTAATGCCGGCGTCGGTCAGGGCCAGGTATTTAGGCAGTGGCTTGGTCATGATTGTGGTTTCCTTGAAGTTATGAGGGGGTTACAGGCCCAGGGCCTGGCGTTGCGCGGCCAGCTGGTCGACGCCGTCGATCACGCGGCGCATGCCCAGGGCATCGATCTCGTACACCGTGCGGCCATCGACTTCGAGCTTGTAGTAGGTCAACGCCACGGCATGCTTGATTTCGGCCTTGTCGCCCGGCTTCCAGTCGCCCATATCAATCTCTTTGAGCGAGCCGCGCAGGGTCACCGCCACCGGTTTGATAGCGCCTTTCAGGCCCTTGAAGGCGCCACGGAACGTACCGTTGAAAGCAGTACCGTCAGCCAGGCCGTAGAACTTCAACGCCTCACGGCGCACGCCGGTGGTGGTGAAGTTCGCTTCTTGTTTCTCCATGCCCATGTCCATCTCAACGGGCATATCCATACCGCCGGGGCGGTGTTCTTCCATCTTGAGCGTGAGCTTGGGCAGGGTCAGGCTGGGTACATCGCCCTGGAAGCTGACGCCGTCCACGAACAGGTTCAGGTTGGCCAGGGTTTCGGGAATCATTGCCATGGTGGTGCGCTCCTTAAGCGGCGGTGTCGAGGACTTCGGTCAGCCACTGGTTGGTGACTTCAACGCGGAAATTGGGGTTTTCGGCCGGCGGCACGTCGGTAAAGCGGATGTTCCAGTACACCTTGCCCTGCTCCAGCTGGCTGGCCGTGTTCAGCTCGGTGTCGGCATACACTTCGAAGTTGATGATTGCGCCCTGGGCCTTGAGGTCGCGCATGAAGTTCTGCAGGCCTTCGGTCACGTCCTTGACGTAGGTGGCCGTGATCGAGCGGTCAACCGCCCATTTATGGCCGTACAGGATCGCGTCCATGACGATATCCATCGTCCGCACCCGGGTGACAAAGGCCCATTTCGCATCGCTCGACAGCGTGCGGTTGCCCCATAGGCGGAAGCCGTCCTCACGGATGATCGTCGCGATCTTCGCGTTGTTGAGCAGGTTGGCCCGGCACGTCTCGTCACCGTCGAGGAATTCGATAGGTCGGGTGGTACCGGTGATGCCGACGAACTCTTTGTTCGACGGCGAGGCCCAGAAGCCGTATTCGCTGTCAGTCCAGGCGAACAGGCCAGCCACCCAGGCCGAACCTGGGGCGTCGATGGTGGCGTTTTTGGTGGTGTCCCAATACTGCACGCCGGGGTCGACCATGAATGCGCGCTTGGCACCAAACCCGGCGGCGTAAGCGATGGCCGCTTCGTCGGTGGTCCCGGGGCCGTCGATGATGGCAATGCCGCGCAGCTTGTCCGCCAGGGCCACCAGGGCGGTGCCTACGGCCTGGGTCGCGCTGTGCTTGGGCGCAACCAGCAAACGGGGCTGGGCATTGAAGCGGCTTTTACCATCGCGCAGCGCCTGCAGGCCGGTACGGGTACCGTTGGCCAGCACGCCGCCGATGATGGCCGATGTTTGCTCGGCGGGGTCGGTCAGCTTGGCCACGCCGCAGGCGACAATCGCAGCCTTGGCGCGGGTAAAGATGGCCTGACAGGCTTTGGTGATTGCCGCGTCGGCACCGAAAGCCGCGACTGCTTCACGCTCGCTGGTGATAAGCACCAGGTCGTTTGCCTTGGCGGTCACGCCGGCACCAGGGGTGAAGGTGTCAACCAGGCCGATGATCGAGGACGACGGCAGGGCAATGCTGCGTGCGCCTGTATCGACGTTCGTTACGGTAACGCCGTGAAAAAAACCACTCATAAAACCAATCTCCAGATGTGAGAAAGCCCCGCGTGCGGGGCTTGTGGTACTGCGGAAATGAAAACGCCCCGTCAGTGCGGGGCGTCTATCCGGTTTGCGAGGCCACCCAGGTGGCCAGCGCTTCGTCGTTGGGGCTACTCGGCCAGTCGTCATCGGCCGGGGCGCTGCTGGTGATATCCAGGCGCCCCAGCTCGATGCGGTACACCTTCCACGCTTTAAGCGCGTCGGTTTCGGCTGGGCTGGCCATGTCCAGGTCAACCGCGTCCTGCAGCGTGCTGATGCGCCCGGTGGCGTACTGGTTGGCCAGCTGCTGCTTGCGGTAGGCCACACGGCGCGCCGCCTCAGCGATGGCCGCTTCGTCCGGCGCCCACTTGTCATCCTCCCAGGTGTCGAACTCGGTAGCCGGCGCCTGCAGGGTATAGCCCTCGGGAAGATCGCCCAGGGCTTGCCACTGGCGGGGCTCGCCTGTTTCGGTGCTGTACGCCGTCGCGCCGCGATGGTCGGCCACCAGCACCCAGCCATCAGCCTCACGGTTCAGCAGGGCGGCAAAGCCGGGTTCTACTGCAGGGGGCTCAATTTGGTAGCTGTGCGCCGGCAATGCCCACACGTCAGGCTCCAGCGGGCTCGGGGTTGCTTCCCCGATGCCAAGGTACTCGCCAGTGCCGCGATGCACGCAACACACCTTCGGCGCTTCAACGCCAGGCAACTGCCACCAGGGCAGTTCGGGCAGTTCAATGAACGCCTGCAGCTCTGTCAGCTCCTGCAGGTCTTGCAGCTCGGTGACCTCTTCGCTCATAAATCCCTCAATACTTGATGCAGGCCAGATAGGCCCGGTTGGCCATGCGGGTTTCGTTGCCGCCCGTCGCGGTGATGGTCAAGGTGTGGTTGTGCGATCCCCCGGTGCCGGTGGTCAGCGTTTGATACCCCTCTTCCACCTCGTCACCGAGCACAGCGTCTTTGGACGTGGCGCCGGACCCGCCGTAGTCGCCATTCACCAGGTCGCGAGGAACGCTCAGGTTGTGCACGTGCGCACCGCCGGTACTAGTGTAGCCACCGTGGGTGTGCGTTTCGTTCTGGCCCGCCTGAGTAGTGAACAAGCCCCGGCCCGAGTCAGCCGCGTTCAGACCGTCAGTCCAAGCACGGTCGATCAACTCGCGGTCATCCGGCACATTGAACGTGGTCGATCCGTCGCCGGCGCCAAACTTCGTCCCGATGGCCGCAAAAAGCGCGGCATAGGCGGTACGCGAGTAGGCGGCACCGTTTCGTGGAAGCCAACCCGTTGGCGCGCTGCTCAGCGCAAAGTGCGATACCTCACCAGGCGGCGCCGCAGCCGTTAACGCAGCATTCATCGCGTCGACGGTCGGGGTTTCGGCCAGTTTGCCCCGGCTGGACACAAACCAGCCGGTGTTGGTGTTGCTCACCAGCTCCACATATTCGCCACTTTGCAGCGCCAGGGTGGCCAGCGTGACCCCTGCCACGATGCTACCGCTGCTAGCAGTGATGGATAGCGGCCCCCCGGTCGGGTTGCGGAACGCGTAGGCCGTGCCCCCTGGCGCGTCAGCCGCTGCCGGCAGTGTGACGGTCAGGTTATTCGCGTTGGCCTGATACAGCCGGCCCGACTGCGATGCCGTCAAGGTCAGGCTGGAAGAGAAACCCAACACAGGCCCCGAATAATTGCGCTTGGACAACTCGACAAACTCAGTCGTGGCCAAGTTCTTGGTTGCGTCGTTTACCTTCTGCGTCGGCGCCGTTGGCGTACCGGTAAAGGTTGGGCTGTTGGCTGGGGCTAAGCCATTCACGGCCCGCTGCACAAATGCCGTGTTGGCTGCTACCTGCGAGTTTTCAGCCGCTGCGGCAGTAGGCACAGTCGGCTTGCCGGTGAAGCCTGGGCTATTCAATGGTGCGAGTGGTGTACAGGCTTCCTGCAGCTGGTCGACCGTGGCCGTTTCCTTGAGCTTTCCGCAGGTACTGACGAACCACGCGGTACCGGACACTGTCAGCTCAATCCACTCATAGCCCTGCAGCGTCATCTTGGCGACTGACGCACCCTCTTCAACAATCGTCCCGGCCGAAACGGCGAGCGTTTGAGTCGAGGCCCTGGGGTTGCGCAAGGTCACTACCGAACCATTGGGCACGTCCGCCGCTGACGGCAGCGTCACTGTCAACGCATCGGCGTTGAACTGCAGCAAAGCCCCCAAGTGGGTTGTGGTGTTCAGCGTCAGGCTTGTCGACATACCCACTGCCGCCTGGGTGCGATAGCTGCGCGAGGCGTTATTAATCGCAGCGGCCACGCTGTCATTCGTTGCCAGCGTCTTCCAACCACCCCATGTGCCGGCCGTCATACGCCGGTAGTGCACCGTATCCAGCGAGGCGCCGACCAGCGACGGGATAAACACCTGGGCACAGTACGTGGTGCCGTCCATGTACTGGAACGTCAGCAGGTAACCGTTGGCACTGGACTGGCCATCGGTGCCAACCGGGCTGTTGGTGGGGTTGATGCAATACGCCAGGCCGCCTTGGGTCAGGGTGTTGATGTCCACACCTGATTTGACGTTGTAGCCGCCGATGCCGAACGACGCCATGGCATCCGAAATGACCTTACCAATCTCGTTCAGCGTGCCGCGCTGGTTGATAAAGTAGTTCGAAGTCGACGCCTGCAGCTCGATCCATTCACCAGGCTGAATCACCACCGAAGAAACCGCGTTGTTCTTCTCGTAAATCTTGCCGCTACCTGCGGCTACGGTTACCCCGCCTGAGCTGACGTTACGGATAACGAAAGTGCCGCCTGACCCGGCATCAGCCGATGCGGGCAGGGTTACCGTAACCGGACCGGTCACGTTGAATGCGTAGCCCGTCTGCGAGCCGGTCAACGTGATATCCGCGCCGACACCCACCACGTTGCCGCTGTAGTTGCGCTTAAAGGCGTTTACCGCCTGCAGCAGCGCCGCCATAGATGCAATTTGGCCGCTGTTGGTGCCCAGTGGGGCAGTGGGTACAACCGGCGTCCCCGTAAAGCCCGGCGAGTCGAGGCGCGCCACCTGCTGCCAATCGGCCCAGGTGCCTGCAGCCTTGGTTCGCCAGAAAAATCGCGCATTGACGATGCTGCCACTGCATCCAGCAGCCAGCTGGAAGCAGCCTGTCTGGTTGAACTGGATATGAAGCAACGCCATAGATGCATTTGGGAATGGCGTGTTCTTGGCACTGCCCTCTGCTCGATACAGACCCGTCTCAGTTACGCCATCGAAATCGGGAATCGACACGCCGATGGTCGTCCCCAAACCAAAGGCCTGCAGCGCCGCCAATACTGCCGCCATATTGGCCGCCTGCTTGGTAGCCGATCCGACGGGCGCGGTTGGAACCTCTGGCGTGCCGGTGAATACAGGCGAGTCCAGCTCGGCCACTTCTTTGAGCTTGCCGCGACCCACGACAAACCAGGCAGTGCCGGACGATGCCAGCTCGGCCCATTCGAACGGTTTCAAGGCCAGCGAACCGCCCGTGGTGCCGGCATCCACGATTGAACCCGAGGACGCCACCACGATCGTCTGCGTGGCCGTAGCCGATGGGTTGCGCAGTATTACCGAGGCGCCATTGCCCACATCGGTCAGCGCCGGCAGGGCCAAGGTCACGGCGCCGCCGTTGAACTGCACAGCGTTACCCATCTGCGCGGCAGTCAACGTCAGGTTGGTGCTCACCCCGATAACGGCCGTTTTGAACTGGCGAGACGCAGCGGCCACGGCAGTGGCCAGGGCGCTCATGTTTGCGATCTGCAGCCCGGTGCTACTGGCAGCAGGTGTTGGCGTCTCAGGCGTTCCCGAGAACTTGGGCGACTGCAGCGGCGCCTTTTTGGCCAACTCGTTGACCATGGTTGTGGCGAAGTTCGGGTCATTGCCGATGGCGGTGGCCAGCTCCTTGAGCGTGTCCAAGGCGCCCGGCGCCGAGTCCACCAGGCCATTCACTGCGCTGGTGACCGAATCGGCAATCGCCTTGGCGATTTCGGATCGGTTGTAGGTTTCCGACTTGGTGTATACGTCGGTGATGCCATAGCCCGCAACGGTAGTCGGGTTGGTCGCGGCAACCACCCGGCCGTACTTGTCGACCTGCACGCTTTTGTACGTGCCGGCGTTCACGCCCGTGCGTCCAAAAGCCATTTCAAACGACAACGCCGTTACACCCAGGGCAATCGGGGCATCGGTCACCAGCTGCCAGGCGCTGTCACCGTTGATCGTGCCCGACTCCACCAGTACCAGCAGGCCCGGGGTTACCTTGGCGCTGCTGTCGGCATCGGTGGAGCGTTTCCAGGCGGCGCCGGAAACCACGGTATAAATACCGTTTTCCTTGGCTGTTGCTTGGTTCTTCACCAGCACGCGCGCGCCTGCGGTCAGTGTCACACCGTCGATGGTCTGCAGGCCGGTCAGGTTGATGGCCGCCGTGGTGGCCACCAGCACCGAGTGCTTGAAGTCCTGCCGGCTCAGTTCCTCGGTGACCCATTCACGGGTGGCCAGCACCACGCTGGGGTCAATCTTGAGCTGCACGTTCGCCGCGTTGCTGACTACCAGGCTCATGCGCAGCACCTGGGTGCGGCCCGAGCCCTGCGACAGCACCGGTTTGTACGTCGGTGCGCAGTTGGCCACGGCCACCAGGTCGCCGGCGTCGTCGTACAGGCCAATCTCTCGAATCCACATGCCGCCGATATCGGCCGGGATGACCTGTTCGGCCACGATGATCGACGGGTCGTTGTCGTCCACCTTGAGCTGATTGAGCGGCGCCCGGCGCCACTCGTTTATCAGCGCCTTCTGTGTCGCGTTCGGGGTCGGGTCGGTGCCGTTGGCATCACCCACGCCCATTTGCGTGATTTTCCATGCGATGCCCAAGGCGTCGGCGTTGGCCTGCTTGGCCGCGCCGACATTCGTCAGGATCGCGTAGAACTGGGTGTTCTTATCAACCATATCCAATTTCCAATGTGTCGATTGTGGTTTCACGGCCACCGCGCCCGATCACGCCGATGACTTCAATGGCGCGCTGTATCGGTGGGTACACGCTCAGAATGTCGCCCTCGCTCAGGCTCGCCCCGATGTAGCAGCGGCCCTTGGTTTCAAGGCTGATTTCCAGGCCGACCATGTGCCGGCTCACCGGCCGGGCGTCATCGAGCAACGCCGACAGCTCGCGGTAGGTGTCATCGCTGATACCCGAGTCCGATACCCCGACCTTTAGCGCGAAAGTGCCTGGCACACCCACAGGGGCCATCCGCCACCACTCGACCACCTCAATCAGGTAGCCGAACGGCTCCACTACACGCCGCAGCGCGCCAATGGTTCCTTTGTGCTTGTGGATGTAGAACGACGACTTGATAACCGAGCGCTTGACCGCCTCTGACCAGTTGTCATCCCAGCGGTCGACCGACCAGGCCCAGGCCAGCTGGTACAGCAGGTGGGCCGGGCAGGTGTCGGGGTTGTAGAGGGTGCGCAGCGTGATTTCGGTTGACTCGGTCCCGGCACCCTCTACAGCGTGCTCCAGGGGCGTGCGGTTGTTGGGGAGTAGACTGGTCATCACGTCCCCCGCACTACGCTGATATCACTGCACCAGGCCGCCTGCGCCTTGGTCGGCTTGATATCTGCCCACCCGGTCAGCTCAACCCGGGAAACCCCGTTGATGTGCAGCTGAGCGTCAACCCCGGACCTGGCCACCTCAACCCCGAGGCGGCGCCGGGGGTTGACCCAGGCCTGCAGGCGCTCGCGGCAGGTGGCCAAAATCGCCTCATTCTCGGGGCCATTGCTGACCATGTAGACCTTGGCATTGACCTTGTACGGCAGAATCTGCGCGCTCTGTACGGTGACCCGGTCCGCAACCGGCCGCACGTCATCGTCGTTCAGCTGAGCTGCCACGGTATCGAGCAACTCAGCCGGCGCCGCCCCGGTGCCGTCCAGCGACAGCACAGTGACCACCACCACCGCCGGCGACGGGCTTTCGGCCGTGGCGTCGGCCACCAGGCCCGAGGCGTTGCGCGCGTGTAGGATGTAGCTGTTACGCGGCCCGGCTGTGGTCAGGCCCTCGTAGACCAGCTGCACCCGCTCGCGCAGCGCGTCATCTTCTTCCATCACCGCCGGCACCGGCGGTACCGCGGTCAAGTCCTCGGCCTGGATGACCAGGCGCTGCAGGTTGACGTTGGCGGCCAGTTGGTCAAGGTCGGTGCCCTTGGCATAGGCCAGCAACAGTGCCTTGCCGGCATCATTGACCCGCGCCCGGTTGAGCAAGCGGCGGTAGCTGCCCAGCTCGATCAGCTTGGTGACCGGGTCGCTTTCCAGCGGCGCCGACCATTCCTGCCCGTCCTGCTCCATCAGCTGCCGGAAGGTGGCCAGCTCACCTTGGTACGTCTCTTCGAAATCCAGCGTTTCCAGCACTGCCGGCGCGGGCAGCGCAGTTAAGTCAATCGTCATGCGCTTGCCTCCAGTACCACATCGTCGCCCAGGTACTTGCCGGATAACTGCAGGGTGACTTTGCCGTCGATGACCGACACAACCTTCACCCGCTCCATCTGCAGGCGGGGTTCCCACCGCCCCAGGGCGCGGGCCACCTCTGCCTGTACGGCGCTTTTCCAGCCCTCGTTAACCGGTAGGTCGACGTAACGGCGCAGGGTGCTGCCGTACTCCGGGCGCATGCGCCGGGAGCCCAGCGGCGTGGTTAGAATGTCCTCTATGGACTGCCGCAGATGGGCCAGGCCCGACAGCGGCTTACCCGTTCGGCGGTCCATTCCGATCATGGGTCACCCCTCCTGGCTCAGGGCCTCGAAGTCGCCACGCGCATCGAGAAACTGCCGCGCTTCGTCGTCGTCTGCCGGCACCACCAGACGGGCACGCAGCACCACCAGCTCCCGGCCGCTGGGCAAAAACAGCGAGCGCTGCGAATAGGCTTTGTCGCAATAGATCAGGCCCGCCGGCGCACTGGGCGCGGCGGTGACTTTCTTGGCTCCCATGGAATACTCCAGGCGTAAAAAAGCCCGCGAAAGCGGGCTATCAGTGTTTATGGTTTGGCGTATTGCCGGCAGTGTCGATGATGCGTGCACCACCTAAGATGTCCCCCGTTACGCTCAACGTCCCGTTGATCGTCACAGGGCCTGTCAGGGTGATGGCACCGGCTTTGGCCGTAATCGCGCTATCTGTCACCACTACTTCGCTGCTGGCCACCTTTACAGCGACCGTGCCGCTTGGGAGCGTGATGGTGTAGCTCTTTGCCTTCCAGTCGTAGACCAGCGAGCCGCCATCATCAAAACGCCACACCTCGACGTGGTCACGGTTGTCTGGCTGCGCGCCGGCGTTGCCGTAGAGCCCGGGGATAAACGTGCCCTGGGCGGGCTCACCGCTCGGGCTGATAAGCGCGCCCTGCTCGCCCAGGCTGGGCGCACGCCAATGGCGAGCCTTGCCGGCAGCTAGGGAATGCCAGCGAACCCAGGCGCTTGTCCAGTCGCCGCCATCGGATACACGCACCATGGCGGCCGCCAGGTCGACGGCCACCACCCTGCAAGGAATCACCAGGCACGACAACATGCGGTCATGCTGCGCGTTCGCGTAACTCACAGGTCCTCCGGCGCGACGTAGTGATGCTCATTGCCTGGGCCGGTGTCGGGATCGAACGCAACCACCAGTGGGCCGGACTCTCGGGGCCAAGGCCATTCTTCCTTGCCGAGATAGAGCACTTGGCTCCACTCAACGACCCAGACGGCAAAGCTGTCCAGTTCGGGACGGCTCCAGTCACGCTCGGCACGGATGAACTCGGCAAGGCCGCACGGCAGTCCCCACGACTGCATCCGCAGCAGCACCGCGAGCTGCGCCGCGACAAAGGCCGCGATGTGCAGACAGTTGGCCTCCTCGACCGGTACGATCACCCTCGCCTCGAATCGTGCGTCGACCGCCGTTTCGCCGGTACCGGGATCACTCTCGGCCGCCTCAAAGCCAGCCAGCTCCAGCACCACCGCAGGCGGCGGCACGACCTCCAAGCCCTCGGGCATCGTGCCGACATAGGCCAGGCCCGGAATCGCTTCGCTGATGTGTCGCTCGATGGCCGCGTACACGCCGGCCAACGGGATCGAATCCTCATCCATTGCCCGTTTTCCTCAAGTGTTTGAGCAGCTCGAAGTTCAGCTCCTGCTCCATAATCACCTGCAAGCGCTCGTGCGCCTTGCGCGTCCATGCCTCAAAATGTGGCCGCACGTCCTCCAGAGAGATCTTGGCCTTAGCCAACGGGAAGCGGCTACCGTTTTCCGCGATCCAGCCGGAGCGATGGCCACCGCGCGCAGCCTCGACATCTGGAAACAGGCTGGCATCGAAGTGCTTACTGGCCGTGCGTATCCAGATATCAGGCCGCCCGCCGTAAACGGTCTTGAAGAACGCGCCCTGATAGCGCCGGCCTGCCACCGACACGCCGGTACGGCTTTGGCGAGCGCGGCCCACTCGGCTGGCTTCGAGCGGACGGATACCGAACCAGAGCTTGCCCTGGCCGTTGTTACCCGACATGTACGCCTTGAGCCGCTGCCTCACAGCGGTGACAGCAATACGCTCTTGGCTGCCCACATCACGCGCAATATGCGTGCGCAGCCAGCGCAGCGTCTTGTTGATGGCTCGACGCTGAGCAGCCGTGATGGCTTTGGGGACCAGCCTGGCGAACTCTTCAAAGCCACTGAGACTTTTGGGATCGAGCTGCAGCGTCAGCAGGCCGGCGTCGGCCGAGGTCTTGTGAAAAGAACCTACGTTCATCGAACCTCCCGAAGGGTCAGGTTGATCCAGCCGGTGCCGTCAGGCTTGCGAGCGGCAATAACGTACCGCCCGCCGCCATCCTCCGGCGCAAGCTTGATAACCAGGTGCATGCCTTCCTTAATACCGTTCGCATGCATGATCCGCACGGCAAACGTAGGCTCGCGCAGGCCGGTGTTGATCTGGCCGAGCTTGGGCTGCAACCATGGTGCCGAGAAAAATCCAGGCACCGGCTCGGCTAATCCGTCGATCTCGGCCTCATCGCCCAGCACGTCCAGAAGCGCGGAGTCCATGAACGCCACGTTCTCGCGGAAGGCCATGGTCAGGTCTCGTCGTCATCGCCGGCCGCCGCTACGGGCAACTGGCCACGGCCGGCGATCTTGCCCTCCTGAAGCAGCAACTGGGTCAGCTCTTTGCTCGACGGCGTGTAGACCTCACCCTTCTTGATGATCTGCTTGCCGTCCTGAATGCAGCCATCGACAACGACGTATTCGACTTTGCCAGCCATGTCACACCACCTTTGCAAAGAGGAAAGCGTTTGGCTCGAGCAGACCGGCCAACGGCGCCGACTGCAGCTTCAACCAGCGCATGCTTGGCTCTTGGGTTACCCAGCTCTTCGGGAAGCGGGCTGCTTCGACCAGGCCGCTCTCGATGGCTTCCATGTCCTGAATGGCCGCGTACAGCATCGCGTTACGGGTCGAGGTGGAACCGAGGATCAAACCGCCTTCGGGGATCACGGGTTGATCCTTGCCATCGTCATCCGCGTACCATTCGTCATAGGCGTACAGGTCGACGCCAGGATCGTTTAGGTAGCCGATGTAGGTCACGCCATCCGGCAACTCTTCGGGCTTGATGAGACCCAGATCGACTCGGCGGCTGTTGAGCTGTTCCAGCACTTTCTTGTTGCTCTGAAACGCGTCCTGAGCGCCGCTGCTCAGCACTGCGACATTGGCGGAGCGGCCCGAATCCTTGGCAATCAGACGCCGCCACTGACGCAGGTTACCAATAGGGTCCGATGCGTCGGTATCCCAGCGGCCGCTAGCCAGCGTGACTTTATGGGTCTCCTCCATAAGAAAGTCGATGGTGTCATCCACGCCATCGCCCACCACACGGATCTTGCCGGTGGTCAGGGCCTGGGCGCACATCCACTCCTCGCGACGGATGATTTCTTCGTCCAGCTCCAGCAGGTCGCGGCCAAGCCGCTCACCCGCCCGCTCCAGCGCGCTACGGGTGGAGAACGGGTTGTCGCCGGCCGAGCGCTTCAGGATCAGCTCTGCACGCGTCGAACGCTTGGGCTGGATGTAGGGCGGCTTGTAGGTCGAGGACGTGAAGCCCGTGCGCTGCGAGACGCTACCGGGCAGCGTCGGATGAACGAACGGCGCCATCTTGCGCTGGCCTTTGATAATGTCGATGGTCACCGCCTCGGTGCCAAACGTCTCAGGCATGCCGCCGTTGAAGAAGGTGTTAAGCAAGAAGCGGCGCGGCGGGCTCATCTGCTCGACGGCTTCCAGCATGGTCAGGGTGTCGAAGATATCGGTCATGGGGGCTCCGTTAACGAATGAAGAGGCAGAGAGGTCGCAGGGCGGCCTTGGCAGCGGCCAGCGTCAGGCCCTCGCCAAGGGTGAGCCGGTTGCCGAGCACTTGGCCGGTGAGCCGGATCGGCGCAGCCTTGGCGCCATCAGTGGTGTCGACGTCCTGATCGAGGATGGCGGTAGGGGTTTTCGAACCGTCAGAGGCTGCGGTCTTGCACAGCAAGTACTCACGGCTGTCGGCGACCTGGCCAAGGACAGCGCCACGTTTAAGTACCTGACCGGCCGCGATCACGCCGGTGTCGATGACAATGGGGAAATCCCCTGCCGACAGCTCGCTCGGCAGGTAGGTCTTGCGTTCAGGATTGGACATGTCGTGCTCCTATCAACGGCGCGAGGCGCCTGCAACGATTGCGCTGACGGCGGCTTTGCGCTCGCCTTCCTTGCCGCCTGCGGGTGGGGTGGCGCTGCTCACACCCTGGGCATCGGCCTTGATGCCGGAAAGGGAAATGCCGCGGTCTTGAGCCGCCTTGAACATCACCATGGCGGTGGCCTCGACGCTGCTGCCGTCCTCGATGGCCGCCTCGACTTCCTTTTCAAAGCCTTTACTGGCCAGCGCGTTGATGCCCTTGATGCGCTCTCGTTCGGCGGTAGCGGCCTCGGTACGGATTGCCGAGAGGTCTGGCTGCTCCGCCTGGGCGATCTCAATGGTGGTAGGGTCGGTGCCCGCAGCGAGCGCCGTGCGCAGATCTGCCGTGGTCTTAACAGTGGTCATGGTGTTGTTCCTTGTTGAGTTGAAGGCCGGTTTGGCCAGTTCGGTGATCAGCGATTCCAGCGACCCAACCCGATGGGCCAGGCCGTGCTTGACGGCATCGGCGCCGACGCGGATACCGCCGTGGTCGCCCATTTCGGGCACTTGCTCCGCCGCTACATCGAGGTTGCGTGCCACTTTGCCGACGAAGACATCGCCCAGGGCGTCGATGGTTTCGCCGAGCTTGGCGCGGCCCTCTTCGGTGCCGAGATCCGGCCGCTTGTTGGGCGCGTTGCGGCTGACGATCTGATACCGGGTGCGGCCGCTGGCCTTTTCGTCGTCGACTACGGCTTCCACGACTACGCCGATGCTTCCGGCGAGACTCGCTTCATCGATAACGATTTCGTGGGCTGCCGAGGCGATCCAGTAGGCCGCGCTCGCGCCGATGCCGCCGATGTAGGCGACGATGCGTTTGCGCGACCGACCCTGATAGATCAGCTCGGCCAGCTCGTTGATGCCCGATGCCACACCGCCTGGGCTGTCGATGTTGAGCACGATGGACTTGACCTTTGGGTCGTCCAGCGCGCGTTGGATATCGCTGCCCAACACCTGGGTGCTTGTCGCGCCGCTGATCTCGGTGAACAGGTTGGCGTAGCGAAAGATGGGACCAATGACCGGCACCAATGCGACGTTGCCCCGTAGCGTGACGCGGCGGGTCTCTTCCAGTTGTTCGCCGCGCTTAGTGGCCAGCGCCAGAGAATCACCCATGCGGTCCGAGATCGTCAGCAGGTTATCCAGGGCGTCAGGCAGCATCAGCCAGGGCTGCGAGGCAGCCAGCTCCAGTGCTCTTGGCATGATCAGTTCTCTTTGGGTTCGGGTTCAGGCGGGTTTTCCAACCCGCCTTTGGGCAGGGCCTGCATGTTGTGCTCGCGCCGGTAACTGACTTCGCGGGTCCGCTGACGAATGACCTGCTGCCAGGGCTCGCCCGTCATAGCAGCGGTTTCCAGCGTTTCGTTGCTGACGCCGATCTCGATGCGCTTGCCGGCCGCGTTGGCTTCCTTGAGTTCATCGATGGCACCGCGTGCCGGGCCGATCCAGATGGCCTGGCAATAGGCTTTGCGCTTGGCGGTGTCGCTATAGCCGGGCAAGTTGATCAGGCCACGGGCCACGGCTTCGTCGATGATCAGCTCGCGGCTCGGCTGGCAGAAGTCGCACGCCAGCCACCAACGGCGCAGGCTGTAGAAACGCCACGCCTGCAGCATGGCGGCACGCGCGGCGCTGTAGCTGCTGCTGTAGTGCAACAGCAGCTCCTCCATCGGCAGCTCCAGCGCTGCGCCGATCTCCTTCACTACGGCGGTGAAGAACGGATCGAACTGCGCATTCGGCCGGCTGGGGTTGGCCACCATCGGCTCTTCACCCACGCCCAGGTCCACGATGGCCCCCTCGCCCAGCGCCAGCTCGCCGTCCGACGTGTCGTCACCACCTGGCTGCTCTTCTGCCAGCGCCGACATCGGCAGGTTGCCCGACTGGAAGTTGTCGCCCTTCTTGATGAACACGGTGAACATCGCCGAGATCACTGCGGCCATCAGCTCGGCGCTGCTGTAGCGCTCCAGCTTCTGCAAAGGCTCCAGCACAGGCGACAGGTACGGTGCGCCGCGCTTCTGGCCGGGCCGCTCTTTGTCCGACATGACGTGAAGCACTCGCCGCCGGCCTGTCGCCTCACCGAACACTTGCAGACGCTCCCAGCGCAGAGGATTACCTGCCAGATGCTCACCTGGATAACCAGTGCAGACGTGGTAGGCCACTGGCGCGCCCAGGCCGTCGAACTCAATCCCCTCGACCAGATCCGGCCGGTCCATGCTGCTGTTGGGGTTGCCCACCCGATCCGATTCGATCAGTTGCAAGCGCGTGCTGAACAGGCAGCCAGCGCGCTCCTGATCGGGGCTAGCCACAAACACATCGCCAGCCACCATCGAAGACACCAGCACCAAGGCTTGCAACTGGTAGTGGTTGAGCGTGGCTTCGGCATCGCACTCGCGCGGGTCGTCGGCATACAACGACCATAGTCGGTCGAGTTGGCTGTTGAGCTGCTCGGCCCGTTCCTCGGTGATGCCCAATGCCTCATAGTCGACCTGCGCACGGCAGACCAGGCCTGTGCCCACCACGTTGGTACGCAGCCGGGTGATCGCAGCGCGAGCCACCAGATGGTTGCGCATCGCATCACGTGAGCGCGCGACCAGCATGCGCCGCTCGCTTTGGTTAAAGTCACGCCGTGGGCTACCCAGGCCAGGTATCCAGCTGGCCACACTCCGCAGTACACGCGAGGCACCACGCCAGCGTGTTTCGACACCGCCACCGCCGCCCTGGGCAACGATCTGCTGGCCTTCGACCGACGCCCTTGCCACCCGGATCGCCTCGCTCATCAGCTGCTCGGCTGCGGACTCCCGTTTACGAAACGGCCACATGCTCAAAGCCCCACGTAAGAGACACGGTTGCGCCCACGCCGCGCACGTGCAGCCTGCTCCAGCGCGACCTGATCTGCGTACTGCTTTTCCAGCAGCCGCAGGCTATTAAGCTCGGCCAGCTGGACCTCCCGGTCGGCTCGGCGTAGCCGCTGCCCATTCTTGAGAACGGCCGAGATCGCCGCCCTGACCTCCGCCAGGCGTTGTTCTGCTTCTGTCATGGTGAACCTCGATTAGCCGACGCGGCTCCGTGTGCCACGACCGCGAGCGACTGCGCGACGGGGAACCGGCGCCACCGCCTGCTCAGTATTGAAAAGGGTGGGCTGTAGCTGTTGCTGCTCCAGCTGATCCCATTCGTGATCGCGCAGCAGGTGCGTTTTCAGGCTACGCGCGGCGTGCAAGGCATACACCTCGCAGTCCAGTGCTTCGTTGCGCCGGCCGGCCTTCTTCTGCCAGACCATGCGGCTGGGGATACGCGGGTGCGGGGCCAGCACTTCGTTGGTCAACTGCTCGTAGTAGTCCGCACGGATCTCGCTATACCAGTGCATGCGCCCTGGCCCGCTGCCTTTGAGCCGCATGCGGCCATCGATCAGCGTCTTGGCCTTGTGCGTGCCGACGATGAAGACGCGCAGCCCGTACTTCGCGGCCTTGGTGTTGTCCTGGCTGGTGTCGGTGGACTGAGCCGGTTTGGTGAAGATCTCCCGGTCGCGGCTGTCAATCGACGCGCCTTTGATCGCCATGATGTTGAACCGCTGCCGGTCCCGCACATAGGTGTACACCGCATCACTGGTGTTGCCGTCCGAGCTGTCGATGCTGACGGCCGAGACCGCGATCTGCGCCCCACCTTCTGTTGGGATCGGCGTGGACACGATGCGGTCCAACTCGCCCCACACCGGGTCATTCGGATCAATGGGGTTCCCGGGCAGCTCGCCCCAGTACAACCGCCACGACTCTTCTCCCCTGCCCCAGCCGATGATCACCAGCGCCAGTCGGTCGCCCTGCACGTCCACGCCGACCGTGACCAGCAACACGCCCTTGGGCGCCGTCAGCTCGGCATACGGCTCGGCGCGTTTCTCCAGCTCGTCTGTCTTGGGCGCGTTGCTTTTGTACTCGTAGCTTTCGCCCATCGAGCTGTTGGTGAAGGCGATCATCGGGCCGATGTTGCCCATCGACGCCGCATGCTCGGCCTGCAGCTTCTTCTCCATCAACACTTCGAACCGCGAGCCGTGAAACGTGGCATACAGCTCGTTGAGGATGTATCCGGCGATACCGCGAAACTCGGCGGTGGCCTCCCAGCGCCCGTGCCGCAGGTTGGCGTTTTTTTGGTGGTCGTCCCATATCTCGCCGCAGTGCGGACAGGCGTAATAGGCCGTCTCGGGGCGACGCTTGCGGTACACTTCATGGTTATAGTGCGGGTCTTCGTCGCAGTGCAGATGATCGAAGCTCAACGCGTGCGATTGACCGCAGCCGTGGCACGGCACCAGGCCCACGCGCTTGTCCGACAGTTCAAGCTCTGCGTCGATGGCCGACAGCCCTTTGATGGTCGGCGTCCCGCCGATGATGATCTTCGAGCGCCGGAAGGTTTTCAGACGCTCCTTGGCCAACTTGATGCTGTCCCCCTGCCCCCGCAGGTTTAGGTTGCAGTCGTCGGGCTCTTCGATGGCTACGCGTGGTACCGGCGTGGACTTCACACTGGCCGGGCTGTTGGAGCCGACCATTTTCAGGAAACCTCCGGGGAAGCGCTTGAAGTCCTGGCGCTGCTGCAGCTTGCGGCTGCGCAGATCGACCTTCTTGCCCAGCCGTCTGGTCGCCTCGATCATCGGCTCGAGTTTTTCCGCCACGTACTGCTTGGCGGCCTCAGCCTTGGGGAACAGGATTAGGATCGGTGAAGGATCAAGGTCGATCCACTTGCCCAGGGCATTACCCAGCACGCCCGACGTCCAGGCCACCTGTGCCGACTTGCGGCCGACGATCTCGCCGACATTCGGATCGTCGAGCGCTTCCAGGGGGCCGCCTGGCCAGATCAGGTGTGGCGTTTTGTCGAAGCGGTATTTACCTGGGGTGGCGGATTCCTCGGGGGCCAGCCAACGGTACTTGTCGGCCCATTCGATGATAGTCATGCGTGGCGGTGGCGCCCACTTGCGGCACACCCGCCCCATTGCCTTACTCGCCGTCTTCTTCAGAGCCCTCCGCATCGTCCGGCTCGTCAGAATCCCCAGCGAGATCGTCGTCCTCGTCATACGCGGACAGTCTCCTAAGTATCGATTCGATGGGTTGGCGAATCAGCTGGTCGTCGATCTGCACGCCGTACCGAGCCGACAACGTCTCGGCCAATTCGTCGGGCAGCGTGTTGAGCAGCTCGATCTTGGCGGCGGTGATCACCGCCTCGAAGCGCTGTACCAGGTCGGCTTCGATCACGACCTCGCCCAGGTCTTTGGCCAGCGCCAGTTCTTCGCGGTCGCCCCTGATTCGGTCCAAGCGGTCGCGGGTGGATTCCTTCTTGCCGTTGAGCGCGGCTTGGCGCATCAGCCAGTCGATCACCACCTGCGTGTCGTACTGGTTTTCGTTGCCGCGCCCTACGCCAAACTCGATGACCGGCATGCCGTCTTTTTGCCAGCGGCTGAGCGTGCGTTCGTCACGGCCCACGATCTCGCTTAATTCAAGCTTGGTTACTGTCTTGCCCATCGCTAAGTCCTTGAAAAGACGGACATCCCTGTTAAAACTCCAGCTGCAGGGAAACCGCGAGTCTGCGCACCCGTGTAGGGGACGGCCCAGGGGGAGGACCCAAAAATCGGCGGGCGCTGCCCGACCCGGCCATCCCGGGCGGGTGTCACTGCCCCGCCTCGCTGCCGGCTGGCGGCACCTGCGCCAGACCCAGCCGCTTGGCGGCCCAGCGCTCGTAAAGATTGATCGCCACATCGGCGCCGGCCATGGCGGTCAGGCATCCGACCGCTGCTGCCGCCCACACCGAAACACCCAACGCATACAGCAGCATGTTGGTCGACAGCCCACAGGTGACGCAGGCACCAGACCGCAGTGCCAACCGGCGAACCAGTCCCCACCCGCGAGCGCCCGCCTTATCGGCCCGCCACATTTCTCCCGAAACACCACCGACCAGGGACAGCACAATCACCATCCAGATCGGCAGTTCGGCTAACGCTTGTTGCTCGCTGTTCATTCAAGCCTCGTTGGCAAAGCAAAGTGCCGGAAAAAGAAAACCCCGCCGGTTAGCAGGGTTCTCGATGCACCGATAGGTCGGGGCCGGTTGCACAACACAGTGCTTGTGGGGGAAGCGCCTAAGCGCACTTTTGATATCGTGGGGACTTTTTACAGGTCACCGGAAAAACCGAAAAGGGCCTATTTTCGGTACGTCGCAATGTGGTGACTATCTGCCATCCATGTTGCACGCAAGTCGCATACCCACCCGACGAACGGTCTGTTGCCGAACGCGGCCTGCGCGGGCGGCAAGCACAGAGAAGACCTGCAGATGCAGCGCCTTCACCCAGTTCCGATAGGTGCGGTCGGCGTGCTCGCCCAGTCCGACCTCCCGCATCTGCACCCTGATGGTGGCCAGCTCCATGTATCTCAGCTCGGCCAGCTTGGCCAGCGTTGCTCCGCGTTCGTCACGGCGGGCTAATTCGGCCACCGCCGCATCGACTTCGGCAGCGGCATGGTCCAGGCCTGCCCCTGATACCAGTATCCGCGCTCCAGAAGTACCGGTGCGTGGCGCCGAACCCTTCCATTCCATGATGGTACCCATCTGGCTGCCGATGCTTGCTTCAAGCCCAAGCTGCCTACGCTGCTCCCCCCAATGCTGCATCAGACCGGCCACAAGGTGCAGCCGCTCGGTTTGGTTAATCAACTCGGCCATCTCCTTGATGTGCTGGGCCAACTGCATCTCGCGCTGAGTGCTCCCGCCTGCGTCCATGTTCATCGTTTTACCTCCAAATCCAGCACCCAACACACATTTGGCCAACCCCACACAGACCCAACACACTCGAAACTCAATGAATTCAGAGGATTAGAGATACCTGTGTTAAGTGTGTTGGGTGTGTTGGGTTTTTCAGGACTCGCATGGAGATTTTTTCCCTCTGTGATTTCGGGGGTTGATAAAGATCGTATGCGCGCACGCGTGCGCGAACCCAACACACCCAACACAGGCTGACCGCAACCCACGGATTCCGGGGGTTGCATGTGTGTTGGCTTGATAAAACCAACCCAACACCGACCCAACACACCCAACACACTTGCTGACGCACTCATGCAGCCACCCTTTTTATGTGGTCCCAGGCTTCCACCGTCCAGCCTGCGAGCTTCGCTCGCTCACGCCATTCGCGAACATTCTTCCCCAGCACGGCCGCATTCAAGGATGGGGGCAGGGAAGGATCGCCATCTGTGGGCATGAAGAACGCTGCGAATCTACGGGTTGCACACTCTGTGGAGCAGTCTGACCAAGGGATAGCTCTCGTCTTCTCCACCTTCGCGCTCAGCATCAATGAGAACTTGGTCTGGCTCATGGCGTGTTCCTTGTTGTGAGCACACCATTCGATGAACATGGCGTAAACGTCCGAGGTCAGGCAACAGCCCCAAAGACCGTACCCAAGCTCGCCGTTGCGCCAGAGGTAGTAGAAGGTTTGCCAGGCTGTGCGACTCAGCTCGACCAGCCGCTGGCGGGCCTCCGTCTTCGGTGGGCGTGTTCGTTGATTGAAGTCCTCGAGGTCAACGTCTAGAAGCCATCCATACAGAGCAGCCACGCCGCCCTTGGCCAACTCTGCAGCAATGGCTTTCTGACGCTCAGGTGGCAGCGTTTCCAGAGGCCACATCACCAGCATTCGGCGGTCGTCTTCACTGATCGGCCACGGCATGATCTCGTTGCTCAGGAATGCAGAGTTCATGTGGTTGGACTCTTCCCAGCCGTTAATGAACTTGGACTCCATGCGTACCGTCTTGCCGGTAATCATGTGCTTGATCTTACCGACCTGGTTATAGCGCTGATCTCGGCTCACAACCTCTTCGAATACCGCCCACAACTTGCCGCTCTGCCAGGCGTTGAAGTTACCTTCCAACTGCGCCTGCCCTACCGTAGCGCTGTACCTGCCATACAGCTCGCCCATGATGTCTGCGAACAGCAAGCTCTTACCCGAGCCCTCCATGGTCGAATGGAACAGGATCGCCGTATCCATCTTCGCGCCCATGTGTTGCAGCGGGTAAGCAAGCCACTTGATCAGCCAATCCAAGGCTTCTTCGTCATTGTTACAAAGGAAGGCGATCAGCCAGCGCAGGTTCTCGCAGGCAGCGTCATCGCGCACCGGGGTGAGTGGCAGGCCCTCGAAGGTGTTGATGTAGATCGCAGGGTCTTTAGTCATCGTCGGGTCGAACACGATGTGGTCAACGTCCACCACCCGACGATCAGGGCTGTTCAGCCAGAGCTGATAGGCATCACCCAAGGCCATCTTGACGCTACCCTCGGGCAGGCGCCGCTTCTTCTCACGGTCCCAGGCCTCTTTCGTACCGTCGATGTAGATGTACCGATCCAGCGGCTCAAGTTTCAGCGCACCGCCCTTCTTGCTGGACATCTTCCGAGCCTGTTCAAGCTCCGTCACCTGCTCAGAACCGATCAGCTTCTTGTCAGTGCGCTCTACCCACTCCTTAGCCAGCGGCTTCCCAACCAGGGCTTCGAACCCTGCCCGCTTCATCGCCCTACCCTTATCCAAGTCCCATACGCTGGTGGTGCCTTCCACCAGGGCGAACCGGCGCATCGCACCGTCGATATCCAGGGTGTCCCCCCCGCTCCCCCCTTTGGCCGAGGAGCCGGCCGGGCTGGGGGCTTCTTCATCCGATGGGGCGTGGGGAAGTTGCTCGGCATCACCGTTCCCGGGCGGAGGCTGTTCGGCCTTCTCAATCACAGATGGGGTGCGGGGAAGTTCGCCTAATGGCGGAGGGGCCGGCGGTCGAGGCTTCGCATCCAAACCGAGGATTTGAGCCGCTGCCCTAGTCGCCGCCCTTTGATCACCGTCGTGCATAAGGATGCAGAAGACATCGAACGCATCATTCTTGTGTCCGTTAGCCAACGGATCCGATGTGTGATGCGAATAGAGTTTGCCGTCCGTGATCGTCACCCCTGGCTGGCCTGAACTGCTGTGCGGGCTCAGCCACTTGCCATCGATACGCTTGTAGCCATGGGCTTCGATCATGGTTGCAATGTCGTGGACCCGATTGAACTCAGGAATCACCTCTGGAAGCCGGTCAGCTGACCTAGCCGTTGGGGATGTTGGCCTCGCATTAGGCCGAGAAACCGACGGAGGCTTTGGCGCTTTCGGCTTCCACGGACACACGTCTTCTCCCTGTACCTTGAAGGCATCCCAGTCCTGCCAGATCTCTAACAGATCGGTCGGCAATTCAGGCAGCCCTTCTGCAGCCGGCGGGGTCTTCCACGTGTAAGGCTTACCAGTACCTGGGTGTGTGGATGGCGGCAAGACGTCCTGCACCAAACCGCCACGCAACTCGAACACGGTCACCTTCTTGAATGGTTCAGCCGCCATGCGGAACGCTGCTTCGCGGGCCGCGTCACCGCTCTCCATGGCAGCCTTTACTTGCGCCATCAACCCCTTGTAGATGGTGCCATCAGGGTCATTCCTGTTCGGCCACACCAGTGCGTGGCGGCTTAATTCCACGCCCTCAGGCACACTAAACATCACGCGGAAGCGTTCAGGGTTTCCGACAGAGGTGGGATATTCCTCAGCCAGGGCGTCAACATTGAGACCCACTGTTTGCTGAAGGACCAGCCGCGTTAGCTCGACGTCGTCAACATCGAGCGAACAGACACGACTCGGCCCAAGCACAACACCGAGGTTATGGCTCGGGTTCGCGGTCCAGAACGCCTCTGCCTTCGACGGGTCGGTGAAGTACCCGCCAGGCTTGTTCCAACCAGCGCCCTTTGGCCCTTTCTCACCTGGCTCAATCGGAACGAGTGCGAGATCGAAGGTTTCAATGTAACGCCGCGCCCAATCAGCGGTTGCGCGTGTTGGGCGCTCGCTCATCTCCGACGCTCCCGCAGGCTCTGGCAGTCGATGCAGGTTTCGCAACCTGCAACCGATTGCTGTCGGGCCAGAGGTATCGCTTCATCACAGTCCTCGCAGAACTGTGCGCTTGGCTTGTCGGGAAGTCGAGCAAGACGCTGCAATGACAGCTGCAGGAAGTACTCGGCGTGGTCGTTTGCAAAATCAACGGCATCAGCCATGGGCTTCGTCCTCCATGGCTTGGCGGGCCCCGGCCATGATGGCCAGGACTTGGCGGATCACATCCATCCCCCGGTGCTCAAGGTCGAGCACTTCGGTTTCCGTCCAGACGTTGTCAGCAGCTCCGTCGTGCAGGCTACCGACGAATTCACCGGATTCTTCCAGCAGCTTGGCAACTGCGTGGAGCGCTGCATTCGTCGCGGGTACAGGCTCTGGCTGATACCAGACAACGCCAGCTGGACGGACAAGGGCATCAAGCAGGCGGGGGTCTGCAGTCCAGCGAACAATCTCCTCGATTTCGTCCGGGCTGGGCCAACGCCGCTCCTCAGTGGGATGAAGCTTCTTCTGCAGGGTGTCCACATCCATGACCATGTCGAAGGCCAGCTTTGTGATACCACCGTGATAGTCGCGACCGGCGCGATAGAGCGCCTGGCGCAATGCGAGAACCGGACCCGCGTCCGGCAGTAGATCGATGCGACTCATAACCGTAAATCCTCGGTTTACGGTGTAGCCACAGGATGGGGGGAAGCCCTATCCTACAGCCACGACCGTTGTGCTGTGCGTAAATCCGCGCTGTGCTGTGCGTGCACTGCATTCGGTAACAGTCATCCGGCTTCACTTGTGAGAGAGGCTGCCGGGCGACGGGAGTGATGGTGTTTTGCACTGTCATAGCTGGGCCGGGAGGTGAGAGTCCTGGCTCAGCGGTCTTACTTTTTTTCCTGTCTCAAATACCCCCAATCAATATCCGGGCGGAGCGACTCACATCGAATCTCCCCTCCTGTTTCTCGATCCAAACTGACGGCCAGTCCCGCGCTTGCCCGGCGGTTCCCATAGGCCACCTGCTTCAGCTGGCCGACGGAAGTCCCGCAGTGCTGTGCGAGGGCATCCAGCCCATCCTTGTTCATGGTCTTCAAGTATTCGCTAAGCGTCATAAGCCCCTCCATTGGCATGCAGATTAGCAATTGCTAATTAGCTAGGCAATAGCAGATCGTAATTTACTGTTTGCTAACGGAAAGCAATCATCACCGCATGGACATAAATGAAAGGCGTATCGCCTCACTCCGTACGATCATGGGCAGCATGAGCCAGAAGGAATTTGCCGAAGCTCATGACCTAGATGCGTCGTACCTATCGCAGCTGCTCAACGGCCATCGCAAGCTGGGCGAAAAAGCAGCGCGAAATCTGGAAGTCAAAATTGGACTTGCGGCAGGGATGCTGACATCTCCTCCTGCGGAGGAGCCCTCCAACGCAGCCCCGACAAACGTTGTTCGCCTGCCCACCAGGGCCACAAAGGACAAGAACTTCGTGTTGATCCCGTACCTTGATATCGCGGGATCCATGGGCCATGGCAAGGTAGCCCCAGAAATGCACATCGAAGTCATCCGCGACATGACGGTCCACCTCGACTGGCTGAGGATGCAGGGCCTCAGCTTCTCCAAAGTTGAAAACCTAGCCATCATCACCGGCGATGGCGACAGCATGTCAGGTACATTTGCTGACGGCGACGCCCTTCTTGTTGACCGGGGAATTTCCGAAGTTCGTACCGACGCTATCTATGTATTCACCCTGGAGGGTGATCTCTATATCAAGCGTCTGCAGCGCCTGACTGGTGGCCAGCTTCGGATGATTTCCGACAACCCGATCTATCCCCCCATTACTATCGATGAGTCGATGATCGAGCGCATGCACATCCAGGCCCGCGTCCTGCTGGCCTGGAACGCCAAGAAGCTCTAACCGCTGCACGTTGCTTCGTACCGGAAAGTGCCGGGGAGCAACGACGCCTCGCTAATTTAGCATCTGCTATTGATATAAAAATTAGCTTTTGCTAATTTCTGTCTGTGCCCACTCTCACACCAAGGACACAGAAAAATGAAATCAGCACAGCAAAGCGGACCGGCAGCGGTCCTGATTCATCCAACAGCTTGCAGCAGCCCTGCGCGAATCCAGGCTTTCCAGCGCAGCACTGGCTTGCAACTGATTGTCGGTTTGAACGGCAAGACTCAGGCCATCCCCGCCGATGGGGGTGCAGCATGACCGAGTTCCAGATTTCTCTGCGGCAGATCATGTTGTTGCAACGCACCTTGGATCATGGAGGCACTGCGACGTGCAAATTGCAGCGCCCTGAAGTCACAGTCGATGCGCATATCGAGATTGAAAACGACAGTACGCACCACTGCATCAAAGTGTCCGTGGGCCCGCTCAGCAGCAGCCTGAGCCTTCCTCGTGCGCTGTCCACCAAGTGTCAATCCTTAAGAGACTTCGTGCAGGACCTGGCGAATGGACGAGCTGACACCGGCGCCCAATCGGAACAAGCGCTGGCACTAATGGAGGCGCAGGTCTGCGTTGAAGAGGTGCTGCAGTCCGGTCAAACCGCCTATGTGATAGCCACCGTCAACCACCAACTTCCCCTTGGCGCGGTCGTGACCAACGACCAGGGCGACGTCTGCGTTGCTGTCACCGGTTCTAGCAAAGAGCAACTCGCAGCAGCGGTGCTGGCGAAGCTTCAGCCCGGCCCAGACGATCTCGGGAAATGCGCATGAGCACCCTGGAACAACTGCGCAACGAGTTCTCAACGCCCTGCCCAACGCTGTCCGCTGTGAGGGAGCGCTACTTCTCTCACATCGGCTCGGATCGGCGCTTTAAAGAACTGATCAGTAAGGGGCGGATTGGCCTACGGGTGAGCAAGATTGACTGCTCTAAAAAAGCCTCATACGTGGTTTATCTGCACAACCTGGCCGAGTACCTCGACCTTCAGGCAGAACGCGATAAGCAATCCGCCTGAACCAGGCGGCCCCGGCCATCAGGGGCATCCAACCCGCCATCGACTCTCACCTTGCCCGGTGGCGGGCTATCTCGGAGCACAGCGTATGCAACCGCACCAGCAAGTACTCGCTTTGGGGATCGTATGGCTAGTCAGCCTGATCGCCCTCACCTTCATCATTCCGAAGGTACGCCATCGTGCCTTCCTCCACGGCGTCGATGCGGGCAGACAGCAACAGAGAGCTGATCTCAAGCTCCAGATCAAAGGACTGCAGGATGACCTGGACGAGGCCCGAATCCAGTCCGAGGCTGGCCAACGCAAGCACCACCTGGCTGTCGCCAACCTCAAATCCAGTATCGCCGAACTGGAAGCCCGCATCATGTCGTACACCGGTTTGCCAGTGACTAAGGCGGACTACGAGAGACTGGTGAGCGCCTCGTCGATGATGCGCCTGGCTCAACGCACCTTTAAAGCCTTGAAGACCGAAGCAGAGGCAACGCGAGCAGGTGTCCAGGCTGACGCCATTGACGAGCTGGCCAAGCGGATTCACGCCCAACTGCGCAGCACGCTGGCCAGCGCCGTAAACGCAGGAGCTGCAGCATGACCATTCAGACTCCCCGCAGTTGCCTCGTCTACGGCCCGGCCGGATGCGGCAAGTCCCGCAATGCCCAAGCCATCGCAAAAGCTCTTGGCCTTAGCCAAATCCTCGACAACTGGGACGCAGGCGCCCCAGTCCCGCTGCTGGACACCTTGGTGCTGACCAACGCTGACAATCCCGCCTGGTACTTCAAAGGCCGTGTAATTACTTTCGACCAGGCCATGCAGATCACCCGCCAACAGGAAGGCCGCATGAGCACGCACCGCCATGATTGGTACATGAGCGAGGCCGACGACGGCGGCCTGTATCACTGCAGAAAGTGCAGCCGCACCCACGAAGGTTCTGTCCCTGAAGCCCAAGGCTGCTCAGTGTCTAACGCCGAACACAATGCCGTCGCTTGGCTCGGCCTGGCCGGGCTGTATCGCACTCGGTTGGAAGCCGTGCAGAACGGCGAGCAGCTCTTGGAGCCAGTTTCCGCCGACCAGCTATTCGAACTCGCACGAATTCACGTTCGGGAGGCCGGTATCAATGCTTAACCCAGCATGCACCTGGCAGCTGATCAGCCTTGCGCTTGCCGTAGCGATATTCGTCGGACTGTCCGAGCTGCACCGCAGCGGCGCCGTCAGCCACCCAGCGACAGTCACGTTAACAACCGCAAACACCGCCTCAAACCTTGAGCACCTGGCCTTGAGCCCGAACGCTCGCCGAGTCCATGAGAGGTATTCGCTGTGACCAATCCACATACCTACACCCCGACCACTCGGACGACAAAGGGCGTGCAGCCGATGTTTCGTCCTGCCATGTCGTTCATCTGCGACATCTGCGGCAACGCTCGCGTCAAAGGCAACCACAACCGTTGCTCCAAGGCACGCCAAGCAGCTGGCTTCATCATCAGCCGGAGAGCTACAGCATGACAATCGACATCATCAGACTGAAGGCTCTCGCCACTGCTGCTGCCGCAAACCAATACGACTCCGTCGCCCTGAATGACTATGGGACGGCACTACCGCCCGCAACAGTGTTGGGCTTGATCGCCGAGATCGAGCGCCACCGCCATATAAACGCCGAGGGCTGTAAGCCCGACAGCAACATCGAGCTCTCCGGCCCCCCCTGCGCCGGTGCAGCGTCTTGCCGCAGCCTCGACAAGGCGGAGGGCGAGCAGCCCGACCTCAACTTCCAGCTTCTCCTGTTGGCCGAAAGATCCTGCTCTCTACTGGAGGACTGGGTCCAACACACCAGCATGAGTGACCAGGGCCTCAACGACCAGATCAAGGAGACCCGCGAGCTGCTTGAGGCACAGAGCCCAACCTGGAGCACTGCAGTCCAAGACCTGCTGGCTGAACGGCGCCGTCAAGTTCGCGAAGAGGGCCACACCCTTGAGCGTGACGACCAATACACCATGGGGCAACTCGCCCAGGCTGCAAGCGCCTACGCATTCTGGGCTGATCCTAGGGGCGCTAGCCAAGACGATCACATCGACTACCTCAATTCAAGACCAACAGGACTCTGGCCTTGGGCGAAAGAGCACTGGAAGCCAACCAGCCCGCGCTTGATGCTCATCAAGGCCGGCGCCCTGATCCTGGCCGAGATCGAACGCCTGGATCGCCAAACGGCACGCGAGGTGCAGTCATGAACGACACCAATCGAATGGTTAGCGTGTCCAGTGAGTTACTGGAGCAAGCCCTTGACGCAGCAGCTGCTGTTGGCATGCAGGACGTAGCTGACGAGCTGGATCGCATCCTAACTCCAACAACTGCGGAATCCGCAGAGCTAACCAACGTGCTGCCAACAGTGGCTGTCGAGGGCGACCAACTGGTTATCCGCATCACCACCGAGTGCCTTTTGCACGCAGTCACTTGCGCACCGGAATGGCCGGTCGACTACAAGGGCGATCCGATCAGCATCCAGAACGGTACGTTATTGATACAGGAAATCATCCACGAACTGCAGCGTGAGGACGAGCAAGGAACCAACCAGATGCACCGTTTGCTTGACCAAGCCGCGCTGGACGCTATCAACAATGGCAGCGAGGCGGTGAGTTATGACTGATCGCATCCGGCCCCCCATGGCCTCACACAGCCTCGACCTTCCTGCCATCTGCGATGTGTGCGGCAAAGGCAGGTCGACGCGGCAACACCAGCGGTGCAGCCGAATCCGGCAACAGCGCGAGAGCGGCAAATGGGAATCGTACATGGCCAATGTGGCCGCGAAAAATCGTAAGCAGGCGCAGCACCTGCGACCACTTCGGTAAGTCGGAGACTACTCAATGGCAAAGCCACAAGTTAAACCCATCCACGAAGCAAACAAACAGCCGACCGAAGCGGTTCAACTTCTCATCACCCCTGCCGTATGGATTCGGAAGGAGTTGCTGTTCCCGGTCTTCGGATTGAGCACTGAGGCCGTACGTAAATACCGCGACCGTGGAATCTGGCTGGAAGAGAAACAATGGCGGACTGACCCAGCCAACGTCATTGTCTACAACCGTGTTGAAATCGAAAATTGGATGGCCGGCCGTCCATGAGTGTGAAACTCCCTGCAGGTGTCGACTCCCTACCAACGGGCGTCGACATCAATGGCAACCTCCTTCGGATCGCCTTCATGTACGAAGGCGAACGCCGCCGCGAGCCTCTACGCAATGTCGCAAAGATCAACAAAGCTGCCATCGCCTATGCGGATAACAAGCGCAGAACGATTCTTGCCGAGATCAAGGAAAACCGCTTCGACTATGCGGCGCACTTTCCCGACTCGGTTTGGCTCAAAGCTAGACAGGAACTTCCGAACGAGCCGGCCAAAAGAACTGTGGACGAGGGGATCGCCCAGTGGCTTGAAGTTGCCAGGGTTAAAAAGGCCCACAGCACGTTCATCAACTACAAGAGCAAGTCGGAGCACGTCAGAAGGAAGTTCACCGGCAGAACCATCGCAAGCATCCCCAAAAGCGAGCTTGAACTGTTCCAGGCCGAACTACTCACCAATGGCCTCAAACCGAAAACCGTAAACGACGTTTTCACAATTATAAGGGGGGTGTGGGGGGATGCGTTCAGCGATGAGATCATCAAGCTCAACCCCCTAGAGCGCATCGAGAACATCCAGTCTGATTGCGACAGCGAATTCGCCGACCCTTTCACCCGGAGCGAGATCGAGCGGATAGCCGCCGCCGATCCGGAGCGAATGGCAGACAGCCGGATGATCGTCTTCAACTGTTGGGCCGGGCTGTCTCTGTCCGAATTGATCGCAGCCGGTGTAGAGGACGTCGACCTGGTGACTGGCACCCTGACAATCAGGCGCGCCCTGGTCGCTGGGGAGTTCAAGGTACCGAAAGAACGCTCGCGCATTCGAACAGTGGAACTGATCGCGCCGGCCCTAGAGCTGCTGACCATGATCGTGGCGGAAGCCAAGGATGCCGAACCCACGCACATCACTGTTGTGCAGCGAGACAACATCACGAAGAAGCATGAGCGTGTCCGCTTCCTGTTCCGCAGCTCCACTAGCGGCCTGCTGTGGAACGGCAAGACCGTCAGCAACTGGTTCACCGCCCACCTGGAGAAAGCAGGCATTCGCCATCGAGGTGCTAACCAGGCACGCCACACGTTCGCGAGCCAAGCACTGTCGAGCTACGTCCCGATTGAATGGGTGGCCCGCCAACTCGGCCACAGCGACACGACCATGGTACGAAAGCACTACGGTCGCTGGATCTCGAAGGACACCAAAAGCATGGCGGATATCGTCTCCAAGATGATGGGATTTCAACAGCCTTCCGGTAAGAGCGTCTAGAGGCCTGGAGCGGCGCCAGAGGGCCTGCCAAACCACGCTCTGTACATTCATACAGTGAAAATTATTTGCTCTTTAGGCCATTGACACCCATAATTACACCCCCATATAGAAGTAATCCACAATGTATCCACAGCTTATACACAGGAGGGGTAGCCAATGCTTTCTAGCGAATCCGTAGCTAACTACTTCATCCAGAAGTCCTTCGACCGCGGAGTTCCATTAACTCCAATGCAGGTCTTGAAGCTCGTGTACATTTCGCACGGATGGTTCAGGGGATACTTCTCGCAAAATCTCATCAACGATGCTGTTCAGGCCTGGCGCTATGGCCCTGTCATTCCAGACCTGTACCGAAAGCTGAAGCATTACGGCCGGGGCACCATCGACTCGGCGATCCCGGGATACGGCGTACCGGGCGATTACCAGAACCCGCTTTCTAACCCTCATACTCTCGCCCTGCTAGATAGGATCTGGGAGATTTATGGGGGCTACACCGGGGTTCAGCTCTCGGCCATGACGCATCAAACCGGCACCCCCTGGGACCAAATCTGGCACCAATCAGGTGGCGACAACTACAGCGGCGCGATCATCCCGAATGAGCTGATCGAGCGGCATTACAAAGAAAAGATTTCTGCTTAAGCAGAGGGGCTGGCATGGATCCAACGAACCAACACATAGATCCGGTTTCGTTTGACGCCATTCAGCCCCCACGCCCTCCCTCACCTTCTGACCTAGAACAGGCCAAGAAAGAAGAGCAAGCCCTTGTCGATGGGCGCGTAGGAGTTCAAACCGAGCTTCACGCAATCGCGAAAAGATATCTTCGCTATGGCGCCTTCCTGATAGCCGCCTTGGTCACCGTGAGGTTTTGGCATGTAGCAGGCCCTCACACCATCTTTGGTTGGACCACCCGCTGGCTAACCGAGGCCGAGCTGCAATCGATGGATAAGATGCTTTTCAGCAGCGCTTTCGGCGGCCTAGTGCTCGGCTACCTCAAAGAAATCATGCAGCCCTCCAAGAAGTAGCTACCCAGTCCCCAATTCCCAGCTAACGACGGCGACCCGACACGGCCTGATTCGGCCTGAGAGGGCAAATTATTGCCCTAAATTTGCCCTAGTCCATACCCCTGAAACGACGAAGCCCCCGAAAACTTCAACGTTTTCGGGGGCTTCGGCTACTTCGCGTATGGCGGAGAGATAGGGATTTGAACCCTAGGTACTGTTGCCAGTACAACGGATTTCGAATCCGTCCCGTTCGACCACTCCGGCATCTCTCCAATGCCGCGCATCATACCAGCGAATTTTGAAAACGCAAACCTTTATTTTCTAAAAAACCACGTGGTATCAGGCGCTTGCGTGAACTGGCGCGTTACAGCGGCACGCCCAGGCGCTTGGCCACTTCTTCATACGCTTCGATCACATCGCCCAGACCCTGACGGAAGCGGTCCTTGTCCATCTTCTTGCGGGTTTCCTTGTCCCACAGGCGGCAGCCGTCGGGGCTGAACTCGTCGCCCAGCACGATCTGGCCGTGGAATACGCCAAATTCCAGTTTGAAGTCGACCAGCAGCAGGCCGGCGTCATCGAACAGCTTGCTCAGCACTTCGTTGACCTTGAGCGACAGCTTTTTCATTTCGACCAGCTGCTCGGCGGTGCCCCAGCCGAAAGCGACAACGTGGGATTCGTTGATGAAGGGGTCGCCCTTCTCGTCGTTTTTCAGGAACAGCTCGAATGTGGACGGCTCCAGCTTGATGCCCTCCTCCACGCCCAGGCGCTTGACCAGGCTGCCGGCAGCATAGTTACGCACTACGCATTCCACAGGGATCATGTCCAGCTTCTTCACCAGGCACTCGTTGTCGCCCAGCAGCTTGTCGAACTGGGTCGGCACACCGGCTTCTTCCAGTTTCTGCATGATGAAGGCGTTGAACTTGTTGTTCACCATGCCTTTGCGGTCGAGCTGCTCGATGCGTTTGCCGTCGAACGCCGACGTGTCGTTGCGGAACAGCAGGATCAAGCGGTCGGCGTCGTCGGTCTTGTAAACCGATTTGGCCTTGCCGCGGTAGAGTTCGTCGCGTTTTTCCATGATTGGGCTCCGCTTGCTTGAGGTGTTGGGCTAGGCGATTTCGCGCCAGTCGAGCCCGTGTTCCTGGTTTGCCACCTGGAGCCAGCCAGGGTCGCACCCAAGGGTGTCGACAAAGCACTGGCGGGCCAGGTGTGGCAGGTTGTTCTTGCTGCTGAGGTGGGCCAGCACCAGGTGCTGCAGGTTGCTCCAGCCCAACTCCTGCACCAGGCTCGCGGCCTGGTGATTGTTCAAATGCCCTTGCATGCCCCCGACCCGCTGCTTGAGAAAGTACGGGTAGTGGCCGCGCGCCAACATGTCACGGCAGTGGTTGGCCTCGATCAGCAACGCATCCAGGCCATGGTAACGCTCCAACAACCGCGCATCGTACGAGCCAAGGTCGGTCAGCATGCCAAACCGGCGCTTGCCATCGCTGGCCACGTACTGCAACGGCTCATGGGCATCATGCTCGACCCGCGCGGCGGTAACCTCGAGGTTACCGATTTGCAGGCTTTGCCCACACGCGAGAAAACCGGCCACCTCCACCGGCTTGCGCAAACCGCGCAAGGTGCCCTGGCTGAGGTAGACCGGTACATTGTAGCGCCGTGACAGCAGGCCCACCCCATGCACGTGGTCGGCATGTTCGTGGGTAACCAGCACCGCACTGAGCTGTGCTGCCGAGACCCCGAGCAGCGCCAGGCGCCGCTCGGTTTCACGCAGGGAAAACCCGCAGTCGACCAGGATGAAGGTGTCACCACTGGCGATCAGCGTGCCGTTCCCTTGGCTGCCGCTTCCGAGTACCGCGAAGCGCACTTAGCCCAGGTGGTCCTGAATGGCGCTCAGCACGCGGCGGGCGACATCGGCCGGGGCCACGGTGTTGATGTTTTTCTCGACAGTAACCTGCACGCTCTCACCCACCTTGCTCAGGCGGACCTGGTAGCGCTCAGCACGGGCTTCGCGCTCTTCCTTGGTGGGCTCGCTGCCGAACATGCGGCCAAAGAAGCCAGGCTGGTTCTGCTTGTCTTCAGGCTTTTCGGACAGGTTGATGTAGTACAGGCCCAGGCTGCGGTTGATGTCTTCGACACGCCACTCGCCGCCTTGCTCCAGGGCACGGCCCACGCTGGACCAGGCACGGTCCAGGTCGGCACCCAGGAACAGTACCGGGTTGCCGCTGCCGTCTTCGCTGAGGCTGACGCGGCTTGGCACATCGAAGTCGCGCTCTGCCAGCAGCGACACCGAACCGCCTTTCTCGGCGCTGCGGTTCATGCTGGCCAGCAGTTCGTCGACCAGCAGCGCGTCGGCGCCGGTGTTGGTGGAGGTGGACGGGAAGTCGGGCTCGGCGCTGCTACCGGCCGGGCGCTCGACGCTGACCACGTACACTTCGGAGGTGTTGCGCTGCACGCCGGGCTCGATACGCACCCGCACGCGCACGTCGCTGTTGGCGCTGCTGGCAGTGCTGGCCAGGCGTTGGCCCATGGACGCCGACAGCTCGTCGAAGCGCTGCCAGGTGGTGTTGAATTCGCCGGTTTGCGGGCGCTCTTCAGCAATGCGGAAGCCGTTGTCCTCGAAGAACTGGCGGGCCACCGGCCACACTTCGGCTGGCGCATGCTGGGCCAGCACCCAACGGCTGGTGCCGCTGCGCTGCAGGCTGTAGTCAGTGGCCTGGCCGGCACCGCCGGTCAAGGGTTGCGGGCGCGGCACCACGAACTCGCCGGCGACGCTGTCGTCGGCAACGTTGCGTGGAATCGGCAGCAGGGGGTCGAGGCGCTTGACGCCGCTCACGTCCGAAGGCAGCTGCATGGGCGCAGTGGGGTGCGCCTGCAGGTAATCGCTGCCGCGGTCGCGGAAATAGCCATCTTCGCCCCACAGCCAGCCACACCCACTGGTGCTGGAGATGATCAGGGCAAGGGCGGAAAGACCAGCCAGTCGCTTCATGCGGGGTACTTCCTCTTAAACCAGTACGCCGGACTGGCGCAGGGCAGTACGGACTTTGTCGTGGCAGCCTTCGCTCAGCCAGGTCAGTGGCAGGCGAATGCCTTTTTTCATCAGGCCCATTTCAACCAGCGCCCATTTGACCGGGATCGGGTTGGACTCGCAGAACAGGTCTTTGTGCAGGGGCATGAGCGTGTCGTTGATTGCGCGGGCCTTCTCGGCATTGCCCGCAAGGGCGGCCTCGCACAGGTCGGCCATTTCGCGCGGGGCGACGTTGGCCGTGACGGAAATATTACCCTTGCCGCCCATCAGGATCAGCTCGACGGCAGTCGGGTCGTCACCGGACAGCACGATGAAGTCGCTGTCGACACCTTCCAGGATGGCCTTGGCGCGGGCCATGTCCCCGGTCGCTTCCTTGATGCCGATGATGTTCTTGACCTTCGACAGGCGGATGACGGTGTCAGCCTGCATGTCGCAGGAAGTGCGGCCAGGTACGTTATACAGGATCTGCGGGATGTCGACGGCTTCGGCAACGTGCTTGAAGTGCTGGTACAGGCCTTCTTGCGTTGGCTTGTTGTAGTACGGCACCACCAGCAGGCAGGCATCGGCACCGGCATTCTTGGCGTTCTGGGTCAGGTGCACCGCTTCGGCAGTGGAGTTGGCACCGGTGCCGGCGATGACCGGTACGTGGTGGTTGCTGCGCTTGACGCGCTCGACCACGTGCTTGATGACCAGAATATGCTCTTCGACATCGAGCGTGGCGGACTCGCCGGTGGTACCGACGGCGACGATGGCGTGGGTGCCGTTTTCCAGGTGGAAGTCTACAAGCTTGTCGAGGCTTTCCCAGTCAAGACGCCCTTGTGCATCCATGGGAGTGACCAATGCCACCATACTGCCCGCAATCATGTAACTGCTCCTGCCGGAAAAAGAGAGCGGTAATGGTACTGGGGGCATCGGCCTTGTACAAGCGAAGCAGGCGGGCGGAGCATTCCCCTCAGCGGCTTATTTCGCTACCCTTGATGCTTTGATCGGTGCAGCACGGCCCGCCGGGCCGTCGACCTTGCTCCCCGCCAGCGTTCATGGCCTCGCATGCGAGCCCCTGGCCCTGCCGGCAGGAGGCTTTCGCCCGTCCTGCGCCGACCGCTCATCGCTTTAGGAATGCTGCATGTCCACCCCCACTGTCCGCGAACAATTCCTCGTCATCAGCGCCTTGGGGCCCAACCCCATGGAGCTGGCCAACGTGCTCAGCCGCGCCGCCTTCGAAAACCGCTGCGCGGTGGTCACCTCGCGCCTGAGCCGCCACGGCGAGACCAGCGCCCTGGTCTTGCAGGTAGGCGGCAGCTGGGACGCCCTGGCGCGCCTCGAAGCCATGCTGCCCAGTCTTGGCAAGAAGCACGGCCTGACCTTGGACGTGGTGCGCAGTGCCGACCAGGAAGTGCGCCCGCAGGCGCTGCCGTACGTGGCCTACGTGAGCGCCGCGTACCGCCCGGACATCATCAACGAGCTGTGCCAGTTCTTCCTCGACCACCGCGTCGAGCTCGAAGCCATGACCTGCGACACCTACCTGGCGCCGCAAACTGGCAGCAGCATGCTCAATGCCCAGTTCACCGTGATCCTGCCAGCCGGCACCCAAATCAGCTGGTTGCGTGACCAGTTCCTGGACTTTGCCGATGCGCTGAACCTGGATGCTCTGATCGAACCGTGGCGCCCCCAGAACCCTATGTAAGGAAGCCCCCCCATGGCCGTAGCACTCGACCAACCCGTTGCCGACTTCCAGGCCCAGGCCACCGGCGGCCACACCGTGAGCCTGGCCGGGCTCAAGGGCCAGCAGGTGGTGGTGTACTTCTACCCGAAGGACAGCACCCCGGGCTGCACCACTGAAGGCCAGGGGTTCCGCGACCAGCACCCGGCGTTCACCGCCGCCAACACTGTGGTGTTCGGCGTGTCGCGCGATGGCATCAAGTCGCACGAGAACTTCAAGGCCAAGCAGGGCTTTCCGTTTGAGCTGATCAGCGACAAGGACGAGGCCCTGTGCCAACTGTTCGACGTGATCAAGCTGAAGAAGCTGTACGGCAAGGAATACCTGGGCGTGGACCGCAGTACCTTTCTGATCGACAAAAACGGTGTGCTGCGCCAGGAATGGCGCGGGGTGAAGGTGCCGGGGCACGTGGATGCCGTGTTGGCGGCAGCCCAGGCGCTGAACGGGGGTTGAAAATGATCAGGGCTGCCTGGCAGCCCTGATCCTGCTCAAAGCAACGGCGAAACACTGGGCTCCTGCCGTGGCCAGGCGTCCAGCACGGCCTTGATCAGGGTCGCCAGCGGGATGGCGAAGAAAATCCCCCAGAACCCCCACAACCCGCCAAACAGCAACACCGCGCAAATGATCGCCACCGGGTGCAGGCTCACCGCTTCGGAGAACAGCAGCGGCACAAGCACGTTGCCGTCCAGCGCCTGGATGATGGCGTACACGGTCATCAGGTAAATGAACTGGTCGCCCCAGCCCCACTGGAACAGCGCGATCAGCGTCACCGGCACGGTCACCACCACCGCCCCCACGTAGGGCACCACCACCGACAGCCCCACCAACAGCGCCAGCAGCGCCGCATAGTTCAGGCCCAGGCTGATGAAGGCGATGTAGGTGGCAATGCCGCAGATCAGAATCTCGATGCCCTTGCCCCGGATGTAGTTGGCAATCTGCCGGTTCATCTCGCTGCCCACCCGGTTCAACAGGGTGCGCTGGCGCGGCAGGTAGCCACTGACCCAGCGGCCGATCAGTTCGCGGTCTTTGAGGAAGAAGAACACCAGAATGGGCACCAGCACCAGGTAAATCATGGCGTTGACCAGCAGCGGCAGGCTGGACAGCGAGAAGGTGAGCGCCCATTGGCCAAACTTGCCGATTTCGCCACGCACCGACTCGATGGCGTGCAGCACCTGCTCGTCCGATACCAAGTGCGGGTAGCGCTCTGGTAAAAGCAGCAACAACGACTGCCATTTGCCCAGCATGCCGGGCAGCTCGTTGAACAGGGTAATCAGCTGGTGCCACAGCAGGGGCACCAGCACCAGCATGACCACCGCCAACGCCCCCATGAACAGGGCGAACACCAGCATCACCGCCAGCCGGGTGGGCACACGCAGGCGCTCCAGGGCATTGACCAGGCCTTGCATCAGAAACGCCAGCACCATACCCGCCAGCACCGGCGCCAGCATGCCACCCAGTGTGAGCACTGCCGTGAAGGCCAGAAACAGCAACACCGCCAGCACCACTGCCTCTTCATCCGAGAAGTAGCGCTGTACCCAGTCGCGAAGCACTTTGAACATTGACGATCCTTGGGAAGACTCAGGCCTTGCGCAGCCAGTAGGTATAAGTACCGGCCTCGGCCGTTTCGCGCAGCAGGGTATGACCGGCCAACCGGGCGAAAGTGCGGAAGTCGCGCTGGGAGCCTGCATCGGTGGCGATCACCTTGAGTACCGCGCCGCCAGGCAGGCGGTTGAGTTCCATCTTGGCCTTGAGCAGCGGCAACGGGCAGTTCAACCCGCTGGCGTCCAGCTCGGCATCACAGGTCAGGGGGGTACTCATGCAGGGTTCTCCTAGGGCAACGCCGGGCTGCTGGATGATCGGCCGATAAGGATAGCGCCACTGGTCGCCAACGTGTGAGCCCGCTACAGTAGCTCTCTTTGACCAACGCGAGCCTCGTGCATGAATTTACTGCGCCCTACCCTGCTGACGCTGGCGTGCCTGCTGGCCCTTCCTGGCCACGCGGACGACCTGCCCTCGCTGGGTGATGCCAGTTCGGCGATCGTTTCGCCGCAGCAGGAGCACCAGCTGGGCCGCGCCTGGCTCAGCCTGCTGCGCGGGCAGGTCAACCAGCTGAACGACCCGCAGCTCAAGGACTACGTGGAGACCAGTGTGTACCGCTTGGCTGAAACCAGCCAGCTGCAGGATCGGCGCCTGGAGTTCATCCTCATCGACAGCCGCGAGCTGAACGCCTTCGCCGCCCCGGGTGGCATTGTGGGTGTCAACGGTGGGCTGTTCCTCAATGCGCAAACCGAGGGCGAGTATGCCTCGGTGCTGGCGCACGAGCTGGCGCACTTGTCGCAACGCCACTTCGCCCGCGGCGTGGAAGCCCAGCAACGCATGCAGCTGCCGATGATGGCCGCGCTGCTGGCCGGTATCGTGCTGGCGGCCGGCGGTGCCGGGGATGCGGGTATCGGCATGATCGCCGGCACCCAGGCGGCAGCCATTCAGGAGCAGCGCCGGTTTTCGCGGCAGAACGAGCAGGAAGCCGACCGCATCGGTATTCAGAACCTGGAAAAGGCCGGCTACGACCCGCGTAACATGCCGACCATGTTCGAACGCCTGGCGCGGCAGTATCGCTACGATGCCAAGCCGCCCGAGTTTTTGCTCACTCACCCGGTGACCGAATCGCGTATTGCCGACACCCGCAACCGTGCCGAACAGGCGCCCAAAGGCGGGGTGGAAGACAGCCTGCGTTACCAGTTGATCCGCGCCAGGGTAGCGCTGACCTACGAGGGCACGCCGGGTCTGGCAGCCAAGCGTTTCCGCGCCCAGCTCGATGATGACCCGAAACTGGATGCCGCCCGCTATGGCCTTGCCCTGGCGCAGATCAAGGGTGGCCAGCTGAACGAAGCGCGGGAGCTGCTGAAGCCCTTGCTGGCCAAGGCCCCCAACGACATCACCTACAACCTGGCGCAGATCGACCTGGACATCACCAACAATCGCCTGAGCGATGCGCAACAGCGGGCCGAGCGCATGCAGGGCTTGTACCCGGGCAACTACCCACTCAAGCAGGTACGGGCCGATTTGCTGGTGAAGCAGAACAAACCTGTCGAAGCCGAGAAGGTGCTCGACGACCTGATCAAAAGCCGCCCGGACGACCCGGACATCTGGTACGACATGGCCGAGGTGCGCGGCTTGTCGGGCAACACCATCGGCTTGCACCGCGCGCGCGCCGAGTACTTCACGCTGGTGGGAGATTTCGACCAGGCGATCCAGCAGCTTGATTACGCCAAGCGCCGCGCGGGCGGGAATTTCCCGCTGGCATCGCAGATCGACCAGCGCCAGCGGGAGATCATGGAGCAGCAGCGCATGGTAAGGGAGATGATGGGCCGCTAAGGGCCCCTTCGCGGGTAAACCCGCTCCCACAGGGTTTGCATCTGCATGGCCCCACAGGTATCGCACCGCCTAATGGCACTGCACACCCTTTGGGGACCCATACCGGCTGTGGGAGCGGGTTTACCCGCGAAGAAGACGACGCGCTCTGGCGTCAGGCATTGCCGGAGAGTTTCAGGCGCGCTGCCTGGGTGAAGTCCAGCATGCGATTCAGGGGTTTGATCGCCTTGGGCACCAGGGCCGGGTCAACGAAGATTTCCCCGGTCTTGTTGCGCAGGCAATCAAGCACGCGCTCCAAGGTGTTCATGGCCATCCACGGGCAGTGGGCACAGCTGCGGCACGCCGCGCCGTTGCCGGCGGTGGGCGCCTCCACGAACACTTTGTCCGGGCACAACTGCTGCATCTTGTAGAAGATGCCACGGTCGGTGGCCACGATGAAGGTCTTGTTGGGCAGGGTTTGGGCCGCCTTGATCAACTGGCTGGTGGAGCCCACCGCATCGGCCAGTTCGATCACCGACTCCGGTGACTCGGGGTGTACCAGAATCGCCGCATCCGGGTACAGCGCTTTCATGTCTGCCAGCTGACGCGACTTGAACTCTTCGTGCACGATGCAGGCGCCATCCCACAGCAACATGTCGGCGCCGGTCTGTTTCTGGATGTAGCGGCCCAGGTGCTGGTCCGGGCCCCAGATGATGGTTTCGCCGTTGTCCATCAGGCTTTCGACGATTTCCAGGGCGCAGCTGGACGTCACCACCCAGTCGGCGCGGGCCTTCACGGCGGCCGACGTGTTGGCGTACACCACCACGGTACGTTCGGGGTGCTTGTCGCAGAAGGCCGAGAATTCTTCCACCGGGCAGCCTAGGTCGAGCGAGCAGGTCGCCTCGAGGGTGGGCATCAGCACGCGCTTTTCCGGGGTGAGGATCTTGGCCGTTTCGCCCATGAAGCGCACACCGGCCACGATCACGGTCTGGGCCGGGTGGTTCTTGCCAAAACGGGCCATTTCCAGCGAATCGGACACGCAGCCGCCGGTTTCTTCGGCCAGCGCCTGAATAACCGGGTCACAGTAGTAATGGGCCACCAGCACGGCGTTCTGCGCCTTCAGCTCGGCAGCAATGGCCGCACGGTAATCGGCCTCCTGCTCGGCGGTGAGCGGGTGAGGCTGCTTGGCGTCGAGGTGGGCCTGAACCAACAGGCGTTCGGAAATCTGGGTCATGATCGCTGGACCTGCAGGCGCCTGCGCGCGTCAAATCGAGTGTATCACCCGGCCCTGGCAGATCGGCTAAGGGTGCCGGACGGCGCGCAGGCCGCCACGGCCCTCTGCGGGCGCGGATTATTATGGACGCCGAAGGCTACAGCCAAATCCGAGATTTCCAAAGCGGTTTTTGCGGGGTGGGCAGGCAGCGTTCGCAGCCAGCGTGGTCGGCTGCGAACACTAGGGTACAGACCGATAATCAGCGGTCTGGCGTGAGCAGGCCCAGCTGGGTGGTGACCAGCATGGCGAACTCTTCGACGGTCATTTTCTTGCCGTTGAAATCGACCTGGCCATCGGCATAGTGCAAGGCACTGACCACGTCATTGCCCTGGACGGTAGCCAGGCCGCTCTGCAGCGCCATCATGCCGACCATCTCACCCGCCTGGCTCGACTGCATGGCAATAGCCTGTGCATCGGTCTGCCCGTCCAGCAGTGCCTGCAGGGTGGCAAGGTCGCCCAGCATTGGCTTGGACAAAGACAGCTTGCCCTTTACCTGGGTGATGATCTGCCTGGCCAGCTGGTCCGATGGCTGGTCGAACGTGGCAGGGGCGGCAAAGTCCATCGCCAGGTTGAAGTGGCTCTCTCCGTTAGCTGTCTTGAAGGTCAGGTCTTCGATGGCCACTTTGGGCTTGGCCGCCAGCAGCTGGGTCAAGTCAGCCTGAAACTTGGCTTTCTCGGCTGCATCCATGTGGATTTGCGGCGCCGGCTGGCCTGCAGCCGAAGCTGCCTCGAACTCCGGCAGATGCGCCTTGTACCAGAGGGACAGAGCCTGCAACGCGGGGGCGTTGATCGAGTTCATGCTAACGACCAGTTGCCCCTTGCCGACCGCACGCCCATCCCAGGTAATGTCATCGACCTTGTACTCGACGCGAGCACCTACATTGTCGCCCTTTTCAAGGGTTTGCAGGGCGTTCTGCTCCAGCCCCTTCATCACCAGCACTTGCTGCCTTGGCCCCAGTGTGACCTTGGCTTCGGCCAAGTACAGGTCGGCATTGCCCGTGTAGATATTGTCGTGCGCGGTGGCCGCGAGTTTGCCGCCGAGTTTCAGGCCCTGCAGCTCGAAGGTGACAGGCGGTTGGTCGTCACGCACCAGCTTCATGACGAAGCGCTCGGCATGGCCATTGAACCTTGAATCCTCACCCTTCTGATTGCCGCTTACCTGCAGCTCCATGCCCGAGAAGTCCAGGCTGTTGCCTTCGGCTTCGTCGACCTTGACCGGCGCCAGCTGTACCTGGCTGTCCACGCCACCTGCGTACCCCAGGCTGGTGCGCACGCTCAGTGGCACCCGCTCGCCGGCCGCCGCATACCACGCGGCAGTGGTGTCGTCCTTGTCCAGGGTGCTGTTGCTTACCGCCAACACCGGCATCAGTTTAAGCGTCTTGACCCTCGACCACGGGAACGGGCCATGCTCGATCTGGTCGGTGACCCCTAGCTCAAAGCTCGCCATCTCCCCCTCACCCACGTTGATGTCACGGGCCTTGACACGGTAACGGGCAGTGCTGCTGAACCAGTGCTGCTCCAGCGAAACACGCTCGACAGTCATGGTGCCACCCGTGGTCATCAGCGCCTTCTGCAACTGCGCGTTGGTGAGCGCCTGGGCGAGGTCGAGTTCGGCCGGCAGCCGCTTGCCGGAGTACCAGGCGCCACCGATGGCTACGACGGCAATGGCGACTGCCAAGCCGGAGAGAATGCCTACTGATTTCTTCATGAATAGAACCGATTGATGTCCATAAGGGTTGTGCAGGCGGCCTCAAGGCCGCGTCGAATGCGAAGAGTAGCATTGCGCGGCAGGGTTGTTGGCTCCGAACCAACGGAAAACGCCGGAGAAGCCACCCGTCCCATTATCCCAGGTTGCCCGTTAATTTTTACGAACACCCATATTGGGTACGACCTGCTAAAAACCCTATTAAATTGAGGGCTCTTCGTAATCTATCCCGATATATATTCCAATTACGACACATAATGTCACGTTTAACTTGACACCCAGTCACCCTTCGTTTTTTATTTTCACCACTCAGCGCGCCGCAACCGCGCCCCTCGCCGCTCCAACATAAAAGGTGAACAACATGGAGCCCATCCGCTCGCCCTTGCCGCATGCGCAATCGACCGTGCCCGCCGCCCAGGCCCTGCTGCAGGAGCCTCGCCAGCATGCAGCCTGAACACAGCGCCCCTGGCCACGGCCAGCTCCGCAAAACCCTGCGCCTCTGGCACGTGATCATCATCGGCCTGGCCTACCTCACCCCCATGACGGTGTTCGACACCTTTGGCATTGTGTCTGGCATCACCGCCGGCCATGTGCCCAGTGCCTACATCCTGGCCCTGGCCGGCATCCTGTTCACCGCCGTGAGCTACGGCACCCTGGTAAAGCGCTTTCCGCAGTCCGGGTCGGCCTATACCTACACCCAGCGCGCCATCAACCCCCATGTTGGCTTTCTGGTGGGCTGGTCGTCATTGCTGGATTACCTGCTGCTGCCGATGGTCAATGCACTGCTGGCCAAGCTCTACCTGTCGGCCATGTTCCCCGAGGTACCGCAATGGCTGTGGGTGGCCGGCTTTGTCACCCTCATCAGCCTGATCAACATGCGCAGCGTCAACCTGGTGGCACACTTCAACCTGCTTTTCGTGGGTGTGCAGGTGGCGATCATCGCCGTGTTCATCTACCTGTGCGTACGCGGCCTTGGCCAGGGTGAAGGCCTGGGCACGGCCTGGAGCCTGCTGCCGTTCGCCGACCAGCAAACCCAGCTGAGCGCCCTGGCCGCTGGCGCGACCATCCTGTGCTTTTCGTTTCTGGGTTTCGATGCCGTCACCTGCCTGTCGGAAGAAACCCGCGACCCCGCCAAGACCATCCCCCGGGCAATCTTCCTCACCGCGCTGATCGGCGGCCTGGTGTTCATCACTGTGTCGTACTTCATCCAGGCCTACTTCCCGACCATGGCACGCTTCCATGACCAGGAAGCTGCCCTGCCGGAAATTGCCCTGTATGTGGGCGGCAAGCTGTTCCAGTCGGTCTTTATCGCGTGCACGGTCATCAACACCATCGCTTCGGGCCTGGCCTCGCAAACCAGCGTGTCACGCCTGCTTTACGTGATGGGCCGCGACAAGGTAATCCCGCCCAGCGTTTTTGCACGCCTGCATTCGCGCTACAAAACCCCGGTGCTGAACATCGCGGTGGTGGGGCTGATTTCGCTGTCGGCGATCTTCTTCGACCTGGTCACCGCCACGTCCATCATCAACTTCGGGGCGCTGGTTGCGTTCAGCTTCGTCAACCTGTCGGTGATCAACCATTGCTACCTGCGCGAGGGCAACCGTCGCGGCCTGGCCAACCAGCTCAAGTACCTGGTGCTGCCCACCACGGGCTTTTGCATCATCGTCTCGCTGTGGCTCGACCTGAACGTGCATTCGCTGCTGTTCGGCGGGCTGTGGGCAACACTGGGGCTGCTGTATCTGGCCTGGCTGACCAAAGCGTTTCGCGCAGCGCCCCCCAACTACGTGGCCGAATGACCCTTGCCGCACTACAACGCCCGCGCCTGATCGCGGGCGTTGCCCCATGACTCACGAGGTTTCCCATGCTGTTGCGCCGCCTGTCCATCCAGTGGAAGATCACCCTGCTTGCCGGGCTGTGCCTGCTGGCCATCGTTGCCGTGCTGGTGGCCACATCCCTGGCCCAGGCGCGGCGCAGCGCGGCGTTGGTCAACCAGACCAGCACCGAGCTGCTCGACAACAGCGCACGGGAAAACCTGCAGGCCCATGCCGACACCCAGGCACTGCGCATTCAGCGCTACTTCATGAACACCTACCAGTACGCCAATGGCGTTGCCCGCCTGGTGAGCGCCCTGAAAAATCGCGGGGGCAGCGACTTGCGCGCCGAACTCACCCAGCAGGCCCGCACTGCGCTGGCCGGCAACCCGCAGGTGATAGGCCTGTACCTGGTATTCCAGCCAGAGGCCCTGGACCAGCAGGACACCCAACACCGCGGCGATGCTGCATCTGGCAGCAATGAAACAGGGCGCTTCTCGCTGTACTGGTCGCAACCGCAGCCTGGCATGCTGGAGCGGGAAGCCATGCCCGAGTCGATGCTGGGCGACACCAGCACCGGCACCAATGGCGTGGCAAAAAACCGCTGGCTGACCTGCCCGCAGCAGGCGGCCAAGGCCTGCATGCTTGAGCCGTACCTCGATGAGGTCAACGGCAGGCAGGTGCTGATGACCAGCATCGCCCTGCCATTGCTTGAAGGGGGCAAGGTGGTCGGCGTCGTAGGCCTGGACATCGGCCTGGCAACCTTGCAGCAACTGAGCCTGAGCGGGCGCAGCGAGTTGTTCGACGGCCAGGGCCAGGTGAGCATTGCCAGCGCCGCCGGCTTGCTGGCCGGCAACAGCCGCGACGAGCACACGCTTGGCCAGCCGATTGCCCAAGCGGCAGCCGACGGCGTGATGCGTGTGACGCAGCCCTTTGCGCCCATCCCGGGCAGCGCGCCGTGGCAAGTCACGCTGGAGGTGCCGCAAGCGGTGTTGCTGGCGCCGGCCGTAGCCTTGAACCAGCGCCTGGGGGCCCACAGCCAGCAGGCCAACCTCACCAGCCTGACGATCGGGCTGGTTGCTGCACTGATCGGCCTGCTGCTGGTGTGGCTGACTGCGCGCGGTGTTACACGCCCCATCCTGGCTGTAGCCGCCAGGCTGGAGGACATCGCCAGTGGTGAAGGCGACCTGACGCGGCGCCTGGAGTACGCCCGCGAGGACGAGCTGGGCCTGCTCACCGGCGCGTTCAACCGCTTCCTCGACAAGCTGCAACCGGTCATTGCCCAAGTCAAAGGCTCCCTGCAGCAGGCCCGCGCCACAGCTGACCAGTCGGCAGCCATTGCCACCCAGACCAGCAATGGCATGCAGCAACAGCACCGGGAAATCGAGCAGGTCGCCACGGCAGCCAACGAAATGAGCGCCACCGCGATGGACGTGGCCCACAACGCGTCGCAGGCGGCCGAGGCGGCGCGGGCTGCAGACCAGGCGAGCCGTGATGGGTTGCAGTTGATCGACAGCACCCGCCAGGGCATCGACCGCCTGGCCGACGGCATGAACGCCGCCGTGGCCGAAGCGCATGAACTGGAAAACCGCAGTGCGCAGATCGGCTCGGTGCTGGAGGTTATTCGCACGATCGCCGAGCAGACCAACCTGCTGGCCCTCAACGCTGCCATCGAAGCGGCCCGCGCGGGCGAGGCCGGCCGTGGGTTTGCGGTGGTAGCCGATGAAGTGCGCGGGCTGGCCCAGCGCACTCAGGTGTCGGTCGATGAAATTCGCCAGGTGATCGAAGGCTTGCAGCAAGGTACCCATGACGTGGTAGGGGCCATGCAGGGCGGCCAGCAGCAGGCACAGGAAAGCGCTGCGCGCATGGAGCAAGCGTTACCGGCCCTGCAGCGTATTGGTGAGGCGGTGGCAGTGATCAGCGACATGAACCTGCAGATCGCCTCGGCGGCAGAAGAGCAGAGCGCGGTAGCCGAAGAGGTGAACCGCAACGTGGCCAGCATCCGCGACGTGACCGAGTCGCTGGCCGGCCAGGCCGATGAGTCAGCCCGCATCAGTCAGTCGCTGAATCAGCTTGCCAACCAGCAACAGGCGCTGATGGAACAGTTCCGCGTCTAGCCTGTGGGCCAATGCGCCTGCTTCGCGGGTGAACCCGCTCCCACAGGCATGGCGGCGCCCTCGCAAAGGGGGCCTTGCAAGCAACGCAGCACCGACGTTTTTACTGAGCACACTGATTATGCAAAACCCAAGTAGCTCCACCTTTTTCGACATCACCAGCGAACAGGGCCTGTTACGGACCTCCATCGCTGTGACCCTGTTCATCGCCACCATCGGCATCGCCTTCGGCCTGGCGTCCGGGTCGTTCTCCATCGTGTTCGATGGTGTGTATTCGCTGGTCGACGCCAGCATGAGCGGGCTGTCACTGATGGTGGTCAGGCTGATCACCTCGCATGCCACCAGCCTGCAGATGTCACGCAAGCTGCGCGAGCGTTTCACCATGGGCTTCTGGCACCTGGAACCCATGGTGTTGGCGCTCAACGGCATCCTGCTCAGCGGCGTGGCCATCTACGCGCTGATCAATGCCATCAGCAGCCTGCTGCAAGGCGGCCGCCACCTGGAGTTTGGCATTGCCATGGTGTACGCGGTGCTCACGGTGATCGCCTGCGTGACCATTGCCGTGGTGGAAGCCCGCGCCAACCGCCAGTTGCGCTCGGATTTCGTGGCCATGGATGTGAAAGGCTGGGTGATGTCGGCCAGCATCACGGCGGCCTTGCTCATCGCGTTCTGCTTTGGCTATGCGGTGCAGGGTACGTCGCTGGAGTGGGTATCGCCTTACATCGACCCGGCAGTTCTGGCGCTGGTGTGCCTGGTGATCGTACCCCTGCCCATGTCGGTCATCCGCCAGGCATTTTCAGAGATTTTCCTGGTCACGCCCGGGGACCTCAAGCTGCATGTGGACGCAGTTGCCCAAGCCTTCGTTACCCGTCACGGGCTGCAGTCGTACCGTGCCTACGTCGCCAAGGTGGGCCGCTCGCGGGAAATCGAGCTGTACTTCATCGTGCCCGCTGGCATGGCGGCGAAAACCATCGAGGAATGGGACGCCTGGCGCAACGAAGTGGGCGAGGCGCTCGGCGGTGAAGGCCCGAACCGCTGGCTGACGGTGGTGTTTACCGGCGACCCGGAGTGGGCTGAGTAAGCCGTTAGTCAGCTGCGCAGGCGTTCGATCAGCGGCAGGCTGTCGATGGCAGGCCGGGCAAAGTAGTAACCCTGCATAAGCTCAATCCCCAATGCCGCCAGTGCATCACATTCAGCTTCAGTCTCCACGCCCTCCGCCACCAGGAGGATACCCAGCCGCTGAGCGACCAACACGATCCCCGCAACGATGGCTTGGCGAACAGGGTCGCGGCACAGCTTGCGTGTCAGGGCCATGTCCAGTTTCAACAGGTCGGGCTGGAACTCTGCCAGCAGGTTCAGCCCCGAGTAGCCTGAGCCAAAATCGTCGATGGCGGTGGTGAAGCCTTGCCGCCCGTATTCGCGAAAAATTGACTTCAGGTGCTCGGTATCTTCCACCCGCTCACCCTCGGTGACTTCGAAGATCAGCCGGTCGGCCGGGAAGTCGAACTGCCGTGAGGCCTCCAGCGTTGCCCTGATGCAGGTACTGGGGCGGTAAACCGCATTGGGCAAAAAGTTGATGCTGAGCTTGCACGCCTCCACACGGTTGAGCCCCAGTTCGGCGGCCTTCTCGATGGCTTTGACACGGCAGGCCTGGTCGAAACGGTAAAGGTTTTCAGGTGTGACCTTGGCCAGGATTTCTCCCGCGCCCTCCCCTGCCAACCCCCTTACCAGTGCCTCGTAGGCGTAAGGCTTGCCAGTGGGCTGGTGGACGATGGGCTGGAACGCCATGGTGATGCCAAAACCCAGGTCGGCCAGTTCTCGGCATTGTTTGCAACCGATCGCTTCGAAGGGCTGGGGGAATATGAGCGCGGGCATGTGGCCTCCTACAGCGTCTTGAGCGGTACGTGTGCGGATGTGAGTCTGGTATGCGCTTGGACCGCGGGAATGGGCATACGTGCAGGGAGTGGGGGCAGAAAGTAGCAAATTGCCATATCTGGAAGTTGACAGTGGGCTGCATAGCAGCCCCTGTCAAGTTGGGGAGACGCCGATCACTGAACTCAGAGGCCGTTGCTGCTGGCCAGAATATGCGAATGCATCCCCCCGTCTACCGCCACATTGGTGCCGCGCATCCAGCGCGAACCGTCGCTTAGCAGAAAGGCCACCACCGGAGCAATGTCGCTGGCACGGCCAGGCCGGTCCATGGTTTTCATGTCTTCCTCGGCGCGGGCGCCCAGGGTTTCGATGAAGTCCTTGAGAATCGGCGTGTCCACCGGGCCCGGGCTTACCGCATTCATGCGAATACCCCGTTCGCGCCAAGTCCAGCGGTGCTGCAGGGTCCAGGCGATCAGTGCTTCCTTGGAGAAGAAGTAGCTACGCGCCCCCACGATCTCATGGCGGGTGCAGAAGGCCGCGGTACCGGAAAAGCTCAGGTGCTCGCTGTCGTGGATGGCCGTGACCGACTGTGGCCAGCCAACACCGGCCAGCGATGCCAGGTTGACGATGGCGGCATTGTCGGCCAGTTGCGGTACCAGGCCGAGGGTCAGGTACTTCAGGCCCACCAGGTTGACCTTGAGCACCAACTCGGCATTGAGCGTGGGTGGCAACCCCGCGATGTTGGCCAGGCCATCGATGCCGTCCGGCAGTTGGCCGAGCAGGCTGTCGATGGAGGCCTGTGACGACAGGTCGGCCTGGATGAACTGGTCGACCTCGACCTTGGGCCGGTTGATGTCCACGCCAATGACGCAGGCGCCCTGGGCACGTGCCAGTTGCGCAGTTTGTTCGCCGATGCCAGAGGCGACACCGGTAATGACCAACTTTTTACCGTTGAGCATGAGCATTCTCCGTCAGCATCAGAAGGGGTAGCGGCGCGGGCTGCCTTGCACGCTGACCCAGTGATCGGTGGTGAATTCCTCGATGGCCCAGTCGCCGTTGAAGCGCCCGAGGCCCGAGTTTTTTTCACCGCCGAACGGCGCATGAGCCTCGTCATTGACCGGGATGTCGTTGACGTGGGTCATGCCTGCCTTGACCTGGCGGGCGAAACGCACGGCACGCTCAAGGTTACCGCTGAACACAGCGCTGGACAGGCCGAACTCGCTGTCGTTGGCCAACGCCAGGGCGTGAGCTTCGTCACGGGCCCGCTGAATGCCCACCAGCGGGCCAAAGATCTCTTCGCGGGCGATTTCCATGTCCTTGGTAACGTCGGCAAATACGTGGGGCGGCAGTAACTGGCCCTGTACGTCACCTTCCACCACCACACGGGCACCCTCCTCCTTGGCACGCGCCACCTTCTCCAGCAGGCCTTGCAGCTGCTTGGCGTTGATGATGGGCCCGACCACCGTATCGGCGTCATGCGGGTTGCCCACTTTCAGCGCCTTGACGCGCTCGGCATAACGCTCGACGAAGGCATCGTGCAGGGCGTCTTCGACGATGATGCGGTTGATCGCCATGCAAATCTGCCCCTGGTGCAGAAACTTGCCCATCACTGCTGCATTCACCGCCTGCTCCAGGTCGGCATCGGCCAGCACCACGAACGGGCTGTTGCCACCCAGCTCAAGGGCCACGTGCTTGAGGTGCTGGCCACCGGAGGCCAGGCGGCCGATGTTCAGGCCCACCGGGGTGGAACCCGTGAACGAGATGAACTTGGGCACCTCATGTTCGACGAAGGCGTTGCCGATCTTGGACCCGGCGCCTACCACCACACTGAGCAGTCCCGCGGGCAGGCCGGCAGCCTCGTAGAGGCTGGCCAACAGCAGCCCACCGGTCACCGGCGTATCGCTGGCCGGCTTGATCACCACCGCGTTGCCCAGCGCCAGGGCGGGTGCCACGGAACGTTGCGACAAGTGCAGCGGGAAGTTCCACGGGCTGATCACGCCCACCACGCCCAGCGCCTCGCGGTACACGCGGTTCTCCTTGCCCGGCACGTTGGACGGCAGCAGGCGGCCGTGCACGCGCGCTGGGAACGACGCCGACTCCAGGGTGATACCGCGGGCTGCGCCCCACTCGATCTGCGCCTTGATGCGGGTACTGCCAGACTCGCGGATGATCCAGTCGATGATCGCTTCGCGGTGCTCATCGAACAGTTGCACCGCTCGGTGCATCACGGCAGCTCGTTCGGCCGGGCCGGTAGCGGCCCATTTCACCTGCGCTTCAGCGGCCTTGCGGTAGGCCTCGTCAAGATCATCGCGGTCCGCCTGGACGATCTGTGCCAGTTGGCTGCCATCGAACGGGTTGGTCACGTGCAGCACACTGCCATCGCGGCCGTCGCGCCATTGGCCGGCAATGAACTGCTGGGAGAAGACAGGGAATTGCGTGGCAAGGTGAGTCATGAGTTACCTCTTATAAGAATTGCGCTCATCGTCTGATAAGTCGTCGATCGCACCGCCAGGGGTGTCACTCCACCGGCTCGTAAGGCAAGCCAACGTAGTTCTCGGCGATGGACTTGCGCCCAGCCTCAGAGCCTACGTAATAGTCCAGTTCAGTTTGTTGCATGCGCTGGCTGAAGGCGTCGGTGCCGGGGAACTGGTGCAGCATCGAGGTCATCCACCAGGAGAAACGCTCAGCCTTCCAGACCCGGCGCAGGCAGATCTGCGAGTAGCGTTCGAGCAGGTCCTGGCGCCCTTCGCGGTAGTACTTGAGCAAGATGTGGTACAGCGTGCTGACGTCGCTGGCAGCCAGGTTAAGCCCTTTGGCACCGGTGGGCGGCACGATGTGCGCGGCATCGCCCACCAGGAACAAGTGCCCGTATTGCATAGGTTCGACCACGAAGCTGCGCAGCGGCGCGATGCTCTTTTCGATGGACGGGCCCGTGATCAGCTTGTCGGCGACCGGCTTGGGCAAGCGGCTTTTCAGCTCGTCCCAGAAGCGCTGGTCGGACCAGTCCTCGACTTTTTCTTCGCTGGCGACCTGCACGTAGTAGCGGGTGCGGGTTGGCGAACGCATGCTGCACAAGGCAAAGCCGCGCTCGTGGCTGGCGTAGATCAGCTCGTCATTCACCGGAGGCGTATCGGCCAGTACGCCCAGCCAGCCGAACGGGTACACCCGCTCGAACTCCTTGAGCACACCGTCAGGGATCGATTTGCGCGAAACGCCGTGGTAACCGTCACAGCCAGCGATCAGGTCACACTCGATGCGGACCGGCTGGCCATCCTGAACGAAGGTGACATAGGGTTTCAGGCCCTTGAGTTCGTGCAACTGCACGTCGGCCGCATCGTAGTAGGTGGGAGCACCGCTGGCACTGCGCGCTTCCATCAGGTCGCGGGTGACCTCGGTCTGGCCGTAGATCATGACGGTCTTGCCGCCCGTCAACTCGCGCAGGTTGATGTGTTCGACGCGGTTGTCGAACGCCAGTTCGAAGCCGTCGTGCACCAACCCTTCGCGGTCCATGCGTTCGCCGACACCGGCTTCACGCAGCAGGTCGACCATACCCTGCTCCAGCACGCCGGCACGGATGCGGCCAAGCACGTAGTCGGGGCTTTGGCGCTCGATGATGATGTTGTCGATACCCGCCTTGTGCAGCAGCTGGCCCAGCAGCAGCCCGGACGGACCGGCACCAATAATGGCAATTTGAGTCTTCATTGTTTTTATCCTCATGAGCCGACAGGCTCTGGGTTACGATTTGTCGTTCTGTATTTTTCGCAGATAAAGCTCCCAGAAGAAGGCAATTTCTGCTTTATTTGTTGGACTTTTCGAGGATTACCGAGGATTGCGTATGTTGGCTGCCAAGGGTGTTCCAGTCTTCAAGCTGTATGGCGAGACGTCCTGGCCAACCCCGGACCTGATCCACTGCGAGTCCATCCCCGAGCGCAGCCGCCTACACGACTGGGAAATCAAGACCCACCGCCATGGCGACCTTGCCCAGTTGCTGTATGTGCAGGCCGGGCAGGCCCACGTGCTGGTCGAAGGCGTTGAGCAGCAGATCAGCGGCGGCGCCTTGCAGGTGGTACCGGTGATGAGCATTCATGGCTTTCGCTTTTCCGAAGATATACAGGGCTATGTGATCAGCCTGGCCAAACCGGTGCTGGAGCGCTTCACGCCGTTGCTCGAAGGCAAACCCATGGCCCAGGCCGAGTGCTACTGGGCAGGTGACGACCGCCGCTACCTCGATGACCTGTTTGGCCAACTGACCGAGGAATACCTCCAGCAGCGCCCGGAGCGCGATCTGATGCTGCAGTCGGTGATCTGCGCGCTGCTGGTGTGGCTGTCGCGCCGCTCACGCGAACGCGTGCAGCACATCGCCAAACCCAGAGAGCGCGGCCAGCAGCACCTGGACCACCTGACGCAGTTGATCGAGCGGCACTTTCGCGAGCACCAGCAGATCGAGCACTACGCCCGGCAGATCGGCGTCAGCGTCGCTCACCTCAACGCCCTGTGCCGGCAACTGACCGGGCAATCGGCGTTACAGCAGGTGAACCAGCGGGTGGTGCTGGAGGCCAAGCGCAACCTGGTGTACACCTCCATGACCATCGGCCAGGTCGCCGACAGCCTGGGCTTTGCCGAGCAGGCGTATTTCTCGCGCTTCTTCAAGCGGGCCACCGGGCTGACGCCCAAGGCGTTCCGCCTGCAACGGCGCGAGGCCTAGCCTTCGCTGGCTTTGACCAGGTTGTACAGCGCCTGCAGTACCGGCGTGGCTACGCCCACACGCTTGCCGTGAGCGACCACGGCGCCATTGATGAAATCGATCTCGGTTTTGCGCCCGGCTTCCAGGTCTTGCAGCATCGACGGCTTGTGCTGTTGGTGATTGCGCACCGCGTAGTCCACCGACGCGCGCACCCTCTGGCCATCGACAGCGATACCGGCAGCCTTGGCGACCGCTACCGTTTCATCCAGGATATCGCCAAGCACCTGTCGGCCCTGCTCGGTGCTGCCCACCGCGCCGACAGTCTGGCGAGTGACGGCGCACACCGAGTTGAGCGCCGCGTTGAACGCCACCTTTTCCCATATGGCCACCTGCACTTGCGGGTCGGCTTCACAGGGCAACCCGGCCCGGCTGAACACGGCCGCCACCTCATGCACGCGCTGCGCGTCCTTGCCACTGCCAGCCCAGAGGTTGATGTGCCCTTCCCCATGACTGTGCACCACACCTGGCGCCACCAGGTCTGCCGGCAAATTGGTCATGCCCACGATCACGCGTTCGGCAGGTACCACGCCGGCAATGATCTCGGCATTGCCTAACCCGTTCTGCACCGACAAGGCCCAGGTGTCGGGGCCTACCAGGTGGCGCACCGAGTCGATGGCTGCGGCGGTGTGAAAGCCTTTGGTGAAGATCACCAGCAAGTCGAAGTGCCCTGACAACTGCGCAGCGCGGCTGATCGGGATCTGCACGGTGGTTTGCACATCCGGCGTTTCCAGCCGCAGCCCCTGGCGGGTAATGACCTCGATGGCGTGGTCGGAGGCTTCGACGAGTGACACAGCCTGCCCTGCCAACGCCAGGCGCGCACCGAATAACCCGCCCATTGCCCCTGCACCCACAATCGCAATTTTCATCGCTGCTCCTTCGGATAGATGAATCGACACAGGAAAAAACCCAAGGGGAACTCACGTTGTTGAAACGGCACAATCTACCGGGTCAGGTCAGGAACGCGCCTGCAGCGCCCGGCCCGGTGCAGCAGGCACGGCAGCGCGGCGCTTGCGAATCATCGCAATGGCGAAGATCGCCACCGCCCCAGGCGCGGCGCACAGGATGAAATTGAGCTGCAATGGCAGGTTCATGCTCATCATCACCCCGCCCAGGGTCGGCCCGGCAACGCCGCCAAAGCGGCCGATTGCCGAGCACCAGCTGACCCCGGTGGCGCGAATCTCGCTGGGATACTGCTGGGCGGCGAAGGCGTGCATGACCGCCAGGGTGCCGATGGTGGTAGCGCCGGCAATCAGCAACATGATGTTCAGCAGCACCGGGCCGGGCTTGACCCCCAGGATGCACAGCGACACCACGGCAAGCAGGAAGAACAGCATCAATGTTGGCTTGCAGCCCCAGCGGTCGGCCAACCAGCCACCGCCCAGCGCACCGATGGTGGCGCCGATGTTGAGGGTGACCAGGAACATCAGGCTCGAGCCCAGCTCGAAGCCACCGGCGACCATGATTTTCGGCAACCAGGTGTTGAGGCCGTAAACCATCAGCATGCACATGCCAAAGCCCAGCCACAGGAACACAGTGCCAACACCCCGGCCTTCGACGAACAAGCGCGAGAGCGGCGCGGCAGATGATGTTCTGACCGGCGCTTCGAAACTGACCTGGCTGCTGGTCACCTGTGGGTCAATGCGGGTGAGCAAACGGCTTGCGCCAGCCGGGTCCTTCTCCAGCAGGTAGTGCAGCGACTCGGGCAATTGCCGCGCCAGCCAAGGCAGGCACAGCAGTGGCAGCCCACCGATGATGAAGGTTGCTTCCCAGCCGTAGCGCGGGATGATCAGCATGGCCACCAGCGCAGAGATCATCGCGCCGATCGAATAGAAGCTGAGCATGATGGTAGTGAGCGAACTGCGCCGGGCGGTGGGCGCCAGGTCGTTCATCAGGGCAACGATGTTGGGAATCGCGCCGCCCAGGCCTACGCCGGTGACGAAGCGGGCCAGGGCAAAACTCGGCGCGTCCCAGGTGAACGCCGTCATCAGCGCGCGCAGGCTGGCAAGGCCCATGGAGCAGATGATCACCTTGCGCCGGCCAAGCCGGTCCGCCAGCGGGCCGACCACCACAGCACCGAACATCATGCCGAACAGCGCCGCGCTGCCCATCCAGCCGGCGATGACGGGCGTTAGCGCCCACGCCTCCATCAGCCGTGGTACCACCGAGCCGTAGATGACCAGGTCGTAGCCGTCGAACAGCATGATGAAAGAGCACCAGAACAGCAGTGTGTAATGAAGTTTGCCGAGGGGCGCGGCCCCTGCGACGTCCAGCGCACGTTTTTGGGTCATGGCGATGTCTTCTTGTTGTTATGTAAATGGGTGCTGAGGGATTCGATGGCCCCCAGGCTGCCGATCAGTGAGGTTCAATGGTGACAGTCGGCACCTCGATGAGGGTCGGTTCGTTGGCATCCAGCGCTGCGCGCAAAGCGGCTTCGAAACTGGCGCAGGTGTCGGTGTGCACCGCCTTCACGCCATAGCCCTTGGCGATGGCGCAGAAATCCAGGCCAGGCACGTCCAGGCCAGGCGCGTCTTCGGCCTTGAGCACCCCGGCGAACCAGCGCAAGGCACCGTAGGTGCCGTTCTTGAGGATGATGAACACCACCGGCACGCAGTACTGGGCAGCGGTCCACAGGGCAGTGATGCCGTAGTTGGCAGAGCCATCACCGATCAGTGCGACTACCCGGCGCTGCGGTTGCGCCAACTGCACGCCCACCGCCGCGGGCAGGCCAAAGCCCAGGCCGCCGGCGGCAGGGAAGTAATAACTGCCCGGGTGCCGCAGGTTCATGCGCTGCCAGAAGGCGCTGGTGGTCGAGGTGGATTCCTTGACGTAGATGGCGTCGTGCGGGGCTACGGCATCCAGCACATCGAAGAGGGTTTCGGGGCGCAGGTGGCGAGGCTCGTCAGCCACCGGGGGCGGCACGGGCAGTGCCTCAGGGTAGCTGCGCGACTGCTGCGCCACGCCGCCCGCCAGCGCCTGCAGGGTGACGGCAATGTCGCCAATCAATGCATCACCCATCGGCGCACGGGCGGCTTCCTGCGGGTCGGAGGTGATGTGCAGCAGCCGAGCACCGGCAGGCAGATAGTCACCCGGGGCAAATTGGTGATAACGGAACACCGGGGCGCCAACCACCACGATCAGGTCGTGGCCGTCGAGGGTCTTGCTGATGCCGGCGATGGCCGCCGGCAGTACGCCCCGAAAACTGGGGTGGCGGGTGGGGAACGGGCAGCGCGAGGCCGACGGCGCTATCCACACCGGCAGGTGCAGCTTGTCGGCCAGGGCAACTGCCGCCGCGTTGCTCTGCGTGGCATCTACTTCCGGCCCCAGCACCAGCACCGGGTTACGGGCCTGGTTCAGCTGCCCGATCAACGCTTGCAACTGCGCAGCATCGGGCGTGCCGGCAACCTGCACCTGGCGCTCGAACAGGTGCTCCACACCCGGTGCGCAAGGTGCATCCCAATCGTCGTACGGGATGGACAGGTACACCGGCGCTTTCGGCGTGGTGTTGGCGTAGTGGATGGCCTGGCTCAGCGCGCGGGGCACGTCCTGGGCGTTGGCGGGCTCGTAGCTCCACTTGACCAGCGGCTTGGGCAATTGCACCGCGTCGACGTTGGCCAGCATGGCTTCCACCCCGATCATCGGCCGCACTTGCTGGCCAGCGGTGATCACCAGCGGGCTGTGCGAATACCAGGCGTTGGTCAGCGCGCCCATGCCATTGCCGGTACCCGCGGCAGCATGCAGGTTGACGAAGGCCGGCTTGCCGCTGGCCAGTGCATAGCCGTCGGCCATGCCCACCACCGCGCCTTCGTGCAGGCCCAGCACATACTGGAAGTCCTCGGGGAACGACTTGAGGAATGGCAGTTCGTTCGAGCCTGGGTTGCCGAAGAGGGTAGTCATGCCATGGCGCCGAAGCAGCGTGTAGGCGGCGGAGTGAATGGTTTGCATGAGGCTAGGGTCCGCGTATGTCTTGAAGCTTCCACTCTATGAACGGCCTATAGATCGATCAAATAAATGTTTTAGTGATGCTGTATAAATACTGCCTATGTTAGTGAGCGCGCCAGCTACGCGCTCGCCCCCTCACCCGCCACCCGTGCACGGACAACCACGACCATGGCCAGCTTCGACCTCAACCTCATCACCACTTTCATCACCCTGTACGAAACCCGCAGCGTGACCACCACGGCGCAGCGGCTGTTCGTTACCCAGCCGTCGGTGAGCTACGCCTTGGCCAAGCTCAGGGAGCAGTTCGATGACGCTTTGTTCGTGCGCAACCGCCAGGGCATGCAACCCACCCGGCTGGCCACCCAGCTCTACGGCAGCTTCAAGGAGGCTTCCCGCGCAATCGACTCGGCGGTGGGCGAGGCACGCAAGTTCGACCCCGGCCACTCACAGCGACAATTCCGCCTGGCCCTATCGGACCTGGGCGAGATGGCACTGTTACCTCGGCTGATGGATTGCCTTGGCCGAGCAGCGCCGAACATCGAGCTGGAAGTCGTGCCCCTGGAAATTGACAAGGTTGGCACCTGGCTCAACGACGGTCATATCGATGCCGCTATCTGCAGCCAAAAGCTCAGTGACAACGGCGTGGTTTCCCGCGTGCTGATGAAGGAGCGTTATGTCTGCCTGCTCGATGCCGCTCACCCCCGCATTGGGGATGCCATCAACATGCAACAGTTCCTCGCCGAACCCCACGTGCTGGTTACCCGCACCTCTGGCCATGGCATGGCCGAAGATGCGCTGAAACGCCTGGGCGTGGAGCGCCGGATAAAACTGCGGCTGCCCCATTTTTCGGTGCTTCCACGGCTGATTCCCGGCAGCGACCTGCTGGGCATTCTGCCCAGCCAGATTGCCGAAAGCTTTTGCGAAATGCCGTTACCCAGAAAGCTCAAGACCCTCGAACTGCCATTCGACGTACCGAGTTTCGAAGTGTCCTTGCACTGGCACTCGCGTAGCGCCCAATCCACAGCCCTGACCTGGTTCCTGCGGCAGTTACAAACCAGCCTTGGCAGCCTGGATGCCCAGAAACTCACCGCGGTCAGCGACACGGGTACATGACCGCCAAGCTACAGTGGGCTGTTGAACAACGGTTCGTTAATCGCCCACAAGTAGCCCACGCCTCTCGGCGGCGTTTCCGGGTTAAGTCAAACTGTCCGGAAATTGCAATCCGTTTCAGGCGCTATTCGGATTATTACCATCCCTCGTGCCGAAACTTTCATCTGAACTCACGGGGAGTCCCGCTTTGATCGACAAAACGCATTCGTCCATCGCCAGCGCCTTGGCAGGCATCACCGACGGATCAACCCTCCTGATCGGTGGTTTCGGCAACGCAGGTATGCCCTCTGCACTCATCGACGGGCTGATCGCCCTGCGGCCTCGTGAGCTGACCATCATCAGCAACAACGCGGGTAACGGTGACACCGGCCTGGCCGCCTTGCTCAAGGCCGGCTGCGTGCGCAAGATCATCTGCTCGTTCCCGCGCCAGTCAGATTCCTACGTGTTCGACGCCCTGTACCGCGCCGGCGAAATCGAACTGGAAGTGGTGCCCCAAGGTAACCTGGCTGAACGCATTCGCGCCGCGGGGTCAGGCATTGGTGCCTTCTTTTCACCGACGGGCTACGGCACCCTGCTTGCCGAGGGCAAGGAAACCCGTGAAATCGATGGCCGCCAGTATGTTCTGGAGATGCCGCTGCATGCTGACTTCGCCTTGATCAAGGCGCACAGAGGGGACCGCTGGGGCAACCTGACCTACCGCAAGGCCGCACGCAACTTCGGACCCATCATGGCCATGGCCGCCAAGACCGCGATCGTTCAGGTTGACCAGATCGTCGAGCTGGGCGAGCTGGACCCGGAACATATCATCACCCCGGGTATTTTCGTCCAGCGCGTGGTTGCCGTCCCTGACGCCACCACCGCTCCAATCGCTCACGTATCCTGAGGCCTGCCATGACCATCAACAAAAAGCTCTCCCGTGCCGAAATGGCCCAACGCGTGGCCGCAGATATCCAGGAAGGCGCCTATGTGAACCTGGGCATCGGCGCGCCCACCCTGGTAGCAAACTACCTGGGCGACAAAGAAGTGTTTTTGCACAGCGAAAATGGCCTGCTGGGGATGGGACCAAGCCCGGCACCTGGCGAGGAAGATGACGACCTGATAAACGCCGGCAAACAGCACGTGACGCTGCTTACCGGTGGCGCCTACTTCCACCATGCCGACTCGTTCTCGATGATGCGTGGCGGCCACCTGGACATCGCCGTGCTGGGGGCGTTTCAGGTCTCGGTCAAGGGCGACCTGGCCAACTGGCACACCGGCGCCGAAGGCTCGATCCCGGCCGTGGGCGGCGCGATGGACCTGGCCACCGGCGCCCGCCAGGTGTTCGTGATGATGGACCACCTGACCAAGACTGGCGAAAGCAAGCTGGTGCCCGCGTGCACTTACCCGCTGACGGGTATTGGCTGCGTGAGCCGCATCTACACGGACCTGGCTGTACTGGACGTGACGCCTGATGGGCTGAAAGTCGTGGAAATCTGCGCAGACCTCTCGTTCGAGGCATTACAGGCGCTCAGTGGCGTGCCACTGATCGAATGAGTTTTATTGCCTGCCTTGCCTGCAGAGCCGTTAACCATTGACCCCGGCATTGCTCTTGGGCTGGCAGGGCCTGTAAAGGGAAGCTGGCCACTGCCGGTGGCCAGCTTTTACCAGAACGCCTAATGAGGCGTGGCCATCAAGGCTTCATGCCGGCCAGCGACATGGCCAGGCGTACAGCCATGGCCAGGACGCCAAGCGCGGCAACACTGACGCCCCAGATGCCCACCATCCACAGAAGCCTGTTGAACGTACCTGGCGAGGATTGGGGGTTGGGCTTTCTCATCAGTGATAGCCCTCGCCCACCTTGACCTTGCCGCGAAATACGTAATACGACCACGCTGAGTACCCGAGGATGAACGGGATGATGAACAGCGCCCCCACCAAGGCGAAGCCCAGGCTCTCTGGAGGGCCTGCGGCATCCCAGAGGGTCAGGCTGGGCGGTAGCACGTAAGGCCAGATGCTGATGACCAGCCCGGTGTAGCCGAGGAACACCAGCACCAGCGACCATACGAACGGCCCGGCGTGCGGCTCGCCGCGCAGCGAGCGCAAAATCGCCCAGGTGGCCAATAGCACCAGCAGGGGTACCGGCAGGAAGAACCAGAAGTTCGGCAGGCTGAACCAGCGCTCGAAGATGGCCGGGTGCGTCATCGGCGTCCAGATGCTGACCACCAGCATGGTCACCACCGTGGCCAGGGTGATCGGCGTGGCGGCGCGAATGATACTAGCCTGCAGTGGCCCTTCCGTCTTGTACACTAGCCAGGTGGCCCCCAGCAGCGCGTAGGCCACCACCACGCCCAACCCGCAGAACACGTTGAACAATGTCAGCCAGCTCATGACGCCATTGGTAGCGGCGCCATCGACGATCTGATGGCCTTCGATGAACGCCCCCAGAATCACGCCCTGGAAGAACGCTGCGGCGAACGAGCCGGACATGAATGCGCGGTCCCAGAATGGCTTGTGCGCCTCGTCGGCCTTGAAGCGGAACTCGAACGACACGCCCCGCCAGATAAGCCCGGCCAGCAGGCCCAGCGCCGGCAGGTACAGCGCGCTCAGCAGGATCGCGTAGACCTTCGGAAAGGCCGCCATCAAGCCGGCCCCGCCCAGCACCAGCCAGGTCTCGTTGCCGTCCCACACCGGCGCCACGGTGTTGACCATGGTGTCGCGGTGTTCACGGTCACGGATGAAGGGAAAAAGAATGCCAATCCCCAGGTCGAAGCCGTCGGTGATGACATACATCATCACCCCAAAGCCGATGATCAGAAACCAGATCAGCGGAAGATCAATACCCATGACAACGTCTCCCGTCAGTCAATGTGTGGTGTTGGGGGCGGAATAGAGCGACTCGTCCACTGCCGACAGCGGACGGGCCGGGCGCTGGTTGTCAGCGATGTCCACAGGGTGCGGCTCATGTGGCTGTGGCCCTTTGCGCACCAGGCGCAGCATGTAGCCGATGCCCGTGCCGAAGATGCCCAGGTACATCACCACCAGCACAACCAGGCCGATGCTGAGGGTCATTGCCGAATGCTCGGAAACCGCGTCCTTGGTGCGCATCAGCCCATACACCACCCAAGGCTGGCGGCCGATTTCGGTCACATACCAACCCGCCAGCAAGGCGATCAGGCCTGACGGCCCCATCCACAGGGCGAAGCGTGCCAGCATCGGCGACTGGTACAAGCGGCCGCGCCAGCGCACCCAGGCGCCCCAGCCGCCAAGCAGCACCATCAGCAGGCCAAGCCCGACCATCACCCGGAAGCTCCAGAACAGCACGGTGGCGTTGGGCCGGTCTTCACGCGGGAAGTCTTTCAGGCCGGCTATCTGCCCATCCAGCGAGTGGGTCAAGATCAGGCTCGCCAACCGCGGGATCTCGACCTTGAAGCGGGTGGTTTCCGCGTCCATGTCCGGCAGCCCGAAGAGAATCAGCGGTACCCCTTCACCCGGTACGTTGGCCCAGTGGCCCTCGACAGCAGCGATCTTTGCCGGCTGGTGCTTGAGCGTATTCAGGCCATGCACGTCACCGATCAGCACCTGCAACGGCGCAGTGAACAGCAGCATCCACAACGCCATCGAGAACATGCGTTTCACCGCCGGGGTCTTGTTGCCCCTGAGCAGGTGCCATGCGCCCGAAGCGCCGACGAACAGCGCTGTCGACAACATGGCGGCGGTGACCATGTGCGCCAGGCGATAGGGGAAGGACGGGTTGAAGATGATCGCGAGCCAGTCCACCGGGATCACTACACCGTTGACCACCTCGTGCCCCTGGGGCGTTTGCATCCAGCTATTGGAGGCAAGAATCCAGGTGGCCGAAATCATCGTGCCGACTGCGACCATCACCGTGGCGAAAAAATGCAGCCCGCGCCCGACCTTGTGCCAGCCGAACAGCATCACACCGAGGAAGCCGGCTTCGAGGAAGAAGGCGGTGAGCACCTCGTAGGTGAGCAACGGGCCGGTGATGCTGCCCGCGAACTGCGAATAGAAACTCCAGTTGGTACCAAACTGATAGGCCATCACCAGCCCGGACACCACGCCCATGGCGAAGTTGACGGCGAAGATTTTCGACCAGAAGTGGTAGAGGTCGAGGTAGGCGTCGTCTTTTTTCCACAACCACAACCCTTCCAGCATGGCCAAAAATGCCGCCAGGCCGATGGTGATTGCCGGGAAGACGATATGAAACGTCACGGTGAAACCGAACTGTATGCGGGCCAGTTCAAGCGCTGTCAGGCCAGACACGGCTTATACCTCATTACGTTGGGAAAGGCGCTCGAGCAGGGTCCTCGGTCGGGCGTGTTGAATGGCGACTGCGGCTTCCTGCCAACGCACCAGGGGAATGGCAGGCGACACCAGCACACTGCTGAAACCGCACTGCATGAGCATTGCGAACTGGTCGGGCAACAACGGCCCGGCCGCTCGCAGGTCGCCGGTGAAACCGTGGCGTTCGCGCAACAGGCGCGCCAAGGTGAACCCACGGCCATCACGGGATTTTGCAAACTCCACCACGATCAGGGTCAGTTGCCCGAGCACCGCCTGCACCTCTTCAAGCGCCTGGTCGCCGGCCAGCCACAGGCCCTGGGCCGGCAGCCCGAAGCGCATGTGGTAGTCGTTCCATTGCGGCGGGTGCACCACGGTGCTGGGGGAGAAGGAAGGCGTCTCGTCGCAGGCCAAGTAATGCCACGGGTCGTGCTGCGGCAGGCCGTGTCGATCAATGAGCATCACGCAGCACCTCCTTGAACGGCGCTATACCCACCCGCCGATAGGTGTCGAGGAAGCGCTCATCCGCCTGGCGCAGGGCCAGGTAGATATCAATGAGCGCTTCGATCACCTCGGGCACTTGCTCATAAGGCACGGAGCGCCCGAGGATGGTGCCCACCGCCGCGTCTTCCTCAGCGCTGCCGCCCAAGGTGATCTGGTAATTTTCATGGCCTGCCTTGTCCAGGCCCAGGATGCCGATATGCGCTACATGGTGGTGAGCGCAGGCGTTGATGCAACCGGAGACGTTGAGCTTCAACTCACCGATTTCACGCTGGCGGGGGCCATCGAAGCGCTGGGCGATGCGCTGCGCAACCGGCACCGAGCGGGCGGTGGCAAGGCTGCAGTAATCCATGCCCGGGCAGGCGATAGAGTCAGACAACAAGCCCACGTTGGCCGTTGCCAGGCCCGCCGCGCGCAGTGCTTGCCACACCGCGTACAGGTCGCGCTGGCGTATGTGCGGCAGCACCAGGTTTTGCTCGTGGGACACGCGAATCTCGTTCAGCGAGTAAGCTTCGGCGAGGTCAGCCACCTGCAGCATTTCCTCGGCGCTGACGTCGCCCGGAATGCCCCCTGGCGGTTTCAGGGAAACTACCGCACTGATATAGCCAGGCTGCTTGTGCGGGTGGGTATTGGTGCGCACCCAGGCAGCGAATGCCGGGTCTTCGGCGCGTGCAGTCAAATACTCATCGCACAGCCCGGGCAGCGACTCGAAGGCCGGTTGCACGAAACGCGCGTGGATGGCCTGGACGATCTCGGGTTCCAGGTACTGGCGGTCACTCGGCAGGCTGCAGAACTCATGCTCGATCATCTCGATGAAACGGCCGGGCTTGAGTTCACGTACCAGTATCTTGATACGCGCCTTGTACAGGTTGTCGCGCCGCCCCAGGGCGTTGTACACCCGCAGGATCGCCTCGACGTAACGCAACAGGTCGCGCTCGGGCAACCATTGGCGTACTCGCGTGCCGACGATTGGCGTACGCCCCAGGCCACCCCCGGCGTATACCTCGAAACCCACCTCGCCCAGGGCATTGCGCTGCGCAAGGATGCCGATGTCATGAAAGCGCACCGCAGCGCGGTCTTTAGGGCTGCCGGTCATGGCGATCTTGAACTTGCGCGGCAGGTAGGTGAATTCCGGGTGGTCGGTGGACCACTGGCGCAGAATCTCGGCGTGCACCCGCGGGTCGACCACCTCGTCGGCGGCAGCGCCGGCAAAGTGGTCGGTGGTCACGTTCCGAATGCAGTTGCCGCTGGTCTGGATACAGTGCAGATCGGCGTCGGCCAGCACCGACAGTATTTCCGGTGTGTCGGCCAGGTGCGGCCAGTTGAACTGAATGTTCTGGCGCGTGGTGAGGTGACCGTAGCCTTTGTCGTAGGTGTGCGCCACGTAGGCCAGCTGGCGCAGTTGCACCGCGCTCAGGGTGCCGTACGGGATCGCTACCCGCAGCATGTACCCGTGCAATTGCAGGTACAGGCCGTTCATCAGCCGATAGACTTTGAACGCCTCTTCGTCCAGCTCGCCACTGAGGCGCCTGGCCACCTGCTGACCAAACTGCTGCGCGCGCGCCTTGAGGAAGTCGCGCTCGAACGGGTCGTACTGGTAGACCCCTGCCTTACCGGCCGCCATCGGCACGAGCGGCCGTTCACTCGAGGCGCCCGCGCTTGGGCGTGCTGCCTGCGCCTGTTTACCCAGGTCGGTGCGGATAGAGGGCCCCTGTGCCCGCAGCCGCTCGCGCAGGCTATGGGGTACGGGCACGCCGTCTACCAGCGATGCCGCACAAGGCAGCGGGCCAACCACATGGTTGTCGCGTACCCAGGCCTGTGCAGCATCATTGGCGGCAGGCAGCGCATCAGGGCTAAAAACAGCAGCCAGGCACACGCTTTCAACCCATTCATACTGTGCATCCAGCCACACCACAGCACCGTCATCCAGACGGTTGGCACAGATCAGATGGCAGTCGCTCATCAAACATCTCCATGACTGGCAACCCGGAAGCGCTTATGGTTGCAACCTGCAGCGCCATACCGGTGCCTACGCATAAATCCATACTCTATTTGATTGTATGGAATATTTAGAAAACGTATGCCATGATATTCCTGAGCGTATGGATTTACAACTGTAGGAAGTGCTATGAGCCCTCGTGATGAATCGACTTTGACTAGTGAAATTGCCTGGACAAGGCCATTCACCGCAGGATCCGGAGCAAAATACATACAGATAATAGATATGCTGGAAAAATCCATACAATCTGGATTTCTTCAGCAGGGGGATGCCCTGCCCCCGCAACGCACGCTTGCGGCGCACCTGGGCGTCGACCTCACCACCATTACCCGCGCCTACAACGAAGCGCGTAACCGTGGCTTGATCGCGTCGTATACCGGGCGTGGGTCGTTCGTCATGGGGGGCAGTAACCCTGACCTGCCCTTGAACGTCGACCTGGCCATGAACATTCCGCCACAACCGGCCAATGGCTCTATGACCGAACAAGCAGGCAGTGCAATGGCTGAGCTGTTTGCCCGCCATAGCATCGAGGCGCTTTCGATTTACCAGCATGAGTTGCCGCCGCGCTCACTGCTGCACGCTGCCCAAAGCTGGCTGCGCCCTGCCATCGGCGAGCTGAGCGGCGAAGGCCTGGTGGTGTGTTCGGGTTCGCAGGCGGCGATCTTCGCGATACTCAGCGCAAGGACACACCCAGGGGATGCGGTGCTGTGCGACGCCGTCACCTACCCAGGTTTGTTGCTGGCAGCCGAGCAGCTTGGCGTGCAGCTCTGTCCAGTGGCGAGCTGCGCGGACGGCATGCAACCCGACGCCCTGGAACATGCCTGCCAGGAGAGCGGCGCACGGCTGCTGTACCTCAATCCGACGTTCCACAACCCGACGGCGCACACCATGCCATTGGGCAGGCGCCAGGAGATTGCCGACGTGATACTGCGACGCGGCATCACCTTGATCGAGGACGACCCCTACCGCTATCTGCTCGACGATGCCCCGCCACCGATCGCCACGCTCACTGGGCGGCGCAACACCTATTACTTGGCCTCCTTGTCCAAATGCCTATGGCCAAGTTTGCGCACGTCGTTCGTGTTACCCCCGCACGGGGACGATGGCCAGCAATTGCAGCTCAGCCTGCGCGCCTCGAGCATGGGCTGCTCCGCCCTGCTGCTGGCGCTGGTTGAGCAATGGATCAACAGTGGCAGCGCAACGCAGCTGGTGCAGGAAATTCAGCGCGAAACCCGCGCGCGACAGCGGCTGGCGCGCACGCTGCTGTCGCACCCGTACCAGACGCACCCGACCGGGCTGCACGTGTGGCTTGAACTGCCGACGCAGTGGAACCAGGAGCTGTTCACCCATGCGCTGCGCGAGCAGGGGGTGAGCGTGGCCGGCGGGCAGTCGTTTGCAGCGGCTGTACCTGCGCCCAATTGCTTGCGTATATCCTTGGGTGGCGCCAAGGACCAGGCTGAACTGGGGCGTGCGCTGCAGAAGATCGAGGCGTTGCTTAACCAGGATCGTCGGCGTGAGTCGCGAACGTTTGTGTAGGGGGTTGCAGTGCACAAGGCCCGCGTCAGCGGGCTTGTGCAGAAAACCGTTCTTCAAGCGTTTGATGCACGCGCGCCCACTTCACGGAAAGAGAAGCTGCATTGCGCATCAATTCAGATTCATCAACGTTGCAGCAAAACATCTGCGATCGGGTCAGTCGCCGAGATGGCGAGAGCTGGATCGACGAACGTGCTCACCCGCTGGATAGTCTTTTCGGGCTAGCTCTACCAGCCCTCTACCCCACTAAGACGGCTGCTGTAGCAGCACTGTATCCAGGCCCTCATCACACGTCGGAAAATTCAAACCTTGTTCGATGATTCGAAAAATCTCATCGAGCAAATCTGAATAAAGCGTCGAACCGTTCCGCTTCCACAGGTCATGAGCCGCGATGTGTGCATAGTCCAAGGCCCAGACAAGCACATTCGGGCGCATGTCGTGAGCCGGATTCACGCCCATTCGCCCGGCAATCAGCGCAACAATCGAGTCGCGCTTGCTGACGCAATTCTGGAGATTCTTAGCCCTGACCAGGGGGTGACTGCGCAGCAGTTCCTGCAGCGTCATAAAGCGATCGGCGTTAAAACCGTATGAGCCATTCTCGCAGCCGCGGACCACCTCGACGGCCGCACGGTGCAGGGCAGTGAGCGCAGGCTCGTCAGGTGGCCTATTCGACAAGGCGGTCATGAAGTCCTGATGCTCGGCTTCTTGATAGTCGAGTACGACGTCCTCCTTGGAAGCGAAGTAACGGAAGAAGGTGCGCGTGGATACATCGACCTTCTCCGTGATGTCTTCGACGCGGGTTTCATCGAAACCTTTGATGGCAAACAGCTCATAAGCCGCCGTTATGAGCGCTTCACGCAGCTGCAGCTTCTTCCGTTCACGACGACCCACTTCCTCTTTTGCTGGCACACCTACTACCCCCGCATTCGGTCTATGACCGTTGAACAATCAAATAGTATTTCCTCATTATGAAATTTGCGCAATTTTATTAAATTTCACAACGAATAATATGTCTCTTGACACAAACTGTCAGTGAACGCCATTATTTTCGCGTTTTCAGGAAGCCCCCGTTTTTTTACCGGCGGACTTCCTAAGCGAGGAGCTACGCGGTGCATTCCTGTGCAGGAATTGGCCATCTATAGGGAGATAGGTTTAGTCATGAACGTCGCGATCAATGCCGGCAAGCCGGCCCCCCAGCAATCGGTGTCATTGAGCCCCTTCGCCTTGGATATCTGGGTGGAAGCGCAACGTGGGCTGCCAAACCATCAATTTACCGTGGCACTGAGCCTCCGGCTGCCGCGAACGGTGAACATGGAAACGCTATGCCACTCGGCCAGCATTGTGGTGCGGGACACACCTGTATGCACCCGCCGGCATATTGAGCGCGACGGGCTCGCTCAGGCGTTGCTTGAAGCAGAGCCGTGCGTGGTTGAGCAGTTCGAGTTTATCGACCAAGCCGGTGCGCACGCTTTCTTCGACGAGTGGGCGCGCAAGACCTGGGACCTGTTCGGCGAACCGCTGGTAAACGTTGCTGTAGGCCAGTCGGCGGATCACACCTGGCTCATGCTGCGTGCCCACCACATGGTGGCTGACAGCTGGGCGCTGGACGTACTGGCCCGCAAGATTCTGGATGCGTGCGATGGCGGTCATCAGCGGCAGCATCAGGCCGCAAAGCATGCCAGTAGCACCTCATCGCTCGCGCCCGCCGAGTATGACCGGGCCATCGAACATCTGGCTGGCCGCCACGAGGATACGGCGCCGATGCTGTTCGCCAAGACCGGCCCCAAATGCTCCATTGCACCAGCCTATCGCCGTGCATTCCGCCTGGCCGCAGCTGATGTTCAACAGGCGCTGGAAGGCGGCATTACACCCTTCATGAGCGTGTCGGCGGCACTGGCCGTGCTTCTGTCGTGCCAGTACGGCAGCGAGCGCTTCTTCATTGGCGTGCCGTTTCTCAACCGCGACAGCGACAGCATCACTGACATCGACCAGCGTGCCAACACCCTGGCGCTCGCGGTAGAAGTCACCGAACAGAAAACCTTCCGCGAAATCGCCAACGCGATCAAGCACGAGGCGGCTTGCTTGCAAAGCCGCCAGTCGCTGCCCTATGGCCGGCTGGTGTCGGCGATGGCTCGCGTGGGCCAGCCACGGCAATTGTTTGACGCCACGATTTCTTACCTGCGCTACCCAGGTTACAGCATCGACGGACTGGAGGCGGATGACCTGCGCGGTGTCGCCCATGTGCACGAGCAGGATGCCGTGGCAATCCACCTCCACACCTATGGCGATTACGCCGAGGTTCGCGGCGAGATATGCCTGAACAGCAGTGCATTCGCCAATGAACGTTGTGCCACCGAATTTCTCGATACGTTCATGCAACTGGTCGAATGCTTCCAGGACCATCTCGACCAGCCTGTGTCGGCCATGAACTTGTTGACGCACGATCAGGCCGAGACCCTGGCGCGCTTCGAGGAGGGGCCACGCGTTGCGTACCAGGAGCATGCGACCTTGATGTCATTGTTCGAGGCCACCGCTGCTCGTGTTCCCGAGCAGAAGGCCGTGGTTTCGCATGATGGCCAGATACTTACCTATGGCCAGCTGGATACCTGGGCCTCGGCGGTGGCCGTAGCACTGGAAAACAGCGGTGTGGGCCGTGGAGACATCGTTGCAGTGTCGCTGACGCGCTCGCCGCGCATGCTCGCGGCAATCTTCGGCGTACTCAAAACCGGCGCTGCCTACCTGCCCATCGACAGCGAATACCCGTTGGATCGTATTCAATACATGCTTGATGACAGCCAGGCGAAGCGGGTTATTGCCGATCTGCCGCAAGTGATCAGCCATGAAGACCCGCGATGGTTCGACATCGATTCGGTGCCTGCTGAGCGCCCATGCTCCGGTTCCGGCGCCAGCAAGGCACGGCCTCGTGATCCGGCTTACGTCATCTATACGTCGGGCTCAACGGGCCGCCCCAAAGGCGTAGTGATCGAGCATCACAGCGTGGTCAATCGCCTCGAATGGATGCAGCAAGTCTACCCTTTGGACAGCAGCGACGTGATCCTGCAGAAGACGCCGGTTTCGTTCGATGTTTCGGTCTGGGAACTGTTTTGGTGGAGCATGATTGGCGCCAGCGTGGCACTGCTGGCGCCCGGCGCACAGCGGGACCCCAGGGCTCTGATCCAGGCCATTCGCAAGCAGGACGTGACCATAGCCCACTTCGTCCCATCGATGCTCGAACCGTATATTCAGGTATTGCTGGACGACCGCCGCCTCGCGGATTCGGTTGGCAGCCTGCGCTGCCTTTTCACCAGCGGCGAGGCGCTCAGCCCCGCAGTGGTCAATCGCTTCCGCTCGCTGTTGAGCAAGGACACCCCGGCGCCGCGGCTGATCAACCTGTACGGGCCCACAGAAGCTACGGTCGATGTTACCTATTACGAGCTCGACCTGCGTGCCGCGAATGATATCGACACGGTGCCCATCGGCTACCCCATCAACAACACCTCGATCCGTATCGTCTCGCAGCACGGCGTGCGCCAGCCAATCGGTATTCCAGGCGAGTTGCAGATCGGCGGCGTGCAACTGGCGCGCGGCTATCTCAACCGCGCGGAGCTGACTGCCGACCGCTTCATCACCGATACGCATGACAACCGCCGCTGGTACCGTTCCGGAGACCTGGCCTGCTGGGCCGAGGACGGCTCGATACTGTATCTGGGACGCATGGACGGGCAGGTGAAGATTCGTGGCAACCGAATCGAACTGGGCGAAATCAAGAACGCAATGCTGGCCCAGCCGCAGATGCTCAATGCCGAAGTGCTGGTGGAGGACGATGCGGTGCGTGGCAAGCACCTCGTCGCCGTCTACGTGAGCCGTCAGCCCCTGGCCGAACGCACCCTACGCAGGCAATTGGCCGCCACGCTCCCCGCCTTCATGGTCCCGGCACGCTTCGTTGCCTTGGAACAGATGCCACTTACGCCTAACGGCAAATTCGACCGTGCTCGGGCCCTACAGGTAGCCGTTGGCGAGAAAGATACCGTGCCGACACCATTGCACGGTGAGCACCAGGCACTGGTTGCCGATATCTGGCGCAGGATTCTCGGCCAGCAGGACATCGCGTGCGATGACGATTTCTACTCACTTGGCGGTGACTCAATCCTCATGCTCAAGGTGCGTTCTGAACTAGAACGCCGTGGCTACGAGATCGACCTATCCACGCTGGCTGAACACACCATGCTCGAGGCCCTTGCACGGTTGCTGGAGGAGCATGGCCATGATGCCTTGCATGCGCGCCAGGCGCTGGCGCCGTTCGCCTTGGTAAACGAGGTGGAACGCAAGCGCTTGGGCGAAAGCTGCGTTGATGCCTACCCGATTTCACAATTGCAACTGGGGCTGTTGTTCCACAGCCGCGAGACGCATAAGGCCAGGACCTACAAGGACGTGTTCCGCTACAGTCTCGACTGTGTTTGGGATGAAGCCGCCATGCGTCTGTCTTTGGCGGGTGTGATTGAACGTCACCCTGCATTACGCACGCGCTTCAACCTCAACGATCTTGGCCGCCCGTTGCAACTGATCAGCAAGTCGCTTCCCGTGGATGAGGTGATGGCAGTGACCCGCTGTGGGCCAGGCCGGCATGAACTCGAAGTGGCACGGCACATGCAGGCATGGGCCTGTCACGATTATCGATTTGCTGAAGGGCCACTGTTCAACATCACGGTATTCACGGATGCGCCGGCAGGCGGTATCGACCTGGTGTTGAGCTTTCACCACGCTATCCTTGATGGTGGCAGCGTGGCCAACCTGATGCGCGAGCTGCTGCTGGGCTATGGCAAGGGGGGGCAACCTGACTTGCAATACCCGCCGCAAGCGTTACCCAACCCGTCGCTGTTCGTCGAGGACGAGCGCACTGCCATGAGCGACGATGAGCACCGACGGTACTGGCGCGATTACCTCGACGGCGCCAACAATACCTTGCCGGTTGGCCTCGCCGGCCACCTCGAAGCCCCGGCACCTGGTGTGTTCTCCTATCGTTTCGAGATCGACGGGCAGCTGGATGCCGCCCTGACACGGGCGGCACGCACGGCGCATTTGCCGATCAAGCTGTACTACCTGGCCGCCCACTGTGTTGCGATCGGCGCCATGAGCGGCCAGCGTGAGGTGACCACCGGCGTGGTGACACATGCCCGGCCGGAAATCGAGCATTCGGAACACATGCTGGGCCTGTTCCTCAACACCCTGCCCCTGCGTGCCGAACTCAAAGGGAGCTGGCAGACGTTTGTGGAGCACGTGCACCTGCTCGAAAAGCGCAGCCATAAACATCGTCGCCTGCCCCTAAGCGTCATTCAGGACGACAACCCTTCGGTGGCGCTTGGGACCGCCTTCAACTATATCCACTTCCATGTCCTGCACGACGTACTGGACAAGGCGGGTATCCGTATCAGCGAGTTCGACCCGCTGGAAGAAACCAGCTTCGCCATCCTGGTCAACGTAATGCGGGACTATTCCGGCGAGGAGGTAAGCGTACGCATCGACATGGACGCCTCCCGCTATGCCCGCGAACAAGCGCAAGTGTATGGGGCTTTGTTCAACCAGGCGCTGATGGGCCTGGCCTATACTCCGCAGGCCCCCGTGGGTGTGGGGCGAACGATTTCCCAGGCCGGCCACTGCCTCGCCGCAAGCCACGAAGAGCCATTCGTGGCAGTGCCGCAACGCATCGCGGTGGCGGCACTGCAGACACCGCAAGCCATTGCATTGGCGAGCGCCGGGGAACAGTGGGACTACGCCACGCTATGGCGCTCGGTGGAGAAGCTTGCCGCACGGCTGATTCATCAAGGCGTGGCCCAGCGGGATGTGATCGGCGTTGCCTTGCCCCGATCGTTTGAGCAGATCGCCACAGTCGTCGCGATCAGCGCCGTGGGTGCGGTGTGCCTGCCTATCGACCTGGCTTATCCCGCTCACCGTATCGAGCTGATCCTGCGCACGGCCGCCCCCAAACTGCTGGTGAGCCTGGTCGACATCACCGGGCTGCCCGACTTGGTGCCCCGCCTGGAGCTTGACGCAGCCGTTACTGCTGAGCCGGCGCCCTGGACTCAGGCCTCATCGATAGAGGCCCTGGATCCGGCCTACATCCTGTTCACCTCCGGCTCCACGGGCAACCCCAAGGGGGTAACCATGCTCCATCGCGGGCTGGGTAATCTGGTGGACTGGCAGAACCGGGCAGGTAGCGGCGCTGTGGCCTCGACGCTGCAGTATGCGCCGCTTAGCTTCGATGTGTCGTTTCAGGAGATCTTCGCGACGCTCAGCGCTGGCGCCACGTTGCACGTGATCGGCGAGGCCGAGCGCCGGGACCCGACGGCCCTGCTGCGCTACCTTGACGAACAGGCCGTGGAGCGGGTCTTCCTGCCCTACGTGGCGCTACAACAACTGGCCGAGACTGCGGCCGCCCTCGACCTGTACCCGAGTCACTTGAGGGTGGTCGGGTCATCCGGTGAGCAGCTGCGCGTCACCCCGGAGATTCGCGCGCTGATGAAGCAGCTGCCTGCTGGCGTGCTGGAGAACCAGTACGGCCCGACCGAAACCCACGTGGTCACTCACTACCCCATGAGCGGCGACCCTGAGCACTTCCCTGCGCTGCCACCGATCGGGCGGCCGATCGACGGTGCTGGCCTGCTGATCCTAGATGCCGCGGGTGATGTGCAGCCCGATGGCGTACCAGGGGAAATCTGCGTTTACGGCCAGGCACTGGCTGCAGGCTACTATCGCGCGCCGGAAATGAGCGCCGAGAAGTTTGTCGCGCACCCCCACGTCCCGGGCCGTATTTATTACCGTACCGGCGACATAGGTATCCGCTCGTTGAGGGGTGATGTCATAAGCCTGGGCCGCACTGACAGCCAGGTGAAAGTGCGTGGCTATCGGGTGGAGCCCTCGGAGATCGAGCTGAAGATTCTGGGGTTCTTCCAAGCCCTCGGAGAGCCCGTTGAGGTGGCGGTGATTGCCCGTCCACGCGACCAACTCGACGCCTACCTGGTCGCCTACCTGGTGGGCCAGGCGGCGCAATGCCCCGATCACCTGGACGCACTGCGCGGCGAACTCGCCGAACAATTGCCCGCGTATATGGTGCCGACCCATATCGTGGCGATCGAACGCATGCCTACCACCCCTAGCGGCAAACGAGACGACGCCGCCCTTCGCGCTCTGCAATTGCAGGTGGGCACTGGCCAGCACTACCGTGACGCGCAGGGGGAGTACGAAACCCGGCTGTGTCAGCTGGCGGCCGAGCTGCTAAAGATCCCGCGCATCGCACCAGAGCAGAGCATATTCGACTGCGGAGCCACCTCACTGACGGCCATGCGCCTGGTGGTGCTGGTGGAGAAGCTGTACGGCATAAACGTGCCGCTGTCAGCATTCGTCAGCGCCCCGACCCTGGAGAAACTGGCACTGCTGATCCAGCGACAGGGCGGCGAATTCAAGTTTGACCCTCTTGTGCCCCTGCGCCGCACCGGCAATCGCAGACCATTGTTCCTGGTGCACCCCATGGGGGGCAATATTCTGTCCTATTTGCGGATGCTGCCTCACTTGCCAGAGGACCAACCGCTGTACGCCCTGCAGGCATCCGGAGTGGACCTGGGGTCGCAGCCGATCGCCAGCGTCGAGGCGCAGGCAGCCTTCTACATCGCATCAATGCGCAGCGTCCAGCCACAGGGGCCATACCTGATAGGGGGCTGGTCATATGGCGGGTTCGTCGCGTTCGAGATTGCCAGGCAACTGATCGCTGCTGGTGAGCAGGTAGATAAAGTGCTGGTGCTCGACACCATGGCACTGAGCGACCAAGCCAAAGGCAAAGCCAGTGACGACGGCCTGCTCAGTTGGTTCTTCTGGGAGCTGCTGTGGACCTCGCGCGGCTCGGATCTGCCCGTGCAACTGGTGCCAGCTCATATCGAAAGCCTGCAGGAGCGCTTCGAGTTCATCACTGACCACGCGATCTCGATCGGCGCAATTCCCGAGGGCAGCACCAAGGCGGTGATGCAGCGGTTGTTCGAGGTCTATCGCACTAACTGGGATGCGGCGACAGAGTACAACTACCAGTCCAAGCGCCCGGCTCTGGACATTACCCTCGTGCGTGCACGTGAGCCACTGCCAAGAATTTTGAGGGAGATGCACGACACCATTCGCAGCGAGTACAACGACCCGCTCAACGGCTGGCCCGGCAAAACCTCGGGCAAGGTGCGCCTGATCGAGGTTGAGGGGGACCACCTGACCATTATGGAGGAGCCCTATGTCGGACCTCTGGTCGGGGCAATCATGGATGAAATTCAACGAGGGAACGAGCAATGAGCGGTAAACCTGTCGCACTGATCATCGGCACAGGTATCGGCGGGCTGTCTGCCGGTATCGCCCTGAAGAAGGCGGGCTGGGCAGTCAGGCTGTTCGAAAAATCGCAAACGCTGCGTGCAGCGGGGTCGGGCCTGTCGGTGATGTCAAACGCCAGCGCGGCCATGAAGAAGTTGCTGGATATCGACCTGCGCCTGGAGTGTTACGGCGCACCGATCCTGGACTTCGAGATTCGACACAGCTCCGGACTGCTGCTCAAGCGCCTGCCATTCCAGGAGATTGCCGAAGCGCAGGGTGCGCCGAGCGTATGTATCTCACGCCAGCGATTACAACAGGCATTGCTGGACAAGCTGGGCGAAACGCCGATCCATCTGGGCAAGCGTTTCGTAGACTTCACTCAGCAACATGATGAGGTACAGGTGCGCTTCGAAGACGGCAGTATCGAGCGCGGCGATATCCTGGTGGGCGCCGATGGTTACCACTCCCCTGTGCGCCAGGCAATGGGGGTGCATAGCGTGGTTCAAGAGGCTGGATATATCTGCTGGCTGGCGCTGGTGAAGTACAGCCATCCACAGATTACTCCCGGCTATGTCGTGCATTACTGGGGCAAGGGCAAGCGAGTAGGCATCATCGACATCGGGGGCGGTTGGGTCTACTGGTGGGGGACGGCCAATATGCCCAACCATCAGGCGCAGTGCTGGCAGGGATCGAGTGCGGATGTTGCCAAGGTCTACCGGGGCTGGCCGCCGATCGTTGCAGACATCATGCACAGCACACCGAGTGAATCAATCATCACCGTCGATGCTAAAGACCGCTCGTTTCCGAACACTTGGTCGCAAGGGCGCGCAACGCTGATTGGCGACGCCGCCCATCCCATGCTGACCAGCCTGGGCCAGGGCGCCGGTCTGTCGATCGAGGATGCTGCGGTGCTGGGGCATGTGCTGAGCGGGGGGGCCGACCCCGTGTCCGCCCTTGCGCGCTACCAGGAACTCCGCCAGCCCCGGGCTCGGGCCATTGTTGAAGCCTCGCGTGCGTTGAGCGAAGTGGAGCAATACGACCGCTTCGTCCCACGCCTGAAACGCGACATAGGGATGCTGCTGGCACCGGCCAAGAGCATGCGCGAACGCCTACAAACCTCGCTGCTATTCGACGACCGCGCCGTAATGGGCCACTAATCCTGCCATCACCAGACAAGGAACTGTCATGAGCAAGAAAACCGTACTCGTTACAGGCGCCTCCAGCGGCCTGGGTCGTGCCGCAGCCGTGATGTTGGCGGACAACGGCTTTCATGTATTCGCAGCAGCACGCAACATAGCGGGCGTATTCGTCAACGTCGAGGGTATCGAGCCAATCAGCCTAGATGTCAGCTGCAGTGCTTCGGTCGCTGCTGCGTTCGAGCGTATCCGCCAGGCCTGCGCCGAACAGCCATTGTGGGGTTTGGTGAACAACGCCGGCATCTGCGTGCCTAGTCCCCTGGAATTACTGAGCGCCGATGAACTGCGCCGTCAGCTGGACACCAACGTGATAGGCCAGTTGCTGGTCACCCAGGCAGCCTTGCCGTACTTGCGCCGAAGTGGCGGCCGAATCGTCAATGTAACTTCCGGCCTGGGCAGTATCGCGGTGCCTTATCTGGGCGCCTACTCCATTGCCCAGTTCGCCAAGATGGCCTTCAGCGATGCTCTGCGTCGTGAGCTGGCACACTCCGGGGTCAGTGTCAGCGTCGTCCAGCCGGGTGCTATCAATACGCCGATCTGGGGTAAGTTCAGCAGTACGGGGCAGCAGGTGCTGGCCCAAGCCAACGGTGAGCCTCGGCAGATCTATGAACCCTCGTTCAGCGCTTTCCTCAAGCAAAGCGAAGCGTTGGCGAGCCAGGCCGGTACCAGCGAAACGGACTTCGCCCGTACCATTCTCGGCGTGCTCGACAGCCCCAGCCCACAATCACACTACTGTGTCGGCGCTGATGCCGCCGAGTTCGTCAAGATGGCGCGAACCTTGGGCACTGACGACCTGGACGCGCTGTTTATGGCCCAGATGCCGACAGCGCAAGCCTTCGCTGAGGTCGCACAAACGAGTGACGCGTCATGAATTCGCGCAAGCTCAAGGCATGGCAGGCGCAGCATGCTGCGATGCTACATCAGGCCTTGGAAGCAACGCGCACACGCAAGCCTTATCAGCCCTATTCCGATGAGATGGTCGATTACGACAATGCACAGGTTGAACAAGGTGCCTATCGTTTCAAGCGTCTGCTGGGCGCACCATTGCACATCGAACCCCAGCCTCAGTGCCGGAGCCAGGAGCACTGGGCTGGCAGCGAGCGCTCGCCCTATGGCTTCGACCTGGGCATTAGCTACCGGGTTGAAGACTTTCAGGTGCTCGCGTGCAAGGCGGACAAGGCTATGCGCAAGTGGCGTCAGCTGGAGGTCGAACAGCGCAGCGCCCTGCTTTGCGAGGTGGTGAACAGGCTGCATGCCGACACTTTTCTGTTCGCTCATGTCGGCATGCATACCAGTGGGCATGGCCTGTTCATGGGTTTCCACGCCAATGCCGTACATGCCCAGGCTCGGGCACTGGAGTCAGTTGCCGGTGTGCTGGCAGTGTCTCGCGAGCTGACCTGTCAGTTCGAGGCGCCAATGGCGGTGGGGCAAGGGCAGCAACAAGCGCTATCACGCGAATTCGCGACGATGCCTACAGGTCTGTCGCTGATCTTTGCGGGTCAGGTGGTACCTACGTGGGGCGCCTATCCCGGGTTGTTCGCGTCCCTCGCGGCAGGCTGCGCGGCAATTGTCGTGCCCCATGGCAATGCCGTCCTGCCAATCGCCCTGACCATCAAAACGATCAAGGCCGTCTGCGCGCAGGTGGGCGTTCCACAGGATATCGTCAACCTGTTCTACAGCGATGAGCTAAGCGCCTATCGCCAGGCAGCGCTGCACCCCGACGTGCGCCTGATCGACTATATGGGCGGCACTGAGTTCGGCTGTTGGTTACGACAGCATGCGTGGCAGGCGAGGGTCATGACACAACAGAGCGCACAAACGGCTGTGTTCCTCCACTCGACGGGCGACTACGACGGTATGCTCGAAAACCTGGCCTTTGGCCTGTGCTCTTATTCAGCACAGTTGTGCACGTCACCGCAGACCTTATATGTGCTGCCCGAGGGCATCCTCCTGGAAGACGGTGTGGTAACGGTCGAACAGTTCGAGCGTGATCTGGTCGCACGGATCGAGCAGGTGCTCGGGCGCTACTCCAGCCTTCGCGACCTGTTGGGGGCCATGCTGGTACCAACAAGCCTAAGCGAAATCCGAGCCTGTGAAGCGGCGCGCTTCGCCAGGGTTTTGCGGCATGCCGAGGAGGTGCGCGACCCGGACTATCCCCAGGCCCGCATCGTCACCCCCTCGTTGATCGCTGTTCGGCAGGGATTTTCCAGTAGCATCAAGCACTACGCTCAGGAAATACGCGGGCCAGTGTCGTTCGTAATTCAGAAGCCCGACCTGCGCTGCTTGCTCGCCGAATTGCGCGAAGTTGGCCAACACCACGGCACGCTCGGCCTGGGCCTCTATACCCTCGACTCTCGAGTAGAACATGCACTGCGCAATATATCGCAGGAGATGGGCGCACTCCTGTCGATCAACTTCAGCAAGAACTTCTACATCAGTCAATGCGCAGTGTTTTCCGACATCCACGGAGGCAGTACAGGAGCGGCAGCGAACACCACCTATGGTTCGCCTGCGTTCTACCATGCCCGCTTGCGTGTCACCGAGCAGAGGAAGCTACTTTGAGCGGCGGAGCTGTGCCCAAACCGAGGCCCATGTGGCCGTTTCAGCAGGAAGCGCCCCAAGGCCTGACGATGTTCGCCTTGCCCCTCGACGGCTACGAGCCACCGTGTGACGAGGAGCTGATGGGCACTCGCTGGCTGGGCCGGGCGCTGCCGCTCCGACGCCGCGAATTTGCCGGCGGCCGGGTGTGCGCTGCGGCCGCACTCACAGCGCTTGGCCTCCTCGATGACTGGCTGCCGATCGCGCGGCCGTACCGTTATGCCCTGTTTCCACCGGGTGCAGTGGGGTCCATCGCGCATAATCGGCGCCTGGCGCTGGCGTGCGCCGCCGATGCAGGCTGTTTCATGGGCGTGGGCGTCGACATTGAGGAGGCCGTCTGGCACCTCGAATTACTGGCAATGGCCGCGCACGTGATGCGTCCCGACGAACATCAACGTTTCAAAAACATGAAAGGCTTCGAAGCGCTGCAGTTTTTCTACCTCTGTTTCAGTGCCAAGGAGTCTCTGTACAAGGCGTTGTTTCCACTGTGCCATGTAGAGCTGGAAATGAGTGAGGCTGAGGTGGTGAGCTACGACGCCAATGGCCGTTTCGTATTGGCCCTGCGCTCAGAGCGGTTGGCCGGCTACTTTAGCAATGGCCACCACTTCCACGGTTTTTGGGCAATGCAGGCAGGCAGCTTGTTTACCCTGATCCCGCTCGAACATAGGACCTCGACCTCCTCAACTAGTCTATCGCCAGTCGCTGAAGGCACATAACGGTTGTCGGTGCAGGTGGCAGATGATAGGTTCTTTATTCATACATACTGAATGTATGATAATTATATCCGGCCATGAAGGGCTGCAGGGAAGTTTCAACCATCTATGGCGCCACGTGCACCTCGCGGTACTGGGCGTCTGATTTTCATTCAAGGGATTTGCAACCATGAGCTCATCTGCAAACGCTGCCAATGCTACAACCGTGCGCCACCCTTGGCTGGCGGTGATAGCCGCAGGGCTTGCCACATTCTCCGTGGTGACGACCGAGATGCTGCCAGTAGGCCTGCTCACGACTATCGCCGAAGCGCTGGGCACCTCTACCGGTAACGCAGGCCTAATGATCACCTTGCCAGCACTGCTGGCAGCCTTCTTCGCGCCTCTGGTAGTGATTGGCGCGGGCAATCTGGACCGGCGTTGGATTCTGTGTGGGCTATTGGGCCTTCTGGTACTCGCTAACCTTGCCTGTGCGATGGCCACGAGCATGGCCTGGATGCTGGCCGCACGGGTATTGGTTGGTTTCTGCATGGGTGGGATCTGGGCCATAGCGGGTGGACTGGCTGCGCGACTTGTCCCAGGGAACTCGATCGGCCTGGCCACCTCGATTATCTTCGGGGGCGTGGCTGCAGCTTCCGTGCTCGGGGTACCGCTGGGGGCGCTGATCGGGGAGTTTGCCGGCTGGCGCTGGGCGTTTGGCGCCATGGCCATACTCAGTGGTGTGGTTCTACTGATTCATCTGGCAGTGATTCCATCCCTGCCCGTACACAGTTCGGTTACTGCTCGCCAGTTCACCACACAGTTCGCCAACCGGGGCGTACAAGCCGGGTTGCTGTTGACGTTGTTGCTGGTGGCCGGACACTTCATGGCATTCACCTTCGTTCGCCCGCTGTTGCTGTCTGTGTCAGGTTTCGATCCGCAATGGATCGGTGCGCTGCTGTTCGCCTACGGGATCGCCGGCATCATTGGTAACTTCCTGGCCGGGATAATTGCCGCGCGCCGTACCACCCTGACCTTGACCAGTATCGCCATTGGGCTGTTGCTTACACCGGTACTGTTCCTGACCATCGGAGATACCCAAACTGGCGGTGCCGTGGTTTTGATTGCCTGGGGGCTGGCCTATGGCGGTGTATCCGTTGGGCTGATGACCTGGATGATGAAAGCGGCTCCCACTGCGGTGGAAGTAGCCACCGCACTTTATGTAGGTGTGTTCAATGTCGGTATCTCGCTGGGCTCCTGGGCCGGAGGACAGGCTGTGGATGTTCTCGGCTTGGCTACCACCCTGTGGCTGGCCGCCGGCCTTGCCGCGCTAGGGCTGCTGCTGGCGTTGAGCATGGGTGTATCCAGCCACAAGCAGCATAGCCAGCCCGCGCAGGCCGACGCCGCGAAATGAAAACCAGGCCCGGGTGGCCTCATACCCGGGCGCTCGCTCCCCCCAACGTTCCAGGCCGTGTGTCTAAGGCGCAGGCCTGGTTGCACCTGCTTGTAAACAGAGGTTTGAGCGTCACGCATGCGCGCTGCCATGGCGGGCCGTAGGGCGACCGCAGTGCAACCTTGTCGATTTCTGAAAGCCTAGGGAGATGGCCGTAATGAGTGGTACACGGATATTGGCGCGCGTGGCCGGGGCTTGCTTGGCCTTGATCGGCCTAGTGATGCTGGCTGGCGGAACCTGGCTGGTACTGCTCGATGGTAGCGGCTTCTACCTTGTTGCGGGGCTGTTGCTTACGGCAGTTGCCACTGGCCTTTGGCGCCAACGCAGCTACGCGTTCGGCATTGCCGTGGGGCTACTGGTCCTGAGCATGGCGTGGGCATGGGGTGAAGTTGGGCTGGATTATTGGCAATGGGTACCGCGCGTATCCCTGTTTCTGGTCGTGACGTGCATAGCTGCCACCCTTTATCCGGGGCTGAAGAACGGCAAGGGTATCTACGGTTCGCGCGGTGTACGCAGGCTGGCGCTGCCGGCATTGCTGACTGCAATCGTGGGCGGCACGCTCGCTAGCTTTTATCCTCACTCTGGCGCCGCGCCGCTTCCCCGCCTGCAGGGCGCATTCGCGCTGGCGCACAGTGATACCGGTGAGCGCGGCACTCCCGACTGGCCACAGTATGGCCAGGATGTGCGTGGCAGCCGCTATTCCGCCTTGAGCGAGATCGACACTTCAAATGTTGCCGACCTGGAAGTCGCCTGGCAGTACCGCACGGGTGATGTCCCTAGTGGCGAGGCTGCGTTTCAGGGAACGCCAATCAAGCTGGGGGACATGCTGTACGTCTGCACCCCGTATAGCAAAGTGATAGCGATCGATGCCGAAACGGGCGACCATAAGTGGGCATTTGACCCGAAGGTGAAGTCCAAAGAGTGGCAACGGTGCCGCGGCCTTGCATCCTGGAGCGAACCTGATGGCTCGGGGGGGCAGGCCCCCGGGCTTTGCCACACACGTATTGTACTCACCACCCTTGATGCCCGGCTGATCACTCTAGATGCGCACAGTGGTGCCGTGTGCCCCGGTTTCGGCCAGAAGGGTGAAGTAAATCTGCTCCACGGCTTGAGCGATCGGGCCAAGGATTCCTACTACCCGACCTCGGCGCCGTTAGTGGCCGGGGATGTGATCGTCACCGGCGCACGCATGCAGGACTGGGCGGCGAGTGGCGAACCCTCGGGCGTGGTGCGTGGCTGGGACGTTCGCACTGGCGAACTGGTCTGGGCCTGGGACCCCGCCACACCGAAACGTGGGCAGCCACTGCCGCCAGGTGAGATCTACCCGGACCAGACACCGAACTTCTGGGGAACTGCCTCCTACGACCCAGAACTTGGATTCGTCTATGTCCCCACCGGCAACCAGACACCGGACTTCTGGGGGGCCAATCGCCTGCCGGCTTCTGAAACGTACAACGCTTCGGTTGTGGCCATCGACGTGAGGACCGGTATCGACCGCTGGCACTTCAGGACCGTTAATCATGACCTGCATGACTACGACGTCGCCGCGCAGCCCATCCTCCACGATCTTCCTACGGGCAATGGCGACACGACACCCGTCGTGATCGTACTGACCAAGACTGGTCAAGTGTTTGTCCTCGACCGACGGGACGGCCGTCCCGTCTTCCCGATCGAGACACGCAGTGTCAGCACCGAAGGCGCTCCCCTGGGCCAGCACCCCGCACCTGCGCAGCCATACTCCAGCGTGTCGCTCGGTTATGCGCCTTTGAGCGAAAAAAGCATGTGGGGCATGACGGCTCTCGACCAGCTGTATTGCCGCATCCAGTTCAAGCGCATGCACTACGTCGGCGATTTTACGCCGCTCAGCACCCGCCCGACCCTCATGTACCCCGGCTACTACGGCGGAATCAACTGGGGCGGCGGCGCGATCGACAGAGCTTCAGGCCTGCTTGTGGTCAATGACATCCGCATCGCTCACTGGGCGCAGTTCATCAAGCACGAACAAGCAGTCGCTGCCGGCTACAACCCAACAGGCGCTTCGGGCAACTATGCCGAGCAACGTGGCGCGCCGTTCGGCGTGATCCACGGCATGTTCACCTCACCACTCGGCGTCCCGTGCATCGCCCCCCCCTACGGCACCCTCACTGCCATTGATCTCGAGTCGGGGCAGATAGCCTGGCAAATCCCTATGGGAAGCACCCAGGATACCCTGCTACCCGGCGGCGTCCCCGGCCTGCCAATGCCGATTGGCATGCCGACAATGGGCGGGCCACTGGTGACCAAAGGTGGGCTGGTTTTCTTTTCGGGCTCTATGGACTACTACCTGCGGGCGCTGGACAGCCACACCGGCCAATTGCTGTGGAAGAGCCGCTTGCCAGTGGGGAGCCAGGCTACCCCCATTAGCTACCAGGGAAGCAAAACCGGGCGTCAGTACGTTGTTGTCACCGCAGGCGGCGCGCAAGGGCCTGGAAAAGCCCGTGGAGACTATGTAATCGCCTACCGACTGCCTTGATCGACTTCTGGGGCCGGTTATCAGCCCCTGTTCACCAACAGCCATTGGCTCCAACCGAGAAAACTTCCCATGCCTCATGAAATCTTCGAACTTGGTGACATCCAGTTGCAGTCCGGGCGTTGCCTACGTCAGGCCAGGCTAGCTTATCAGACCTACGGCAAACTCAACGCCGCGAAGGACAACGTCATCATCTACCCAACTTCGTTCGCCGCCACTCACGACGATACCGCCTGGCTGATTGGCGAGGGTCGGGCGCTCGACCCCACCAAGTACTTCATCATTGTGCCCGATGCGTTTGGCAATGGGCTGTCGAGCTCACCCAGCAACACGCCGGCGCCGCAGAATGGCAACCGATTCCCGCGCATTACCGTGCATGACAACGTGAACCAGCAATATCGCCTGCTGACCGAGAAGTTCGGCATCAGCCAGGTCCGGCTGGCTATCGGCTGGTCGTTGGGTGGCTCTCAGGCGTTCGAATGGGCGGCGGCCTACCCAGAGCAGGTCGAACGGTTGTTCACCTTTCAAAGCGCGGCGCGGACTTCACGGCATTTCCATGTATTTTTCGACAGCGTGCGCGCGGCGATCGAGCTCGACCCTGAATTCAAAGAAGGGTTCTACGCGCAGCCCCCGCACCGGGGGCTACGTGTGGCAGCACGTATCTACGCAGGCTGGGGCTTCTCCCAGGCGTTTTACCGCGAACGTCTGGACCAGCGGGTGCTGGGATATGCGTCGATCGAAGACTTCCTGATCGACTTCTGGGAGGGCTGGTTCCTCAAGCGCGATGCCAATAACCTGCTCGCCCAGCTATGGACCGGCCAGCACGCCGACATCAGCGCCAATGCCCGTTACCAAGGCGACATGGGCAAAGCGCTAGCATCGATCAAGGCCCAGACCATCATCATGCCCTCGTCCAGCGACCTGTATTTCCCGGTGCAAGACGCCGAACTGGAAACCGCCAGCATCCCCGGGGCCGAAATGCACGTGCTTGAGTCCGATTGGGGACACGTGGCCGGTGAAGGCTTGAACGAGAAAGATACCCAGGCCATCGAATGGGCTATCGGCGAGCTACTTGGGCGCTGATGCGCCTATTCACAGCCTGGGCTTGTCTGCGCAAGCCAGTCACCTGAAAATGCACGGATCGCAGCGGTGGCGCCAACTGGTCACCGTCATCGCTTCTGAACAAGGAAATACCTGATGGCCCGCCGTACCCGCGCCGAAATGGAAGAAACCCGCGCCACGCTCCTGGCGGTAGCGCGCAAGATATTCAGTGAGCGCGGATACGCACAGACATCCATGGACGACCTGACTGCCCAAGTGGAACTCTCGCGGGGTGCGTTGTACCACCATTTTGGCAACAAACAAGGGCTGTTGGCGGCGGTGGTCGAACAGTTGGATGCTGAAATGGATGCGCGCCTGCGGGCGATCACCGATACCGCAGACGATGCCTGGGAGGGATTCTGCAAGCGCTGCCGCGCCTACCTCGAGATGGCGACAGAACCCCCTATCCAGCGAATTGTCCTGCGTGACGCTCGCGCGGTCTTTGGAGGAGCGTCACCGGATGCGCAACGCTATTGCGTGGACTCAATGCAGCTGCTGATCGCCAACTTGATTCGCCTAAAGATCGTCGCGCCCGTTAATCCACAGGCACTGGCCTCGCTGATCTATGGCAGCCTCGCCGAGGCCGCCTTCTGGATCGCAGAGGCCGACGACGGTAAGGCGCGGCTCAGGGAAAGCGTGGCAGCGTTGAACCTGCTGCTCGCCGGGGTGCTGTTGAAGCCAGGTGACTGACCCTCAGCCTCTGCTGCCCGTTACCCACCAGCGCAGTGATTGCCCATGCCGATTGGCAGCGCTAAGGTACGCGCTAACTATTGAGTTATTTAAACGAAAAAGCCCGCCATAAGCGGCGGGCAATTCATTAAACACATCAGACTGAAGCGAACCTTCGCTTCATCCGGCGGCAGGACAAGAATAGCTCAACAAAGCCACGCTTTTCTACTCATCACCAGCCGGTTCGAATATGGTGGGTCGTGTAGGATTCGAACCTACGACCAATTGGTTAAAAGCCAACTGCTCTACCAACTGAGCTAACGACCCGTTGGATGGCGCGTATAATACTGATTTCTAACGGGAAATCAACACTTCAGCGCAATTTTTTCAAAAATACCGGGTAGGGTCGGCCTGCCCAGCAGCCCTGAAGCCTTCGGCACGCAGGCGGCAGCTGTCGCACTTGCCGCATGCGCGGCCATCATCGTCTGCCTGGTAGCAGGAAACCGTCAGGCTGTAGTCCACACCGCGAGCCATACCCGCCTGTACGATCTGCGCCTTGCTCATATTCTGCAACGGTGCCTGAATGCGGAAACCCTGCCCTTCTACACCGGCTTTGGTGGCCAGGTTGGCCATACGCTCGAAAGCTTCGACAAACTCGGGGCGGCAGTCGGGGTAGCCGGAGTAGTCCACCGCATTGACGCCAATGAAGATGTCGCGAGCCTGCAGTACTTCAGCCCAGCCCAACGCCAGTGACAGGAACACGGTGTTGCGCGCCGGCACGTAGGTGACCGGGATGCCTTCACCCGGGGCTTCTGGCACATCGATGCTGGTGTCGGTCAAGGCCGAACCGCCGATGCCGTCCAGGTTCAGGCCAATCACCTTGTGCTCCACCACACCCAGGTCACGTGCCACACGCGCTGCAGCATTCAGCTCAGCGCGGTGGCGCTGGCCGTAATCGAAGCTCATGGTGTAGCAGCTGTAGCCTTCGGCTTTGGCCATGGCTACGACCGTGGCCGAGTCGAGGCCACCGGACAACAGGATTACTGCGCGTTTGTCTGTCATGTCTGTCACTCTTTCAATCAACGTCCGGGCTCGTCGTTCCACAACAGCTTGTGCAGCTGCAACTGGAAGCGTACGGGCAGGTTATCGGCGACGATCCAATCCGCCAGGTCGCTGGCACTGACCTGGTGGTGGCTGGGCGAAAACAGCACTTCGCCCGCCCGCTCGGCCAGGTTGTACTGGATCAGTTTGGACACCGCCCAGTCGTAGTCCTCACGGGAACAGATGACGAACTTGACCTGATCGTTACGGGTCAGTTGCTCGATGTTCTCGTAGCGGTTGCGGTGCGACTCCTCCGACCCCGGGGTCTTGAGGTCGACCACGCGGCTGACGCGCAGGTCGGTACCGGCGATATCGAAGGCGCCGCTGGTTTCCAGCGACACCTCATACCCGGCATCGCACAAACGCTGCAACAACGGCAAGGCATTGGGCTGAGCCAGCGGCTCGCCGCCGGTAACGCAAACATAGCGCGGTTTGAAGCCCGCCACCTGCTCAAGGATCGAATCGAGGCTGCGCACAGTGCCGCCACTGAAGGCATAGGCACTGTCGCAGTATTGACAGCGCAGGGGGCAACCGGTGAGCCGCACGAATACCGTGGGTAGCCCAGCCGTTCGCGTTTCACCCTGCAACGAGTAAAAGACTTCGGTGATGCGTAATGTGTCTTGCATGATCGCCACGGGCGTGACAGCTAAACAGGCTGCCCGCCTCCGTCAGGCACTGTCGCGGACTCGACATGGCGTTATCCGCAGCAGCGTGTTTACGAAAAAAGGGCGCTGATTCTAACGAAAAAACCCGCGACAGGCGCGGGTTTCTTTCGAACGGTTACCACCAAGCGGCACAGCCTAAAGCTTTTGCAGGTCTCGCTGAGCCAGTTGAGCGGCGGAGGTGCCGGGGTACTGGGTAACGACCTGCTGCAAAATACCTTTGACCTTGTCGGTGTGCCCCAGGCGACGCTCAACATCGGCAAGCTTATAGAGCGAGTCAGGCACCTTGCTGTGCTTGGGGTACTTCTGGCTGACCTGGGCGAAGGCCTGGCTTGCACCTTGCAGGTCACCTTTGGCCAGGTTCACCTCGCCCAGCCAATACTGGGCATTGCCCGCATACTGGCTGTTGGGGTACTTGCGCAGGAAGGCATTGAACGCCTGGCTGGCCTTGTCGAAGTCTTTCTGTTTGATCAGGTCGAAGGCGGCATCGTAGTAGAGCTTTTCCTTCGCCGGGTCACCGGGCTCGCTGTTGGCGGCCGGTTGTTGGGCTGCAGCACCTGCTGCTGCCCCGGTGGCGGCGCCAGAGGCACCACTACCAGCAGAATTGTCAGGGGTCGCGGCAGGCGCGGCGCCACTGTTGATGCGACGGTCCAGGTCCTGGTAACGCTCCAGGTTTTCCTGCTTCATGCGCGACACATCGTTTTGCAGCTCTTCGATGATGCCTTGCTGGCGGGAAAGCTGATCCTGCATCTGTTGCAGCTGCATGAACAGCTGGCCCTGTGCAGAGGCAGGGGCCGAAGCCCCTGACCCGGCATAGGCGCCGCTCGTGCCATAACCCGCAGGCGGATAGCTGCCTGAGTTGTCATCTACTACAGGGACTGCAGCCCACGCCGAAAGGGGCAGGCTGAGTGCGAGGACGGTTACTGCACGGCGGCACATACGCATAAGAACTTACTTACGCAGTTCTACGCGACGGTTTTGAGCCCAGGACTGCTCGTCGTTGCCAGTGGCAACTGGACGCTCTTCACCGTAGGAAACCACTTCCAGCTGTGCAGGGGAAACGCCCTGCAGAACCAGGTAGCGCTGAACGGCCTTGGCACGACGCTCGCCCAGAGCCATGTTGTACTCACGGGTACCGCGCTCGTCGGTGTTACCTTCCAGAACGACACGGTTGCCGTTGGCTTTCAGGTCCTTGGCGTGAACGTCCAGAGCGCGCATGGCTTCTGGCTTCAGGTCCGAGCTGTCGTATTCGAAGTAGAAGGTGGTGATTGCGCGCAGAGCGGCTTCTTCGCTCAGGGAACCGTCCACTGCGCCGGTGTTTGCACCGTAGCCAGCGTTCGGGTCAACGGCGCCGGCGCCTTCACCAGCATTGTCACCGCCCTTCGAGGAGCAACCTACAGCCACGGCCATGGCCAGAGCCAGCGCAGCGAATTTACCAAACTTCAGCATTTCCATCGTGAAACTCCTAATGAAACCCCAGTGTGTTAAGCAAAACGTATTACGCCGCAATCAGTTCAGGTAAGGGGACCAGGACGGTTCTCTGACTTCGCCTTGAGCGGTAGGAAGTGGGAGCCTCACGCGGCCATTAAGCGACACGAGCATCAAGACTCCCCGGCCCTGCTGGCGGGTGGCGTAGATTAGCATGGTGCCGTTGGGCGCAACAGTGGGAGACTCATCAAGACTGGTCTCCGAGAGAATCTTTACACTTCCGCGTTGCAAGTCCTGGGCCGCAACTTTGAAGTTGGTGAAGCCCTGCTGACGGTGAATCATGACCAAGGTCTTTTCGTCAGCCGACAGTTTCGGGTTGGCATTGTAGTTACCCACGAAGGTAACGCGTTCTGCACTGCCACCGCTGACCGACTGTTTGTAGATCTGTGGCTTGCCGCCGCGGTCCGAGGTGAAGTACAGGGTGTTGCCATCCTTGCCCCAGAACGGTTCGGTATTGATACCCGGGCCAGCGGTTACGCGGCTGATCTGACGCGACGCCACGTTCATCACATAGATGTCCGGGTTACCGTCCTTGGACAGCACGAATGCCAGACGCGAGCCGTCAGGCGACCAGGCAGGTGCGCCGTTGAGGCCCTCGAAGTTGGTGATCTGCTCGCGACGGCCCGTGTCGATGTGCTGGATGAAGATGCGCGGGCGACGCTGCTCGAACGACACGTAGGCGATGCGCTTGCCATCCGGCGCGAAGCGCGGCGACAGGATCGGCTCACGCGACTGCAGCAGGGTGACCGCACGTGCACCGTCGTAGTCCGAACGCTGCAAGGTGTAGCGGGTGTTGTTGGTGGAGAAGCGCTCGGCAGTGACGTACAGCATGCGGGTAGAGAAAGCACCCTTGATGCCGGTGAGCTTCTCGAACGACTGGTCGGCAATGTAGTGCGACATGTCGCGCAACTGGTCGGCCGTGCCGGCCACGCTGCCGGTCAGTACCTGCTGCTCGGTAGCCACGTTGAACAGGGCGTACTGCACCTGCAGGCGGCCACCGGACGGCACGATGCTGCCGACCATCACGTACTGGGCACCCAGCGCTTTCCAGTCACGGAAGATGACTTCGCTGGCCTGGGACGGCTGGCTGATCATGTTCTGACGCGGAATGGGCGAGTAGTAGCCCGAGTTGCGCAGGTCGTTACCGATGATGTCTGCCATGTCTTCAGGCAGCACGCTCCCGCCCTGGACGGCAAAGGGTACCACCGCGATGGGTGTGGCCCGGTCGCTACCACTGGTGACCAGGATGTTCTTTTCCTCTGCTACGGCCATGCCTGCCACGCAGCACAGCATGACCAGCAGTCCTCTCAGACGTTTAATCACAACGCTAGATCCTCAGGTGTAAATGTCATCTTGAACGAGCGATACCGGTTGAAATCGCTCGGCTTCATACCCTGCATTTCAGTCAGACGACCGATGTTCTTCATGGCGGCCACTGCCGAACTGTCAAACGGGCCGTCGCCACTGGAGCGCAGCACGCTCACATTGGTGATGGTGCCATCCGGCAGCATGCTGACCTGCAGGACTACCGTCATGCCTTTGCGTGCCGAAGGGGGCCGCGCCCAACCTTCTGCTGCACGCATGCGGATCAGGTCGTCGAAATCGCCGGCCACCTGGTCACCCTGCTCGTCCGCCAGTGCCTGCTGACGCTCAGTGGTGTCGGACAGCAGCTCGGCCAGTGCCTGCGCCTTCTTGTCCTCAGCCGCCTTGCGCGCTGCTTCCTGGGCCTTTTTCTTCTGGGCATCTGCCGCGGCCTTTTTCTTGGCCTCTTCAGCTGCCTTTTTCTTCGCGTCCTCGGCTGCCGCCTTTTTCTTGGCGTCCTCGGCCGCTTTTTTCTTCGCCTCTTCGGCTGCCTTTTTCTTGGCATCCTCTGCGGCTTGTTTCTTCGCCTCTTCAGCCGCCTGCTTCTTAGCCTCGTCCTCGGCTTTTTTCTTCGCTTCGTCCTCGGCTTTTTTCTTCGCTTCGTCTTCGGCTTTTTTCTTGGCAATGTCGGCTTGCTGTTTTTCCGCCGCTTTTTTGGCCTCTTCGGCCTTCTTCGCTTCGGCCGCTTTCTTGGCTTCGGCCGTTTTTGCAGCTTCCTCGGCTTTTTTGGCCTCGGCCGCCTGGCGGGCTTCCTCGGCCTTTTGAGCAGCGTCGGCTTTCTTTTGTTCCGCCGCTTTCACAGCTTCCTGCTCGACCTTCTTCTGCTCCAGCTGCTCGACCTCGGTCTGGCGCGAAGCGGTTTTTTTCGCTTCCCCGGCAATCTTCTGGTTGGTCTGGGTGGTCGCCTGGCTCTTGGACTTGAGCTGATACAGCGTAGCCTGAACGATCGGCTTGGACGGCGGCAGCTCAGGGGTCATGGCGAAGCTGACGAACAGCAAGGCAAACACCAGCACATGCAGGCCGATGGCCCAGACACTGGGCCAGAAGTAGCTTTCCGAGGCGGATGGCTCTCGCTGTTGCATCAGGGCGCCTCGGTAATCAGGCCAACGTTACCGACACCGGCTTTCTGCAGCCCGCCCATGGCACCCATGACCGCGCCATAGTCCACGGCCTTGTCGCCGCGGATGAAGACCTGGGTCTGTTTGCCCTGGTCGCGGCCGGCGGCAATGATCTTGGTCACAGCGTCGGTCATGGCCGGCAAGGTCATGGCCTTGTCCATCTGCTTGTCGGTGTCGACTTCACTGCCGAGGTTCCAGTAGTAGGTCTTGTCGGCCTTGATGGAAATGGTAAGGATCTGGACGTTGTTGTCCTGCGGCAAGGCTTCGCTGGAAACCTTGGGCAGGTCTACCTTGACGCCCTGGTTGAGCATGGGCGCCGTCACCATGAAGATGACCAGCAGTACCAGCATCACGTCGATGTAGGGCACCACGTTCATCTCGGCGACGGGCTTGCGTTTGTGGCGAACTCGGGCCATGGGCTTCTACCTGATTACTCTTCGCTGGTGTGCACTTTACGGTGCAGGATCGCCTGGAACTCGTCGGCGAAGGTGTAGTAGCGGCCGATCAGCGTTTCACTGCGCGCCGCGAAGCGGTTGTAGGCAATAACCGCCGGGATTGCCGCGAACAGGCCGATAGCCGTAGCGATCAGTGCCTCGGCGATGCCGGGGGCAACGGTGGCCAGGGTGGCCTGTTGGGCGCTGGCCAGGCCGCGGAAGGAGTTCATGATCCCCCATACGGTACCGAACAGGCCGATGTACGGGCTGGTGGAACCCACGGTCGCCAGGAACGGCAGGCTTTGCTCGAGCTTTTCTTCCTCGCGGGAAATAGCAACGCGCATGGCACGGCCTACGCCTTCCATGACCGCGTCCGGGTCAACACCCGGTTGCTGGCGCAGGCGCGAGAATTCCTTGAAACCGGCACGGAAGACCTGCTCCACACCCGAATCCGGGTCTGGGTTGCTGCCGGCCTGGCGGTACAGCTTGGACAGGTCGATACCCGACCAGAAGCGCTCTTCGAAGGCATCCAGCGCACGACGACCGGCGCGCAGCATGGTGCTGCGCTGAAAAATCATGATCCACGAGGTGACCGAGGCGGCCACCAGGGTCAGCATCACCAACTGCACCACTACGCTGGCATTGCTGACCAGACTCCACATGGAGGTATGGTCGACGACGTTAGCTTCCACGCTTATTCTCCTGCATTCGATTGATTACCCGAGCAGTCGGCCACAAAGGCGTCGCGCAGCTCCGGGGGGATGGCTCGGGGTTTGAAAGTGTCGGCGCGCACAGCGGCCACCAGGAACTGCCCTTCGCAGAGCAGCGTTTCATCCTTTTCCCGCCAGACCTGCTGCACGAAGCGCAGGCTGGCGCGATTGAGTTCAAGTACTTGCGCGGTAACCCGCAGTTCGTCGTCCAGCCGCGCCGGCGCGTGGTAACGCGCTTCGCTGGAGTGGACGACAAACAGCAGGTTGCCCTGCGCCAGCTGCGACTGGGAAAAACCCAGGTGCCGCAAGCGTTCGGTGCGCGCGCGCTCCATGAATTTCAGGTAATTGACGTAATACACCACGCCGCCAGCATCGGTATCTTCGTAATAGACGCGACAACGGTGTGCAAAGGGTTCCAGGCCATTTAGCGCGCGCATACTCTAGTGCTTACTCCTCGCCTTGCCAATCCGCTGTAGCAACTGTTTTTTCATCGTTCATGTCGTATTGCCAGCGCCCATGCAGCCTGCCAGCGGTAGGACCACGAAAAGCCGTTTTCGATCTGTCATTCATCGCCCGTTTGGGAAAAAACGGCGCCCTCCCCCAACTGCCCCGGCACGTCGAGGCCGAAATGCAGGTAGGCATGACGGGTGACCACACGCCCGCGCGGTGTGCGCATGATGTAGCCCTGCTGGATCAGGTAGGGTTCGAGCACGTCCTCGATGGTGTGGCGTTCTTCGCTGATGGCGGCCGCCAGGTTGTCGACCCCCACCGGGCCCCCGTCGAACTTCTCAATCATGGTCAACAACAGGCGACGGTCGGAATGATCGAAGCCACGCTCGTCCACATCCAGCAGGTTCAGCGCCATGTCGGCCACCGCCTTGGTGATCTGGCCCTTGCCCCGCACTTCGGCATAGTCGCGCACCCGGCGCAGCAGGCGGTTGGCAATACGCGGGGTGCCGCGCGCGCGGCGGGCGATTTCATAGGCGCCGAGGTCTTCGATGACCAGGCCCAGAATGCTTGCCGAGCGGCTGACGATGGTCGCCAGGTCCTTGTCGCTGTAGAACTCCAGGCGCTGGACGATACCGAAGCGGTCGCGCAACGGGTTGGTGAGCATGCCCGCACGGGTGGTGGCGCCGACCAGGGTGAACGGTGGCAGGTCGAGCTTGATGGACCGGGCGGCAGGCCCCTCCCCGATCATGATATCGAGCTGAAAGTCTTCCATGGCCGGGTACAGCACTTCTTCGACGACGGGTGACAGCCGGTGGATTTCGTCGATGAACAGAACGTCATGGGGCTCCAGGTTGGTAAGCATCGCGGCCAAGTCCCCAGGCCGCTCGAGGATAGGCCCCGAAGTGCTCTTGACCGACACACCCATCTCATGGGCGATGATGTTGGCCAAGGTAGTCTTGCCCAGCCCCGGGGGACCAAAGATCAGCGTGTGGTCAAGCGATTCGCTGCGCCCCCGTGCGGCTTGGATGAACAGTGCCATTTGCTCGCGCACTACCGGCTGGCCGATGTACTCCTCCAGGCGTAATGGCCGGATCGCGCGGTCTTGCACGTCTTCGCGGTCGCGGCCACTGGCGGCGATCAGGCGGTCGGCTTCGATCACTTGGTAATCATCCCCTTGAGGCTGCGACGGATCAGCTCTTCACTGCTCAGGCTGGCCTTGTCCTTGATGGCCCCAATGGCCTTGCTCGCCTCTTGCGGCTTGTAGCCCAGCGAAACGAGGGCGCTGACGGCGTCGGCTTCAGCGGTTGATTCACTGGCCACCGGCAACGGCCCGTCGGATACCAAAGTGAACATGGCCGGGGACGTTTCCCAGGCCTTGAAGCGGTCTTTGAGCTCGACCAGCAGGCGCTCGGCGGTTTTCTTGCCAACGCCCGGTACACGCACCAGTGCCGAGGTGTCCTGAGCCTGTACGCAGCGCACCAGCTCGTCGACTTCCAGGCCCGACATCAGCGCCAGCGCCAGCTTGGGCCCTACGCCATTGAGGCGGATCAGTTCACGGAACAACTCGCGCTCGCGCTTTTCGGCAAACCCGTACAGCAGGTGGGCGTCCTCGCGCACCACCAGGTGGGTGTGCACGGTCACTGGCTCGCCAACCTTGGGCAGGCGATACAGGGTGGTCATGGGCACTTCGAGCTCGTAGCCCACGCCATTGACGTCGATAATCAGGTGCGGGGGCTGCTTTTCCGCCAGAGTGCCGCGCAATCTTCCAATCACGTTCCGATCCTTATTCTCGGGGAGCCGGTCGCAGACCGCTCAACCCTATCAGCAAATGCGGCGGGTGAACGCGCCACCCGCACATAATGTGTATCAGCGCATGAAGCGCCTACAGACGCAAGCGCCCGCCCCGCCGGCGCGCCGTGGCCAGGCCGTGGGGCACCAGGCTGGAACGGGTGTGGGCGTGGCACAAGGCGATGGCCAGGGCATCGGAGGCGTCGATCTGCGGTTTTTGCGTGAGCTTGAGCAGGTGCATGACCATCATCATCACCTGCTCTTTGTTGGCGCCGCCGGTGCCGGCCACCGCCTGCTTGACCTGGGTGGCGCTGTACTCGGCGATCTCAAGGCCGGCCTCGGCGGCCGCCACGATCGCAGCCCCCCGGGCCTGGCCCAGCTTGAGCGCCGAATCGGCATTGCGGGCCATGAACACCCGCTCGATGCCCATGGTCACCGGGCCGTGCTGTGCGATGACTTCACTGACCCCGCGAAACACGATCTGCAACCGCTCATGCAGCTCGCCGCTGCCGGTGCGGATGCAGCCTGACGCCACATACTCGCAGCCGCGGGCGGTCTGGCGCACCACGCCGTAACCGGTGATGCGCGAGCCGGGGTCGATACCTAGAATCAGAGTCATAGCGCCTGTCGAAAAAAATGATGCATGCTGCAAACGGTACGGCCCTTTCGCGGCGGTACGGCGCTGCGAGTCTATCGGAGCGCCGTACCGCCGCGAAAGGGCCGGTGCAAGCAAAGAAAAGCCTGAATGCCTGGTTGGAGCTACCAGAACACCCTAGCCGAGGGTTTCCATGATCTCGTCGGAGATCTGCGCATTGGAATAGACGTTCTGCACGTCGTCCAGGTCTTCGAGCATGTCGATCAGCTTGAGTACCTTTTCAGCGCCATCCTGGTCCAACTCGGCACTGGTGGTCGGCTGCATGACGATTTCCGCATCCGCCGCCTTGAAGCCTGCCTCTTCCAGCGCATTGCGCACGGCATAGAAGCTGTTGAACGACGTAAACACCTCGAACGAGCCATCATCGTTGGCTACCACGTCGTCGGCATCGGCCTCCATCGCAGCTTCCATCAGGGCGTCTTCGTCTACCCCCGGGGCGAAACTGATCTGGCCCTTGCGCTCGAACAGATACGCCACCGAACCGTCGGTGCCCAGGTTGCCCCCGCATTTGGTGAAGGCATGGCGCACAGCCGCAGCCGTGCGGTTGCGGTTGTCGGTCATGGCTTCGACCATGATCGCCACGCCGCCTGGGCCGTAACCTTCGTAGCTGAGCTCTTCGACGTTGTCGCTTTCGTTGGTACCGGCACCACGTGCCACGGCCCGATCAATAATGTCACGGCTCATGTTGGCACCCAGGGCCTTATCCAGCGCCAGGCGCAGGCGCGGGTTGGAGGCCGCGTCCGGGCCGCCCTGTTTGGCAGCGACGGTCAGCTCACGGATCCACTTGGTGAAGACCTTGCCTCTCTTGGCATCCTGGCGCTCTTTGCGGTGCTTGATGTTCGCCCACTTGGAATGGCCTGCCATAACGACTCCCGATCCTTGAAACAGAAACAGGTTCCGCCCCGAAGGGCGGAACGTGGAAAGACTGCGCCGAAGCGCATGGGCGCATCCGCCGGATACGCCCGGGGCCGATTACTCGACCTTGGTCTGCTCGCGCAGACGGATGTGCAGCTCGCGCAGGGCCTTGGCATCGACCAGGCCTGGGGCCTGGGTCATGACGCACGCGGCACTCTGGGTTTTCGGGAAGGCGATCACTTCACGAATCGACTGGGCGCCAGTCATCAGCATGACCAGGCGGTCCAGACCGAAGGCCAGGCCGCCGTGGGGCGGTGCACCGAACTTCAGGGCATCGAGCAGGAAGCCGAACTTCTCTTCCTGTTCCGCCGCTTCGATACCCAGCAGGCGGAACACGGCCTGCTGCATTTCCTTGCGGTGGATACGGATGGAACCGCCACCCAGCTCAGTGCCGTTGAGCACCATGTCGTAGGCGCGGGACAGGGCCGTGGCAGGGTTGGCCTCAAGCTCCTGCGGGGTGCACTTCGGCGCGGTGAACGGGTGGTGCAACGCCGTGAAGCTGCCGTCTTCGTTCTCTTCGAACATCGGGAAGTCGACGACCCACATCGGTGCCCACTCGCAGGTGAACAGCTCGAAGTCGTGACCCAGGCGGATACGCAGCGCGCCCAGGGCCTCGCTGACGATCTTGAACTTGTCTGCACCGAAGAACACGATGTCGCCGTCTACAGCGCCGACGCGGTCGAGGATGGTGTTGAGGTTGGCCTCGGGGATGTTCTTGACGATCGGCGACTGCAGGCCCTCGACCCCTTTGGCGCGCTCGTTGACCTTGATGTAGGCCAGGCCGCGGGCACCATAGATGCCGACGAACTTGGTGTACTCGTCGATCTTGCTGCGCGGCATGCTCGCGCCGCCTGGCAGGCGCAGGGCGGTGACGCGGCATTTCGGATCGTTGGCCGGGCCGGCGAACACTTTGAAATCGACGTCCTTGAGCTGGTCGGCAACATCGACCAGTTCCAGCGGGATACGCAGGTCTGGCTTGTCGGAGCCGTAGCGGCGCATGGCTTCTTCGAAGGTCATGTGCGGGAAATCGCCGAACTCCAAGTCCAGCACTTCCTTGAACAGCTTGCGGATCATGCTCTCGGTCAGGCCCATGATCTCGGACTCGTCCAGGAAGCTGGTCTCAATGTCGATCTGGGTGAATTCCGGCTGGCGATCTGCGCGCAGGTCTTCGTCACGGAAGCACTTGGCGATCTGGTAGTAGCGGTCGAAGCCGGCCACCATCAGCAGTTGCTTGAACAGCTGCGGCGACTGTGGCAAGGCAAAGAAGCTGCCGGCGTGGGTACGGCTTGGCACCAGGTAGTCACGCGCGCCTTCTGGGGTGGCACGGGTGAGGATCGGGGTTTCCACATCCAGGAAGCCGTTTTCGTCGAGGAAGCGGCGGATGCTGCTGGTGATGCGCGAGCGCAGGCGCAGCTTGTCGGCCATTTCCGGGCGACGCAGGTCGATGAAGCGATAGCGCAGGCGGGTTTCTTCGCCCACGTCGGAGTATTCGTTCAACGGGAACGGCGGGGTTTCGGCTTCGTTCAGCACATTGAGCTGATAACCGAGGATTTCGATGGCGCCGGAGGCCATGTTGGCATTGACCGCACCGTCAGGGCGCTTGCGCACCTTGCCGGTGACCTGCACCACGTACTCGCTGCGCACGCGGTCAGCAGCGGCGAAGGTGTCGGCGCGGTCCGGGTCGAACACGACCTGGGCCATGCCCTCGCGGTCACGGATGTCGAGGAAGATCACCCCGCCGTGGTCCCGGCGACGATGGACCCAGCCGCAAAGGGTGACTTCCTGGCCGTCCAGGCTCTCGTTCAGTTGGCCGCAATAATGGCTGCGCATCATGATGGTGGTTTCGCTTCTCGTGATTCGTGTATTCGGTGGAGGCCTTGGCCGCCCGGAGGGCTAATACTGCAAGACCCGGTCACAGCATTCAACTCAGTCGGCCTTGTCGCCGCCTGCCAGGTTCTTCTTGGCGCCAGTCTTGAAGTCGGTTTCGTACCAGCCGTTACCGCTAAGGCGGAAACCGGGTACCGACAGCAACTTCTTCAGCGCCGGGGCCTGACAGGCCGGGCAGTCGGTAAGCGGCGCGGCGCTGATTTTCTGCAGCACCTCCATGCGGTGCTCGCAGGACGCACATTGATAGTCATAAAGGGGCATGGGTGTCTCTCGTCAACCACAACGCTGGCTGCCAGGGCAGCAAAAGCGGGATTATATATGGTTAACTGACACTGCGCAGCCCGCCGGGCGATCAGTGCGCAGCTGGCGGGTCCTGCAGCCATGCCACACAGATCACGCGGATGAGGCCACTGAAGTTGCGCACCCCACCCTGGCGCAGGTGTATTTCGCGGTCCACGTAGGACAGTACCGCGCTGACCGAGCAGTGGTTCACCGCAGCGATGCGCTCCAGGATGCTCCAGTACACCGCCTCCAGGCGCAGGCAGGTTGAAAACCCGTTCAACCGTACCGAGCGCGACACGGGCTGTGTCTGCAGCATGTCGAAGTCGGCCTTGAAGGGGTCGATGCACTGCTTGCCAGGCCAACGCCCCTGGCCTGTCGTACGTTTGCTCGCGCGGATCATCTGCCACACCTCCTCGTATCAGGTACCAGGGGGTGTATGAAGCGCCGATCGGTCGGCACTGAGCAGCGGCAAAGCCTTCCCGCACAAATCACAAAGGCCCGGTCGGTTACCCGGGCCGGGCCCTCGCATACAGTGCCTGCTACTTGCCGTCGAGCAGCACTCGCAACATCCAGGCGGTTTTTTCGTGAACCTGCATGCGCTGGGTCAACAGGTCGGCAGTAGGCTCGTCACTGACCTTGTCCACCACCGGGAAGATGCTGCGCGCCGTGCGCACCACGGTTTCCTGCCCCTGTACCAACTGGCGGATCATTTCATCGGCATGGGGCACCCCTTCCTCCTCCTCGATCGAGGAGTGGCGGGCATAAAATGCATACGAACCGGGTGCCGGAAAGCCCAGTGCACGGATACGCTCGGCGATGGAGTCGACTGCCAGCGCCAGCTCGTTGTATTGCTCTTCGAACATCAGGTGCAAGGTACGGAATGATGGCCCGGTGACGTTCCAGTGAAAATTATGGGTTTTCAGATACAGCACGTACGTGTCCGACAGCAGGCGGGACAGCCCATCGACGATGGACTTGCGATCTGCTTCATTGATGCCGATATCGATTGCCATGACGTTCCCCTTCTGAAAGCTTGAGACCCAAACGGGTGCCGACCACTGTAGCAATACCTGGGGCGTTGCGCCTGTGACAAGGCGTTGCAGGCCACCCGCGAACGCCCTGTGGTTTGAGTACCCTGCGGCTTTACTGTTAAATAGGCAGCGTGCCACCCGTGCGGACTGCAATTGCCGGGTGCATAGGCTGTGGGTCATGTGTTCGCGCTCTACATCTCATGCGCACCGTGCCGCCAGCTCTCCCCGTGATCAGCTTTATCAACTGTGAGCCAATCCCATGTTCAAGATCGTCCATCTGGTGACGGGCGTGGCAGCGCTGCTGCTATCGTTCATGCCCAGCCTGAAAACCGAAGCCATACCCTTCCTGCAACAACCCGACGCGGTGTACCTGGCCCTGCTCGGCCTGCTCAACCTGGTACTGGCACCGGTGGTACCGCTGTACTACCGCGGCGCCAGGCAACAACTGCAATACCTGGCCTGCGCCCTGCTGGTGGTAGCGGTGGTGCTGCAAACCCTGACCCTGCTGGCGCGCCCGGAAATGGGCAACCTGGCGGCACTGGTCTGTGCATCGCTGGCTGTGCTGCTGCACCTGGTGGCGGGTTTCGCCCAAAGCCCGCGCAAGGCCCGCGCAACCCAGCACAGCACACCTGATGCCAGCAACCGGGATACCGGCACTGTGAAGTGGTTCAACACCTCCAAAGGCTTCGGCTTTATCTCCCGGGATTCCGGCGACGATATTTTCGTGCACTTTCGCGCCATTCGCGGTGAGGGCCACCGCATTCTTGTCGAGGGCCAGCGCGTCGAGTTTTCCGTGATGCACCGCGACAAAGGCCTGCAGGCCGAGGACGTGGTGGCGGTGAACCGCCGCTGAAACCCGCACCCCCAGCGGGCCGGCTACCGGCCCGACAGGTAACCCGCCGCCTTCAGTAATGGGGTGGCGGCGCCTCCTCACCCTCACTGCCGTACTGCCCTACCATTTCCTCGTAACGCTTGAGCAGCTCGGCCATCTGCAACTGCAGCCGCTCGATCACCCGCCCCTGCTCCACCACCACGTCATTGAGCGCCTGGAGGGTGTCATCCTGAAACGCCTGACGGGTTTCCAGCTCGACCATGCGCTGCTCAAGCGACATCGGCGGCCTCCTTGAAGCCTTCCAGCTGCAAAGCCCGCACGCGCTGGCGAACCAGTTGCACCTGCTCGTCGCTGTAGCTCACCGCCGGGCACTTGCCCCAAACCGGTGCCGGCCATGCCGCATCGCCTTGCATACGCACGATCACATGCATGTGCAACTGGCTGACCACGTTACCCAGGGTGGCGACATTCATCTTGTCGGCGCCATAGCTGGCTTTGAGCGCGACGGCCAACTGGGTGGTTTCCTGCCACAACTGGTGTTGCTCGGCGGCGTCCAGGTCGAAAAGCTCACTGACGCCCGGGCGTTTTGGCACCAGGATGAACCACGGGTAGTTGGCATCCTTGCTCAACAGCAGCTGGCAGAGCGCGAAGTCACCCAGTACGACCGTATCGAGTTGCAAACGCGAATCAAGAACAAACAAAGTGAATCTCCTCCAAGCGGATACAGCGGTTACAACGTAAAAAAAAGCCGTCATCAGAATACGCTGCAAGATCCCGGTAACACAGCGCTACTTTTCGCACCAAAATGACGCCTCCTGCACACGGCCTGACACAAAGGAAGGCCACAATTGACTCTGGATTAACAAATCGCGGTAACACCTTGACTTTGATAGCAAGCTATAGGGTTTGCCACTTGGGTTTACACAGGCACACCATCAGACAGCCCACACCCCGTGTTTTCAGGACTTCGGTGGGGGTCGCCCGCGGCAAATGTGAAAATTTCATCAACCAGGAGCAAATATGAGCACGCTTGTTGCATTGCTCTGACGCCAAGTCGGCATGACTACTGCAATACCCGGGTTACCAAGGCTCTGTGTGAAAAGCTGCGGATTACGACCTGAAAATGCCCGACAGCGACGTGGAAAAAAAGTTCCGTAAAGAGTGCTTATTGCCATATCGCCAACGTCAGTCAGCGTGCTATATCTTTTCGCCGACATAACAAGAAAGAGCTGCACCCAATAACTAGAACACCTGGATGCAGCGGTACTCTTCCTAAAAAAACCAAAGGAGCAAATCACGATGCGCGTGATGAAGTGGAGCATGATCGCCCTGGCCGTTTCGGCGGGGTCCTCGCAGATGGCACTGGCCTCTTCGCAGGATGAGTCCAAAGGTTTTGTTGAAGACAGCAAGCTGAGCGTCAAAACTCGCATGCTGTATTTCAGCCGTGATTTCCGCAACAACCAAGGCGGCCAAAGCCGCCGCGAAGAAACCGGCCTCGGTTTCGTCGGCACCTACGAGTCGGGCTTCACCCAGGGCACCGTGGGTGTAGGCCTGGACGCCATCGGCATGCTGGGCCTGAAACTGGACAGCGGCAAAGGCCGCGCCGGCACTGGCCTGTTCCCGACGGGCTCCGACGGCCGCTCGCAGGATGACTACTCCAAAGGCGGCGGCGCGGTGAAATTCCGCATTTCCGACACCGTGCTGAAAGTCGGCGACCAGTTCACCGCGCTGCCCGTCTTCGCAACCGATGACAGCCGCCGCCTGCTGCCTGAAATCGCCCAAGGTGCATTGCTCACCAGCAACGACATCAAAGGCCTGACCCTGCACGCCGGCCGCTTCACCAGCCTGACCGGCCAGGAGCAGACCAACCGTGACAGCCTGCGCCTGAAGGAAGCCGATGTATTCGGTGGTACCTACGCCTTCACCGACAGCCTGTCCACCAGCCTGTACTACTCCAAGGTCGAAGACTACTGGCGCAAATACTACGCCAACGTCAACTGGGCGCTGCCGCTGTCCGACAAGCAAGGCCTGGTGTTCGACTTCAACTTCTACGACACCAAGAGCGACGGCCAAGGCCTGCAGCGCGCCGAAAAAGACGGCGTGACCAAGCTCGACAACCGTGCCTTCAGCCTGTCCGGCGCGTACAACATCGGCGCGCACACCTTCACCCTGGCCTACCAGAAAGTGACCGGTGACGGCGACTATGGCTACGGCGTAGACGGCGGTGGCACCGTGTTCCTGGCCAACTCCGTGGCGCGTTCGGACTTCAACGCCGAAGGCGAGAAGTCCTGGCAGGCCCGCTATGACCTGAACTTTGCCGAGTACGGCATCCCAGGCCTGAGCTTCATGACTCGCTACGTGCGCGGTACCGGTGCAGACACCGGCACCACCAGCAATGGCAAGGAATGGGAACGCGACATCGACATCAAGTACGTGCTGCAGGAAGGCCCGGCCAAGGACCTCAGCTTCCGCGTACGTCAGGCCACCTACCGTTCTTCCGATGGCGTCTACTACGGCTCCCCATCGCTGGACGAACTGCGCCTGATCGTGGAGTACCCGCTGAGCATCCTGTAAGCCTGGCTTGCAGTGCCCCGCACTTGAAAAGCCCGGCGATCACGCCGGGCTTTTTCTTTGGCTGACAACAGCGGCGCCCTGGGGCATCCTGTACGCCTTCGTTTCACCCCCGTACAATGCGGGGCTATTTCAACGTATTAGACACGGCTAACCATGCGCACCAGTCAATATTTGCTCGCCACCCAGAAAGAAACCCCTGCCGACGCAGTGGTCATCAGCCACCAGCTCATGCTGCGTGCCGGCATGATCCGCAAACTGGCCTCCGGCCTGTACACCTGGCTGCCGATGGGCCTGCGGGTCATGCGCAAGGTCGAGAACGTGGTGCGCGAGGAAATGAACGCAGCCGGCGCACTGGAAGTGCTGATGCCCAGCATCCAGCCCGCCGAACTGTGGCAGGAATCCGGCCGTTGGGAGCAGTACGGCCCCGAGCTGCTGCGGGTCAAGGACCGTCACCAGCGTGAGTTCTGCGTGGGCCCTACCCACGAAGAGGTCATCACCGACCTGGCCCGCAACGAGCTGTCCAGCTATAAACAGCTGCCACTGAACATGTACCAGATCCAGACCAAGTTCCGTGACGAGATCCGCCCGCGCTTCGGCCTGATGCGCGGCCGCGAGTTCATCATGAAGGACGCCTACTCGTTCCATGCCGACCAGGCTTCCCTGCAGGAAACCTACGATCGCATGCACCAGGCGTACACCAATGTCTTCACCCGCCTGGGCCTGGATTTCCGCCCTGTGCAGGCCGACACCGGCTCCATCGGCGGCAGCTACTCGCACGAATTCCACGTGCTGGCCGAGTCGGGTGAAGACGATGTGATCTTCAGCGACAGCTCCGACTACGCCGCCAACATCGAGAAGGCCGAGGCCATGCCGCGGGAAACCGTGCGCCCCGCCCCTACCGAGGAGCTGCGCCTGGTCGATACGCCCAATGCCAAGACCATTGCCCAGCTGGTTGAAAACTTCGGCCTGCCGATCGAGAAAACCGTCAAGACCTTGATCGTACGTGGCTCCGAAGAGGGCAAGCTGGTCGCCCTGGTCGTGCGTGGTGACCACGAGCTCAACGAAATCAAGGCCGCCAAGCTGGAGCAGGTGGCCGACCCGCTGGTCATGGCAACCGATGCCGACCTGCGTGACGCCATTGGCGCCGGCGCCGGCTCGCTCGGCCCGATGAATCTGCCGCTGGAGTGCGTGATCGACCGCTCGGTGGCCCTGATGAGCGACTTCGGCATCGGCGCCAACATCGACGACAAGCACTACTTCGGCGTGAACTGGGAACGCGACCTGCCAGTACCTCAGGTGGCCGACCTGCGCAACGTGGTCGAAGGCGACCCAAGCCCGGACGGCCAAGGCACGCTGGTGATCAAGCGCGGTATCGAAGTGGGCCATATCTTCCAGCTGGGCACCAAGTACAGCGAGGCGCTCAAGTGCCAGGTACTGGGTGAAAACGGCAAGCCAGTGGTGCTGTCCATGGGCTGCTACGGCATTGGTGTATCCCGTGTGGTGGCCGCTGCCATCGAGCAGAACCACGACGACAAGGGCATTATCTGGAACGATGCACTGGCGCCCTTCCAGGTCGCCCTGGTACCACTGCGCTATGAGACCGAGGTTGTTCGCGAGGCGACCGACAAGCTGTATGCCGAGCTGACCGCTGCCGGTTACGAAGTGCTGCTGGACGACCGGGACAAGAAGACCAGCCCCGGTATCAAGTTCGCCGACATGGAACTGATCGGTATTCCGCACCGCATCGTGGTCAGTGACCGTGGCCTGGCTGATGGCAACCTGGAATACAAGCACCGGACCGAGCAGGATGCCCAGGCGTTGCCGCTCAACGAGGTGCTGACCTTCCTGCAGACCCGCGTTCGCCGCTGATAACCAATGCCCGAGTGATCATGTCAAAGCGAAGTACCTTCAACCTGACGGGCGCCGCACTCTGCGGCGCCCTGCTCGTCAGCGGCTGCGCCAACCAGATGCCCCAGCGTAGCGACCATGAGGAGCGCGTGGAGCGCAAGCTGCTCGAGCACACTTTGCAAATCGATGTTGGCGAGCCAGAGGTCATGGAGCTGCCGCAGCGACGTGTGCGCGTGCACGAGCAGAAGCGTTTTGAAGTCACCGAATACGAAGTGACCCGTCACTACGACCGCTACACGCCCTACCAGCCATGGCGGGAAATCTACGAAATCCCGCTTGGCGCTGTTGCAGTGGTGGCAGGCGTTGGGGCAAATGTGGTCAACGTCTTCGCCTTGGGCAACCTGCCGCAAAGTGTCACCCATGACTGGCTGATCTACGGCGTGGATGGCCTCAACCCGTTCATGAACGTGGCGTCCAATGGCCGCGCCCAGCAGAACCTTGCGGGTATCAGTGAAGTGCAGAAAGCCAAGCGCGAAGAGGCCACGAGCATGCCGTGGAGCGAGCGCCTGGTCGAGGTCAAAGCGGGCAAGATGACCCACGAACTCACCACCGACCGCAATGGCATGTTGCGCTTGAACCTGCTGGACACTCCGTTCTCCGAACAGAACCTCAACCACGTTGGCACACTGCATCTACAGGTCGTGGATGAAGACAACGCGGTACGCGGTGATGCCAGCCTGTTGGTCAGCGCCACGCTGCGCAACAAGTTGCGCGAAGCCCACGAGCTGATTTTCGACGACCTCGAAGACGACGATGTCGGGCAATGGGTGCACCGGGTCAAACGCCTGTCAGAGCTGGGCCTGGAAGAGGAAGCCAGCGAAATGGAGCAAAGCCTGATCGAGCTGACGCGCAACGACCCGGAGCTGCAACAGGAGTTTCTCAAGTCGTTGACCAAGGCAACCGGCCGGCTGGTGGCCGACCCAGGCGCGCACTGACTCATTGATCCACTGGCAAAATGCGCCTTCTTTATAGAGAGCGGGCGCACCGTCGCCAGGTAGGCTACTGCGGTGGGAACAACTCCATCTGTTCATGCGCCCCGCGCAGGTCACGCAACCTCACCCCTACCCCCAGCAAACGCACCGGTTTGCCACCCCTGGCGAACGCCTGCCCCAATAACTGCCGATAACTGTCCAGGTCCCTGCCCGCCCCGGCTTGCTCCAGCGTGGTCTGGGTGAAGTCGTGGAACTTGACCTTGACGAAGGGTTTGTCCGGTCGGTAGCTGGCGTCCATTCGTTCGATGCGGGTATTCAGGCTTTCCAGCAGCTCCGGCAAGCGCGCCAGGCAACTGGCCAGGTCCGGCAGGTCGGTGTCGTAGGTGTTTTCCACGCTGACCGATTGGCGACGGCTGTCGTTATGAACAACCCGCTCGTCAATGCCTCGCGCCAACCCCCACAAGCGCTCACCGAAACTGCCGAATTCGCGCACCAGCGCCAGGCGCGACCAGTCTCGCAGTTGCAGGCAGGTTTCAATGCCAAGGCGCGTCAGCTTCTCTGCGGTCACCTTGCCCACACCATGCAGCCTGGCAACCGGCAATGCGGCGACAAACGCCTCGACCTCGCCGGGCGTGATCACAAACAACCCATTGGGCTTACGCCAGTCACTGGCGATCTTGGCCAGGAACTTGTTGGGCGCCACACCTGCAGAAACCGTGATATGCAGCGTGCGGGCAACACGCCGGCGAATGTCTTCAGCGATGCGCGTGGCGCTGCCGGCGTACCACTGGCTGTCACTGACGTCCAGATAGGCTTCATCAAGGGACAGCGGCTCGATCAGGTCGGTGTACTCGCGGAAAATACTGTGGATTTCACGGGAAGCTTCGCGGTAGGCCTCGAAACGCGGCTTCACGATCAACAGGTCCGGGCACAGCTTGAGGGCATGGCGGGACGACATGGCCGAGCGCACACCATAGGCACGCGCCTCATAATTGCAGGTGGCGATGACCCCACGCCGCTCGGCGGAGCCACCCACTGCCATCGGCCGACCGGCCAGGCGCGGGTCGTCGCGCATCTCGATTGCTGCGTAGAAGCAGTCGCAGTCGACGTGGATGATCTTGCGCAAAGACATGGATGACCGTGAGCACTGTAAATTCATACAGATAGTAGCGCATGAGGCCTGGAGTGAAACAGCCTGTGCCCAGGGTTGCCCGATTACCGGCCTGAAAACCCCGCCACGCCTGGGGCGCTCCCCCTTTAGGGCTGCTAAGAGTTTGAACGGGAAAGGTTTTTTTAGAATAAAGCTTGACACTGCTAGGGAAATCCGTAGAATTCGATCTCACAGGCGCGGGATGGAGCAGCCTGGTAGCTCGTCGGGCTCATAACCCGAAGGTCGTCGGTTCAAATCCGGCTCCCGCAACCAGATTCGAGAGAAGGCCACTGTTAATGCAGTGGCCTTTTTCTTTGGCCCTGAAAAAGGGCGACAAAAAAAATCAAAAGAATCAACAAGTAGCGCTTGACACCTTCCATGGAAACTGTAGAATTCGCCCCACTGACGCGGGATGGAGCAGCCTGGTAGCTCGTCGGGCTCATAACCCGAAGGTCGTCGGTTCAAATCCGGCTCCCGCAACCATATCGTCAGAACAAACCCCGCCTGTTTAGCGACAGGCGGGGTTTGTTGCTTTAGCGCCCCCGTATACCCCGCCTGCCTTGTTTTGCTGGGGCCTGCCCAACCATAGGCTTGGCCCGCCGCCCCTAGAATGAACTATCTTTAACGCTGCCTGGCTGTTAAGCGCCTTGGGCAGGAGTAATATTGGATACGTTTTCCCAAAGGGACTTTCACTTGGCCGCACCTCTTCTTCACCTCGCGCCTGCTGCACGAGGTAACCCATGACTTCGCACAACCCCGAACCCGCAGGGCCACTGGCAACCGCACTGCCCACTGCAGCGCAGCGCCTGCCTTTGCTCGAACGCATCAGCCGCTACCGCCAGCCCATTGGCCTGGCGGTGACCCTGCTGTTGTTCACCATGGCGCTGATCGCCTGCCGCCACCTGTTGAGCGAGCTGGACATCTATGCCCTGCACGACGCCATGCTGAGTGTGCCGGTGCACGCGTTGCTGGGCGCCCTGCTGGCGACCGTGGTCGGCTTTGTGATCCTGCTGGGTTACGAGTGGTCGGCCAGCCGTTATGCCGGGGTGAAATTGCCGGCAAGCAGCCTGGTGCTGGGCGGCTTCAGCGCGTTCGCGATTGGTAATGCCATTGGCCTCTCGATGCTCTCGGGCGGTTCGGTGCGTTATCGCCTCTATGCCCGCCAGGGGCTCGGTGCGGGTGAAGTGGCGCGCATGACGGTATTCGCCAGCCTTTCACTGGGCTGCGCACTGCCACCGCTGGCAGCCTTGGCCACCTTGAGCAACCTGCCAGCGGCCTCCACTGCCCTGCGTTTGTCGCCCACCCTGCTGGCGGGTGTCGCCATCGCGGTGCTGGTGGCCAGCGCACTGCTGGTGGCCGGCTTGTACCGCAGGCGCCTGGCGGAGCAACCACTGGCAGACAACTTGCTGGTGCAACTGGGCCGCCGCACCCTGCGCCTGCCGGGTGCCCGCCTGGCAGGCCTGCAGTTGCTGATCACTGCGCTGGATGTCGCCGCTGCGGCTACTGTGCTGTACCTGCTGTTGCCAGAGGCACCACCCTTCGGCGCGTTCGTCCTGGTCTACCTGCTAGCCCTGGCAGCCGGCGTGCTCAGCCACGTACCGGGAGGTGTCGGGGTTTTCGAAGCGATCCTGCTGGCCGCCTTTGCCAACCAGCTGGGTGCCGCTCCGCTGGCAGCCGCCTTGCTGCTGTATCGGCTGATCTATGTGGTGCTGCCGTTGCTGGTGGCGTGCGTACTGCTGCTGGCCAATGAAGCCAAGCGCCTGCTGTTCGCCCAGCAGGCAATGAAGGCTGCATCGGGGTTGGCTGCGCCGATCCTGGCGATCATGGTGTTCATCTCCGGCGTGGTGTTGCTGTTCTCCGGCGCTACACCCGAGATTGACTCGCGCCTTGAGCACATGGGTTTCCTGATCCCTCACCGGCTGATCGACGCATCGCACTTTGGCGCCAGCCTGATTGGCGTACTGTGCCTGCTGCTGGCCCAGGGCCTGCGCCGGCGCCTGTCCGCTGCCTGGCTGCTGACCACGGTGTTGCTGCTGGTGGGCTCGTTGCTGTCGCTGCTCAAGGGCTTCGACTGGGAAGAAGCGTCCCTGCTGACATTCACCGCCGCCCTGCTCGCCTTGTTCCGCCGCTCGTTCTACCGCCCAAGCCGCCTGCTGGAACTGCCGTTCTCGCCGGTGTATCTGGTCGCCAGTGCCTGCGCGGTCGGTGCTTCGGTATGGCTGCTGCTGTTCGCTTACCAAGACGTGCCGTACAGCCACCAACTGTGGTGGCAGTTCACGTTGGACGCCGATGCCCCACGCGGCCTGCGTGCGGCCATGGGCAGTGCCTTGCTGCTGGCGGCGTTGGCGCTGACCTGGCTGCTGCGTACGGCGCCACCGGTCATTCATCAGCCCGATGAAGCGGAGCTGCAGCGCGCCAACCGCATACTGCTGGCGTCGGACCAACCCGACGGGGGCCTGGCCCTGACCGGCGACAAGGCCCTACTGTTCCACCCCCGCGACAACGCGTTTCTGATGTACGCACGCCGTGGTCGCAGCCTGGTGGCGCTGTACGACCCCATTGGCCCTGCCCAGGAACGTGCCGAAATGATCTGGCAGTTCCGTGACCTGTGCGACCTGCACCACGCCCGGCCGGTGTTCTACCAGGTGCGCGCCGAGAACCTGCCGTTCTACATGGACATCGGCCTGACCGCGCTGAAGCTGGGCGAGGAAGCCCGGGTCGACCTGCGCCGCTTTGATCTCGAAGCCAAAGGCAAGGAGATGAAGGACCTGCGCTACACCTGGAACCGTGGGGGTCGGGATGGCCTGACCCTGGAAATTCACGAGCACGGCCAAGCCCCGCTGGCCGAGCTGAAAGAGATTTCGGATGCCTGGCTGACCGGCAAGAACGTGCGCGAGAAAGGGTTCTCGCTGGGGCGCTTCAGCCCGGAGTACCTGCAGCACTTCCGCATCGCCCTGATTCGCTTCCAAGGCCGGCCGGTGGCGTTTGCCAACCTGCTGGAAACCCACAGCAACGAACTGGCGAGCCTGGACCTGATGCGCGCTCACCCAGAGGCGCCGAAGCTGACCATGGAATTCATGATGATCGGCCTGATCCTGCATTACAAAAGCCATGATTACGGCCGCTTCAGCCTTGGCATGGTGCCGCTTTCCGGCCTGCAGCCGCGCCGTGGCGCACCCCTTACCCAGCGTCTGGGTTCGATGGTGTTCCGCCGTGGCGAGCAGCTTTACAACTTCCAGGGGCTGCGCCGTTTCAAGGACAAGTTCCAACCGGACTGGGAACCCCGTTACATGGCTGTGCCAGCCGGGCTCGACCCGCTGGTGGCACTGGCCGACACTGCTGCCCTGATTGCCGGCGGCTTGACTGGATTGGTGAAACGCTGATGACCCGACGCTTTTGGCTGTACCTGCTGGTTCCCTTGCTGCTGGCCGCCCTTGGCGGCGTGTTGGCGTTCTGGCTATGGACGCGGCCGGCACCTGAGGCCCGCCTTGAACAACTGACCATTGATGGCACCAGCATCACCCGTGTTACCCCCGGGGTGCGCGCCACCGCCAGGGTCGCCATCGGTGTGCCTGAAGACCAGGCCCTGACCCACAAGCAACTGCTGGACCTGGCCCAGGCCGCAGACGCGCAACTGGTGCAGGTGACCTTGCCCGCCGCCGATTGCAGCAAGCAGCAGCAAGCGATGGACCAGGCGCTGGCCCAGTTGCCGCAGCCACCCACGTTGGTGGCCGGTATCGGGCCAGGTGCCGCACAGGCCTGGCGCTGGCTGGCCAGCCAAGGCAACGATAAGGCCCGGGCTATTTCCGTGGGTTTCACGCTGGAGCAACCCGGGTGCCAGGCCCCGCTGCCTAAATCCGCCCCCCACGGCCACTGGAACGTGGCCTGGAACGACAACCCCGATGATGCCAGCGCCGCCTTCGTCCGCGACCAGGCCAACGCCGAAACCAGCATCAGCGACTACGACATTCATTTGCCACAAGTGCTCAAGGCGCAGCTGACCCAGGCGCTGGTTGGCCAGGACGGCAACGCCCTGGCCATACCGGTGGTTGAAGTACCTGCCGGGCAGACGACCGACACCGTGACCCTGTTCCTTTCCGGTGACGGCGGCTGGCGCGACCTTGACCGTGATGTGGCCGGGGAAATGGCCAAGCTCGGTTACCCGGTGGTGGGCATCGACACCCTGCGCTACTACTGGCAGCACAAGACGCCGGAACAGAGCGCAGCCGACCTGTCCGAGCTGATGCATCACTACCGCCAGAAGTGGGGCACCAAGCGCTTCGTGCTGACCGGTTATTCATTTGGTGCAGACGTACTGCCGGCCATCTATAACCGCCTGCCGGCCGAGGACCAGCAACGCATCGATGCCGTTGTGCTGCTGGCCTTCGCTCGCAGTGGCAGCTTTGAGATCGAAGTTGAAGGCTGGCTGGGCAAGGAAGGCCAGGAAGCGCCTACAGGCCCGGAAATGGCCAAACTGCCAGCGGCCAAGGTGGTGTGCGTGTACGGGGTGGAAGAAACCGATGAAAGCGGTTGTACCGACAAGACGGCCGTGGGCGAGCGTTTGAAGCTGCCGGGCGGCCATCACTTTGACGAAAACTACCCGGCACTGGCCAAGCGCCTGATCGACGAGATCGAGACGCGCCAAGGCAAGTCGAGTGTGGCGGAACAGAACTGACGGGGGCGAGCGCCGCCTGCGGCGCATCGCCATGCTCATAGAGCCGCAAGTATCCAGTTGACCTGGCAGGCACCTGTGGGAGCGGGTTCACCCGCGAAA
>NZ_BCAV01000027.1:0-9784 GCF_001320125.1 Pseudomonas sp. NBRC 111119
ACAGTTGCTCCCACAGGACTGGACTGCGCAACACCGCAACCTAGAGGGCTGGTTCATCTGCTGTGGCAAGGGGCATTCTGCACCCCCTGCCTGGTCACTCAGATCTCTACCTGCGTTCCTAACTCGATCACCCGGTTGAGCGGCAGGTTGAAGAACCTGAGGTTGCCGTTGGCGTTCTTCAGCAGGAACGCGAACAGGTTGCCACGCCAGCGCGACATGCCCTCCAGCCTGGAGGCGATGACCGTCTCCCGGCTGAGGAAATACGTGGTGCGCATGGGCGTGAAATCCAGGTCGTCCAGGTGGCACAGTTTCAACGCTGCCGGCACGTCAGGCTCGTCCATGAAGCCAAAGTGCAGCACCACCCTGAAGAAACCGTCGCCGTAAGCCTCCACTTCGAAACGTTCCTGCTCCGGCACCCGCGGCCGGTCCTCGCTGAGTACGGTCAGCAACACCACCTGGCTGTGCAGCACCTGGTTGTGCAACATGTTGTGCAACAGCGCATGGGGCACCGCGTCGGACCGGGCCGTGAGAAACACCGCAGTGCCCTCTACCCGGTGTGGCGGCTGGATGCGGATGCTGCTGATGAACAGCGGCAGCGGCAGCGCGCCTTCGTCTATGCGCTCCACCAGGATCTGCTTGCCGCGCTTCCAGGTACTCATCAGCAGGAACAGCACGCCACCGGCCAATACCGGGAAGGCGCCGCCCTGTACGATCTTCGGCACGTTGGCAGCAAAGAACAGCCCGTCGACCAGCAGGAACCCCACCAGGATCGGCACGGCCAGCATCGGCGGCCACTTCCACAGCAACAGCATCACCGCAGACACCAGGATGGTAGTCATCAGCATGGTCCCGGTCACAGCCACCCCGTAAGCCGCCGCCAGTGCCCCTGATGACTCGAAGCCGATCACCAGCAGCACCACCCCTACCATCAACGTCCAGTTAACGGCGGCAATGTAGATCTGCCCCTGCTCGTCACTGGAGGTGTGTTGAATATGCATGCGCGGAATGTAACCCAGCTGGATAGCCTGGCGGGTGAGGGAGAACGCCCCCGAGATCACCGCCTGGGAGGCGATGACGGTGGCCAGCGTCGACAGGCCGACCAGCGGCAGCAGGGCCCAGCCCGGCGCCAGGAGGTAGAACGGGTTACGCGCTGCCTCCGGGTTCTGCAGCAGCATCGCACCCTGGCCGAAATAATTGAGCACCAGCGCAGGCAGCACCAAGGCGAACCAGGCCCGGGCGATGGGCTTGCGACCGAAGTGGCCCATGTCGGCATACAGCGCCTCTGCACCGGTCAGGGCCAGCACCACAGCCCCCAGAATGGCCACGCCCATGCCTGGGTGGACGACGAAGAAGTTCACCGCCCAGCCCGGGTTGAAGGCCTTGAGCACTTCGGGTGTTTGCAGAATGCCGTGCACGCCAAGGGCAGCCAGCACCAGGAACCAGGTGACCATCACCGGGCCGAAGAGCTTGCCGATTTTCTCGGTACCGTGTTTTTGCACCAGAAACAGCGCCACCAGCACCACCAGCGAAATGGGCACCACCCAGTGGTCGATGCCATCGAACGCCAGGCCCATGCCCTCTACCGCAGACAGCACCGACACGGCCGGGGTGATCATGCTGTCGCCGTAGAACAGCGACGCGCCGATCAGCCCGCATATCACCATCAGCGTGCGCAAACGCGGGTAGGCCGCCGTGGCCCGCCGCGCCAGTGCAGTCAGCGCCATGGTGCCGCCCTCGCCCTGGTTGTCTGCGCGCAGGATGAACATCACGTACTTGAACGACACCACCCATAACAGCGACCAGAGGATCAACGACAGGATCCCCAACACACCTTCATGGTTGACCGGCACCCCATAGCCGCCGGTAAAGACTTCCTTGAGGGTATACAACGGGCTGGTGCCGATATCGCCATAAACCACCCCGACCGCCGCCACCAGCAGGCCCAGCGACCGTGTCGCGCCCTGCTTACCTGCGTGCCCGCCCTCGGCGTGACTGCTTGCCTGAACCATCGACCACTCCCGCAGACGGCCTTCAAGGCCCTTGTTGTTCACTTCCACGCAGGCCACCCGCAGCGGCCTGACGCAACGGCGCGAAGCATAGCGCAGCGTTCGTCGTATTTCTGCTGGTCAAGCGACCTTGTGCTCGCTAGAATTGCGCACTTTTTGATCAGAGGCGCCGAAAGCGCCCGTCAAGCTCGCCCCCGATTCCGGCCGGGCGACCTGCATTCAATACCGAGGTTAGTCATGTCCACCACGCCCGCCACCCCCAAGGTAGGTTTCGTAAGCCTGGGTTGCCCCAAAGCCCTGGTCGATTCCGAGCGCATCCTGACGCAGCTGCGCATGGAAGGCTACGAAGTCGTGCCCACTTATGAAGATGCCGACGTGGTGGTGGTCAACACCTGCGGCTTCATCGACAGCGCCAAGGCCGAGTCGCTGGAAGTGATTGGCGAAGCGATCAAGGAAAACGGCAAGGTCATCGTCACCGGCTGCATGGGTGTCGAGGAAGGCAGTATCCGTGACGTGCACCCCAGCGTGCTGTCGGTGACCGGCCCGCAGCAGTACGAGCAGGTGGTCAATGCCGTGCACGAAGTGGTGCCGCCGCGCCAGGATCACAACCCGCTGATCGACCTGGTGCCGCCACAGGGCGTGAAGCTCACCCCGCGCCACTACGCTTACCTCAAGATTTCCGAGGGCTGCAACCACAGCTGCAGCTTCTGCATCATCCCGTCCATGCGCGGCAAGCTGGTCAGCCGCCCGGTGGGTGAGGTGCTGAGCGAGGCCGAGCGCCTGGTAAAGGCCGGTGTGAAGGAGATCCTGGTGATTTCCCAGGACACCAGCGCCTACGGCGTAGACGTCAAGTACAAGACCGACTTCTGGAACGGCCGCCCGGTCAAGACCCGCATGCTGGAACTGTGCGAGGCACTGAGCAGCCTGGGTGCCTGGGTTCGCCTGCATTACGTGTACCCGTACCCGAACGTTGACGATGTGATCCCGCTGATGGCGGCCGGCAAGATCCTGCCGTACCTGGACATCCCGTTCCAGCATGCCAGCCCCAAGGTGCTCAAGGCGATGAAGCGCCCGGCCTTCGAGGACCGCACCCTCGCCCGCATCAAGCAATGGCGCGAGCAGTGCCCGGAGCTGGTGATCCGTTCCACGTTCATCGTCGGTTTCCCGGGCGAAACCGAAGAAGACTTCCAGTACCTGCTGGATTGGTTGACCGAAGCCCAGCTCGACCGCGTGGGCTGCTTCCAGTATTCGCCGGTGGAAGGCGCGCCTGCCAACGACCTGGGCCTTGCCGAGGTGCCGGATGACATCAAGCAGGACCGTTGGGACCGCTTCATGGCTCACCAGCAAGCCATCAGTACCGCCCGCCTGCAACTGCGTATCGGCAAGGAAATCGACGTGCTGATCGATGAAGTGGAAGAGCAAGGCTCGGTTGGCCGCAGCTTCTTCGATGCACCTGAAATCGACGGCAGCGTGTTCATCGATGGCGACCATGGCTTCAAGCCGGGCGACAAGGTGCGCTGCCGGGTAGTAGATGCCGACGAGTACGACATGTGGGCCGAGCCGATCTGACCATGAGCCAGCTCCCAACCCTCGAGACGCCACATCTCAGCGATTACCCGGAGCTGGTGCAGGTTTGGGAAGATGCGGTGCGCGCAACTCACGACTTCCTGCCCGAGGGCTACATCCTGCTGCTGCGCGACAAGATCTTGCGCCAGTACCTGGATGCCGTGATGCTGGTGTGCTGCCGGGCGCCAAACGGCAGTATCCAGGGTTTTATCGGGGTGGCCCAAGGCCGCGTGGACATGCTGTTCGTGGCCCCTGCCTGGCATGGTCACGGGGTGGGCAAGCGGTTGCTGCGTCACGCCGTCAGCGTGCTGAATGCCCAGACGCTGGACGTCAACGAGCAGAACCCCAAGGCTTTGGGCTTCTACCTGCACGAAGGGTTCGAAGTGACCGGCCGCTCGCCAACCGATGGCCTGGGCCAGCCCTACCCGTTGCTGCACATGCGTTTGCGCAAAACGGTGTGATTGCCACAGATTCCCGCCCCTCAACCGCGCGGGAAGGTACAATGCAGGCTCTTTTTGCCTTTGCGAACCGCCGTCATGTCCGAACCCACCCGCCTGTCCAAACGCCTTGTCGAGCAGCTTGGCTGTTCTCGTCGCGAGGCCGAGCTGTATATAGAGGGGGGCTGGGTGACGGTCGACGGTGTGGTGGTCGAGCAACCGCAGTTCAAGGTTGAACAGCAAAGCGTCGCCCTCCTGCCTGGCGCCCGCGCCGAAACACTGGAGCCGGTTACCCTGCTGCTGAACCAGCCTGCCGGCCAGGATACCGAGAGCGCCCGCGCAAGCATGGGCATGGGCAGCCTGAGCGAGGCCCACCGTGAAGGCGTGCGTGCCCTGCACGGCCACTTTGCCCGCCAGGCCTGTGTAGCGCCGCTTGAACCCGGTGCCAGCGGCTTGCAGGTGTTCACTCAGGATTGGCGGGTAACCCGCAAGGTCAATGCCGACCTGCGCCGTCTGGAGCAGGAATTCGTCGTCCAGGTGCGCGGTGAAGCCAGCCCGCAGGCATTGGAACGCCTGGCGCGGGGCGTCATGCGTAATGACCGTGAATTGCCCAAGGCCAAGGCCAGCTGGCAGAACGAAACCCATCTGCGCCTGGTGCTGAAAAACCCTCAACCTGGGCAAATCTCCGAGCTGTGCGCCTATCTGCGCCTTGAGCTGCTGGGTATGCGCCGCATCCGCCTGGGGGGTGTGTCCATGGGCAAGCTACCGCTTGGCCAATGGCGTTACGTGGCAGCAACCGAACGCTTCTAAGCAACACGCCGCGCTGGTGCGCGGCACCTGAACAGGATTCTGCAGCAATGAACCACAACGACGTCCTGCGCAGCCTGCGCTACATGCTCAAGGTGAACGACGCCAAGATGGCCGAAATCGTCGGGCTATCCGGCCTCGACGTGCATCCCCTGGTGCTGGCGACCTACGTGAAAAAAGAGGAAGAAGAAGGCTTCGTGCGTTGCCCTGAACGGGTAATGGCGCACTTTCTGGACGGCCTGGTCATCTACCGCCGCGGTAAGGATGACAGCCGGCCAGCGCAGCCAATCGAGCTGCCGGTTACCAACAACCTCATCCTCAAGAAACTGCGGGTAGCCTTCGAGCTCAAGGAAGACGACCTGCACGCCATCCTCAAGTCAGTGGACTTCCCCGTCAGCAAACCCGAGCTGAGCGCGCTGTTCCGCAAGGTTGGCCACGAGAACTACCGTGCCTGCGGCGACCAGCTGCTGCGCAACTTCCTCAAGGGCCTTACCCAGCGCGTGCGCGGCTGAATGACCATGCAGCATACGGTAAGCCCGGTCGGCATCGTGCGCTCCTGCTTCAAGGAAAAGTTCGCCATACCGCGCCAGCCGCAGTTGGCACCGGCTGCACGGGGGGTGCTGGAGCTGCTGCCGCCGTTCGATCAGGGTGAGGCTGTAGACGGCCTGGAACAGGTCAGCCACGTCTGGTTGCTGTTTCTGTTCCACCAGGCCCTTGAAGAAAAGCCGCGGCTGAAAGTGCGGCCCCCGCGCCTGGGCGGCAACACGAGCATGGGGGTGTTTGCCACCCGTGCCACCCACCGGCCCAACGGTATCGGCCAGTCGGTGGTCCGCCTCGAGGGTGTCGAGCCGGGGCGTTTGCTGCTTTCGGGCATCGACCTGCTCGATGGTACCCCGGTGCTGGATATAAAACCCTATGTGCCTTACGCCGACACCATTGCCGATGCCCATAACCAGATGGCCAGCCAGCCACCTGTAGCGATTGCCGTGCAGTGGGGCGACGCTGCCCTGGTGCAAGCTCGCGAGCATACCCTGCGCCTGGGGCAACCCGTGGTAGAGCTCATTGAGCAATGCCTGGCCCAAGACCCACGGCCTGCCTACCAGGTGCCAACGCCGGAGCGGGTATACGGGGTGAAGTTCTGGGACGTGCAGGTGCGCTGGCATTACCCGCAAGCGCAGGTTATTCGGGTGCTGGAGGTGGTGCTGGCCTGATTCGGGCCAACCTGCAAGCGCACACCGAGGGTAAATAAGCAGGCATGAAAAAGGCGACCTCACGGTCGCCTTTTTCGTTTCGCTATCCCGAGATCAGCGAGCAGGGCCTTCAGCGACACCCAGGTCGTCGGTAGGACGGGTATCGATCAGCGGGCCGCCACCGGAGGCCAGCTCCGAAGCCAGCTTGTCGTTGTCCATTTCCTTGACCCACTTGGCAACCACCACGGTGGCCACGGCGTTGCCGACCAGGTTGGTCAGTGCACGCGCTTCGGACATGAAGCGGTCGATGCCGAGGATCAGGGCCAGGCCGGCAACCGGCAGGTGGCCAACGGCGGACAGCGTAGCGGCCAACACGATGAAGCCCGAACCGGTCACGCCAGCAGCACCCTTGGACGCGACCAGCAGCACCAGCAGCAGGGTGATCTGGTGGGTGATGTCCATCGGGGTGTCGGTGGCCTGGGCAATGAACACGGCCGCCATGGTCAGGTAGATTGAGGTGCCGTCCAGGTTGAACGAATAGCCGGTGGGGATCACCAGGCCAACCACCGATTTCTTCGCACCCAGGCGCTCCATCTTGGCCAGCATGCGCGGCAGGGCCGATTCCGACGAGGAAGTACCCAGCACGATCAGCAGTTCTTCACGGATGTAGCGGATCAGCTTGAGGACGCTGAAACCATGGGCGCGGCAGATGCCGCCCAGTACCACCAGCACGAACAGCAGGCAGGTGACGTAGAAGCACGCCATCAGGTAGCCCAGTTGCACCAGCGAACCCACGCCGTACTGGCCGATGGTGAACGCCATGGCGCCCATGGCGCCGATCGGGGCCAGCTTCATGATCATGTTGATGATGTTGAACATGACATGGGCGAAGCGGTCGATCATGTCCAGCAGCGGCTTGCCGTAGCTGCCCAGGCGGTGCAAGGCGAAGCCGAACAGCACCGAGAACATCAGCACCTGCAGGATATCGCCGTTGGCGAAGGCGCCGACCACAGTGTTGGGAATGACGTTGAGCAGGAAGCCGACGGTGGTCTGCTGCGCGCCGGCGGCGGCATAGGCGGCCACACTGCTGGCGTTCAGGGTGCTGACGTCGATGTGCATGCCAGCGCCTGGCTTGACCACGTTGACGACGACGAGGCCGATGAGCAGGGCGACGGTAGAGACGATTTCGAAATACAGCAGCGCGTAGCCGCCGGTCTTGCCGACCGACTTCATGCTCTGCATGCCGGCGATGCCGCTGACCACGGTGCAGAAGATGATCGGGGCGATGACCATCTTGATCAGTTTGACGAAGCCATCACCCAGCGGTTTGAGGGCGACGCCTGTTTCTGGGTAGAAGTGGCCGAGCAGAATACCGATGGTGATGGCGACCAACACCTGGACATACAGGGATTTGTACAGCGGCTGACGTGTCGTCATGGCTAAATTTCCTCGAGTGCGCCGGTTCACCCTTCCCAGGGTGGTGCGGCACCTGAATCGCTAACCCTCCTGCACATGGAGGGATTTGTCGTTGTGTTCGAGCTGCCTTGGCAGGCCTCTGCTGATATCGATAGCAAAGGTGGTGCCAAAATGCCCACGATAGGTGCAATGGCAGTATTAACGGGCATTTCGTGCCCAACGACGGGGCGACACTGCAGAGGATATGGCGGGTTTCCGCCCGCTGGCGGAATTTGTACACCGGCGATGGCGGAAATCCGCCTTGCGCCGGGTGGTAAAGGCCTATTCCAAATTGAAGGTGATTCTGAAGGCGGCGCCGCCCAGTACCGAGTCACCCAGACTGAGCCGAGCGTCGTAGCTGTCGACGATGTCCTTGACCACTGCCAGGCCAATGCCCTGCCCCGGGTGCTGGCTGTCCAACCGCTCCCCGCGCTCCAGGATGCGCTGGCGCTGATCGGCAGGCACCCCTGGCCCGTCATCTTCGATGCACAGCGTAAGCTGGCCTGGCACCTTGGCCCAACTGACGTTCACCTGGCCCAGGCTGAGGCGATACGCGTTCTCCAGCAGGTTGCCCAGCATTTCCAGCAGGGCCCCTTGCTCCATCGGCACACAGGCCTGTTCCGGCACGTCCAGCGTCACGTCCACGTTTTTGTCCCGGTAGACTTTGGCCAAGGTGCTGCACAGGCTGTCGAGCAGTGGCCGCAACACTACGCTGTGCCGCACCAGGCCACTTTTGCGCAGGCTGGCACGTTGCAACTGGTAGTCGATCTGCTGGCTCATGCGCTCGATCTGGCTTTGCAGGATACGCGACTGCTCACGCTCACCGCTGCGCTGCTGCAAGCTCTCGCCTACCCCTTGCAACACCGCAAGGGGTGTTTTCAGGCTATGAGCCAAGTCGTCCAGCGAGTGCCTGTAGCGTTGGCGCTGTTCACGCTCGCTGCGCAGCAGACGGTTCAATGAGCCGGTGAGGCGCAGCAGCTCCCTGGGGTGATCGCCGCTCAGGCCCTCCCGCGCGCCGGACTCCAGGTCGTCCAGTTCGTGGCTGAGGCGCCGCAACGAGCGCAGGCCCCAGGTCAGGCCGGCCCATAGCAGCACCAGCAGCGCCAGCAGGGCAGCGCCGAAACCGAGGTAGAGTTTTTCCCGCAGGCCATCGAGGGTGTGTTGATACTCACGCACCGGCTGCAGGGCAACGATGCTGTAGGCCGCGCTCTGGCCGCCCAGCAGTTTGACCTCGACGTCGTAGACAAAGAATTCCTCGCCAGAGGCCTGGCGGATACGGGCGAACTCGTTACCGCGGCCATCGTAGCGGGGGGTGTAGTTGACGTTTTGCGCCGCCGTGGCGCGGGACTGCCAGACCAGCTTGCCCTGGCGGTCGAAGATGTAACCGAGCAGCCCCGTGTACGGCAGGTTATAGCGTTCGTCGGGCAGCAGCTCTGGCATCTGCAGCTGGCCGTGCTCGATACGGGCGGCAGAAATGAGGGTGGTGATGTCCGAGGCCAGGCGCTGTTCGATGGACTCCTCGAGCGCCAGGCTGAACGCCTTCTGCAAGGCCGGGAGCAGCGCCAGCATGAACAGCAGCGCCAGCAGTGTGGCGGCCAGCATCAGGCGTACCCGGAGGGAGCGGATCACCGGCAGCGCTCGGTGAACAGGTAGCCCAGCCCGCGTACGGTGTCGATGGGCTTGAAGCCCTGCTCGCCTTCGAGCTTGCGCCGCAGGCGGCCGATCAGCACTTCGATGACATTGGGGTCACGCTCCTCGTCACCTGGGTACAACTGCTCCATCAGGCGGTCCTTGGCCACCACTTGCTGGTGATGGCGCATGAGGTACTCGAGGATGCGGTATTCGTAGGCGGTCAACGCCAGCGGTTGCTCACCCAGGGCTGCCTGCTTGCGGTTGAGGTCCAACACCAGCGGCCCGGCAGCGATGGTCGACTGGGTGAACCCGCTGGAGCGGCGCAACAATGCATTCAGCCTGGCCTCCAGTTCCTCGAACTGGAACGGCTTGACCAGGTAGTCGTCGGCACCCGCGGCCAGGCCCTCCACTTTGTCCTGCCAGTTGCCACGGGCGGTGAGGATGAGGATGGGGAAAACCTTGCCTTGGCCGCGCAAGCGCGAAATGAGCTCCAGCCCGCTGATACCGGGGAGCCCCAGGTCAATGATGGCCAGGTCAAAATGGTACTGCTCGGCCTGGTACAACGCCTCTTCGGCATTGGCAACCGCTTCGACCACATGGCCGCTTTCGCCCAGGCGGGTGTTGAGGTGATGGCGAAGCAGCGCTTCGTCCTCGACCACCAGCAGTTTCATGTGCAGCTCCTTATGGCTTT
>NZ_BCAV01000028.1:0-17526 GCF_001320125.1 Pseudomonas sp. NBRC 111119
ATAACGCGGCTTGGGTCTCAGAACTTGTAGGAAGCCGCCAGATACGTTTGTGCGCTGCTGGTCAGGCGCAGCACACCGGCCTTGGGTGCACCATGGGCGCTGTACTCGGTGGATGCATTGCTGCGCAGGTAGCGGTAGCCCAGCTCGACCGAAGCCTTGTCGGTCAGCTCCTGGATCACGCCCGCCTGCAGGCCGTAGGCATAACCGTAGTCGCTGTCACGGCTGGCGCCTGGTGAATTCTGGGTCAGCTTGGTGATGCCCACGCTGCCACCGCCAAACAGCTTGGTGGTATCGCCGATTGGCAGGAAGGCATCGTAACTGCCCAGCAGGTTCTGCTGGCGCAGCTTGAAGCCGCTGTGGTCACCGGAAACGGTGTCGTAGGTCATGTAGTAGCGGCCTTGGTCGTTGATCTGGCCCAGACGCACACCCCAGGTATCGTCCTTGCCGATGATGCCGTCGGCATTGAGGTTGTCGGTGTTGCGTTGCAGCAGGCCCGATTTGCGAACCTTGTCGCTGGTCTGGCCGTAGGTCAGGCTGGCGAAGGTGTCATCAGCGGCCTGGGCGCTGGTCATGCCAGCGGCGCAGACGGCCATGGCGGCAAGCAGGGAATTGAAGGTTTTCATGGCAAGTAGCTCCTGTTTGAGTGCGCTGCTTTGGTGTGGAAGCTAGAGTAAGCAAGGCACACTGAACCGCGACTGAACCCACGCTGAACCCTGGCTGAACGAACCGAATGCGAACAAGGAGTACTCCCCATGCGTGCCCTGCTGGCCCTGACCTTGATGTGCAGCGCCGCCCTCGCCCAAGCGGCGGTCCAAACCCGCGAAATCCCCTACCAGGATGCCAATGGCGATCGGCTGGTCGGCTACTACGCCTACGATGACGCCGTCACAGGCAAGCGCCCCGGCATTGTCGTGGTGCACGAGTGGTGGGGGCTGAACGACTACGCCAAGCGCCGTGCCCGCGACTTGGCAGCGCTGGGCTACAACGCGCTGGCCATCGACATGTATGGCGATGGCAAACACACCGAACACCCTCAGGACGCCCAGGCCTTCATGGCCGAAGCCATGAAGGACCCTGCCGCAGCCGCCGGGCGTTTCGATGCCGGCCTCGAGCTGCTCAAGATGCAGCCCAACACCAACAAACACGAACTGGGCGCCGTCGGCTACTGCTTCGGCGGCAAGGTAGTGCTGGACGCCGCACGCCGCGGCGAGAAGCTTGACGGCGTGGTGAGCTTCCATGGTGCGCTGGTCACCGACACACCGGCCAAGCCAGGCGTGGTGCGGGCCGCGATCCTGGTGGAGCACGGTGGCGCAGACAGCATGGTTACCCCGCAGCAGGTAGACGCGTTCAAGGCCGAAATGGACGCGGCGAAGGTGGACTACAGGTTCGTCACCCTTGAAGGCGCCAAGCACGGGTTCACCAACCCGGACGCAGACAGGCTGAGCCATGGCGGGCATGGTGGCCCGGACATCGGCTATAACAAGGAAGCGGACGAGCGCTCATGGGCCGACATGCAGGAGTTCTTCAAGAAAGTACTCAAATAGCTACGGCCTCCCATGGCATCTGCGCAGCTGGCACAATAGGCCCATGAACACATTGCCCGCCTGTTGCGCCCCCCTTCAGCACCACTGGCCCCTGCCCCGCCCGCTACCCGGGGCGGTGCTGGTCAGTTGCGCGTTCGACCCAGCCCGTCTGGGCCCCGACGACTTCCACCGCGCGGGTGTGGTCCCCAGTGCCAGCCTGCAACGCTCGGTTGCCAAGCGCCAGGCGGAGTACCTGGCCGGCCGGGTGTGCGCGCGGGCCGCTCTGCAGCGCCTGGACGGCCGCGATCATGTGCCGGCCACGCACGAAGACCGTTCGCCTGTATGGCCTGCTGGCATTCGCGGGTCGATTACCCATGGCAAAGGCTGGGCAGCGGCCGTGGTAGCGGCCCAAGCCAATTGCCAGGGCCTGGGGCTGGATCAAGAGGCACTACTGGACGACGAGCGCGCCGAACGGCTGATGGGCGAGATCCTGACCCCGATGGAGCTGGAGCGGCTGGACCGCAGCCAGCTGGGCATGACGGTGACCCTGACCTTCTCCCTCAAGGAAAGCCTGTTCAAGACCCTCTACCCGCTGACCGGCCAGCGCTTCTACTTCGAGCACGCCGAGCTGCTGGACTGGTCCGCTGACGGTTTGGCCCGCCTGCGCCTGCTTGCCGACCTTTCACCCCAGTGGCGGCACGGTGCCGTGCTGCAGGGCCAGTTCTGCCTGCAGGCGGGCCACGTACTGAGCCTGGTCAGCGCCTGAGCACTACTGCAGTGCTTGCCGTGGCGGCCAGGCCAGGCTGAAACAGGCCCCACCAAGCCTGGCGCTACGGCTTACCGTAGCGCGGCCCGTATGCCAGTGAATGACGCGCCGCACGATCGACAGGCCCAGGCCGTGCCCCCCGGAAGCGCGGGTGCGGCTGTCATCGACCCGGGTAAAGGGTGTGAAAATGCGCTCCCAGTAGCTTTCAGGCACGCCAGGGCCGTCATCTTCCACATCGATGCGGCATAGCTTGGGCCCCAGCTGGTAGCTCAAACACACTTCGCTTTCGGCATGGCGCAAGGCATTGCTGACCAGGTTCTGCACGGCCCTATGCAGGTAACGCGGCTCGGCCTCGACCCAGGCGCCATCAGCGGCGGTGCTGTCACAATCACCCCGCAGCACCCTGACACCGGGGCGTAGCGGCGCCAGCTCGTCGATTACCCGGGTGAGCAGCGCATCCAGGTCCACTGGCTGAAACCGCAGGGCAGGTGCGCCCTGCTCCAGCCGGGCGTACGTCAGCATTTCATCGACCAGTTCGTCGAGGTCCTGAATATCGCCATCCATGCCGGCCAGGTGTTTGGCACGGGCCTGCTCGGTAGCGGCGGCTTCGACCATTTCCAGGCCAAAACGCAGGCGTGCCACGGGGGTGCGCAGTTCATGGGACACCGCCCGCACCAGTTCACGCTGCATGGTCAACGAACGCTGCAGGTGTTCGGCCATACCGTTGAACGCCTGGGCCAGACGCCCTACCGAGTCGGCGTCCCCTGCGGGCACGCGCGTATCCAGGCTGCCGTGCGCGATGCGCGCTGCGGCGCTTTCCAGCCCGGAAACACGGCGTTCAAGCTGGCGCACCAGCAAGTACACGACAAGCCCGATCAGGCTCAGGCCCAGCAGTGCGATCAGCACCAGCAGTTGCGGCGGGTACGGGTTGAGCTGGTAGAGCGGGCCAATTTCCAGCACCCAGGGCGAGCCCGCCAACCCGGCGAATACCCGAATCGAGTCACCGTCCCGGCCCAGCGCCATGACCGTGTCGCCCTCCTCCACGCGGCGTCGCTGGTCATCGTCCAGGCTCGCCCGCTCAATGCGCTGCAACGCAACGCCAAAGCCGAACCCCTTGTCCTGCTTGAGCTGTTCGAGGCGCTGCTGCTGTTCCGTCACCGGGTAGCGCACCAGTTCGTCTGCCAGCAGATACAGGGTGGCGCGTGCCAACTGCTCGCTGACCTGCTTCACCTGCGCTACCAGCAACAGGTCCTGCTGGCCCACCCTGCGCAATACCCTGGCCGCATGCGGGCCGGTTTTCTCCACCACCACCAGGCCGCGATACAAGCGCGCACGCTGTGCGCCGTCCAGGCTTACGGCCGCCATCGGTTGCACGGCCAGCGGCACCCCCATCAGGCGCTCCCACATCAGCAGCGAGCGCTTGCGTTCGGTGTCGTTCTGCTGGGCGAGGTTGTCGGCCATCAGGCTGAAGGTACCCTGGGCCAGGCCCTCACGGTGCTGGGCGGCACGTACCTCGTTGACCAGATGCAGGCTGAGCCCCCCAAGCAGCGCCACCAGCACAAGCACAGCCAGCATGCCGCCATAGATACGCAGAAAAATCGAGTTGCTCATGGCGCCTCGCCGACGAACAGGTAGCCCTTGTTGCGCAGCGTCTTTATCAGCCGCGGCTGGAGGGGGTCATCGCCTATTCGCGGGCGGATTCTGGAAATGCGTATATCGATGGAACGGTCCTGGCCGTCATAGGCCACGCCGCGCAGCGCGGTGAAGATCTGCTCGCGTGTCAGCACCTTGCCGGCGTTGCTGGCCAACAGCCAGAGCAGGTCGAATTCGGCACCGGTCAGCTCGATCAACTGCTCGCCCAGCCGGGCTTCGCGCAGGCGGTTATCGATGTGCAGCGCACCGAAGGCCAAGGCATGGCCCTGGGGCCGCTCGGTGCGGCGCAGCAGCGCCTGTATGCGCGCCAGCAGCAAACGCGGCCGCACCGGCTTGCACACATAGTCGTCGGCCCCAAGGTCCAGGCCCTGCACCTGATCGAGCTCATCGCTACGTGCCGTCAGCATCAGAATGGGGCCAGGGTATTGGCTGCGCACGCGCCGGCAGATACTCATGCCGTCTTCACCGGGCAGCATCAGGTCGAGCACGACCAGGTCGGGCTGGCTGTCGATGATGAGCCGTGCGGCCCGGCCGCCATCCCCCTCGACGGTGACCGCATAGCCGTTTGCTTGCAGGTACTCGGCGGTCAGCTCGGCCAGCCGCGGGTCGTCTTCGACGATGAGGATACGTGCGCAGCGGTTGTCCATGGCAGGCGCCTTGTGAAGGGTGTTCGCCGGGTCATAGTACGGTTGGCGGGGTACGCCGCCAAGCCATGGCCGGCACGTTGGATAACACAGCTTTTGTGACAAAGATCACGCCGGCGCAAATCTGCCCAATGGCAGTTCAGGGCTGAAAAGGACTCCAAACCAGTGGCCACAAGGCCTACAGCGAATACTCACGATTCACTCACAAAGTACACACAACTTATCCACAGCAGCTCGCCTTGCAAACACCCCAATACCGCATTATCTTGTATCCCGAACGCAGCGAACCACTAGATATAGGGGTTCGTGCAAAATCACACCTAAAAGTCAACCCGCAAAATCAAGCGATTTTTCGGCTGAACTTCACGTGATTTCAGCAGCCAAACCGCTCCTGCGGAGGCGACCGAGGCAAGCCCTTCCAGGGCCTTGTTCGGGCACGGGTGCAACAGGCCAGGCCTGCCACCTGTGAGCAACAGTTTTTGGGCCTAGCCCAGAACCTTTGACTTCGGCCAGGGAGCGGCGAGCCATTGCCCTAATTCCTGAGTCTGTCCCGAAGTCGGTACGCCCGCGCGGGCGGATGCGTTCGTTTTGCGCATCCCCCAGGGCAATCGAGCAAGTGGACGGAACGGTGGGCGCCCAGAAGGCGCCTGATCAATATAGAAACTGTGGAGACACCCACCCATGCAAACCGACACGACTCGCGAGAACCCGCAGGCCAAGGCCCCGCAGGTTGCCGATTCCAACCAGGATCTGGCCGCCACTGCACCTGGCCAACTGCGCGTGATCAAGCGTAACGGTACCGTCGTCGCCTACACCGACGACAAGATCACCGTGGCCATCACCAAGGCGTTCCTCGCAGTTGAAGGCGGCACCGCCGCCGCCTCGTCGCGCATTCACGACACCGTCGCGCGCCTGACCGAGCAGGTCACCGCCACGTTCAAGCGCCGCATGCCATCGGGTGGCACCATTCACATCGAGGAAATCCAGGACCAGGTCGAACTGGCCCTGATGCGCGCAGGCGAGCAGAAAGTCGCCCGCGACTACGTGATCTACCGCGACCAGCGCGCCAAGGAGCGCGCCACCCGCGCCAACGTCGAAAGCGTGATCGAGGCGCACCCGACCATTCGCATCACCCTGGCTGACGACAGCAAGGCCCCGCTGGACATGGCGCGCCTGAACACCATCATCAGCGAAGCCTGCGAAGGCCTGGCCGAGGTCGATGGCGACCTGATCCAGCGCGAAACCCTGAAAAACCTGTACGACGGCGTGGCCCTCAAGGACGTCAACACCGCCCTGGTGATGACCGCCCGTACCCTGGTCGAGCGTGAGCCGAACTATTCGTTCGTTACCGCCCGCCTGCTGATGGACACCCTACGCGCCGAAGGCCTGGGCTTCCTGAACGTGGCCGACAGCGCCACCCACCACGAAATGGCCGACCTGTACGCCAAGGCCCTGCCGGCCTATGTTGCCAAGGGTGTGGAGTTCGAGCTGCTGGACCCTGCCCTCAAAGGTTACGACCTGGAGCGCCTGGGCAAGGCCATCGACCACGAGCGTGACCAGCAATTTACCTACCTGGGCCTGCAGACCCTGTACGACCGCTACTTCATCCACAAGGATGGCGTACGCTTCGAACTGCCTCAGGTGTTCTTCATGCGTGTGGCCATGGGCCTGGCGCTGGAAGAGAAGGACAAGGAAGCCCGCGCGATCGAGTTCTACAACCTGTTGTCGTCCTTCGATTACATGGCCTCGACGCCTACCCTGTTCAACGCCGGCACCCTGCGCCCGCAGCTGTCCAGCTGCTACCTGACCACCGTGCCGGATGACCTGTCGGGCATCTACCACGCGATCCACGACAACGCCATGCTGTCCAAATTCGCCGGTGGCCTGGGCAACGACTGGACCCCGGTGCGTGCACTGGGCTCCTACATCAAGGGCACCAACGGCAAGTCCCAGGGCGTCGTACCCTTCCTGAAAGTGGTCAACGACACCGCCGTTGCAGTGAACCAGGGCGGCAAGCGCAAGGGCGCGGTATGTGCCTACCTGGAAACCTGGCACCTGGACATCGAAGAATTCATCGAGCTGCGCAAGAACACCGGTGATGACCGCCGTCGTACCCACGACATGAACACCGCCAACTGGATCCCGGACCTGTTCATGAAGCGCGTCTTCGATGACGGCAAGTGGACCCTGTTCTCGCCTTCGGAAGTGCCAGACCTGCACGACCTGACCGGCAAGGCCTTCGAAGAGCGTTACGAGTACTACGAAGCCCTGACCGAGTACAACAAGATCAAGGTGTTCAAGACCATCCAGGCCAAAGACCTGTGGCGCAAGATGCTGTCGATGCTGTTCGAAACCGGCCACCCGTGGCTGACTTTCAAAGACCCTTGCAACCTGCGCTCGCCGCAGCAGCACGTGGGCGTGGTACACAGCTCCAACCTGTGCACCGAGATCACCTTGAACACCAACAAGGATGAGATCGCCGTCTGCAACCTGGGCTCGATCAACCTGCCGAACCACATCACTGACGGCAAGCTGGACACCGCCAAGCTGCAACGCACCGTGAACACGGCTGTGCGCATGCTCGACAACGTCATCGACATCAACTACTACTCGGTGCCACAAGCGCGCAACTCCAACTTCAAGCACCGCCCGGTCGGCCTGGGCATCATGGGCTTCCAGGATGCGCTGTACCTGCAGCACATTCCGTACGGCTCCGATGCTGCCGTCGAGTTTGCCGACAAGTCGATGGAAGCGGTCAGCTACTTCGCCATCCAGGCCTCCTGTGACCTGGCCGACGAGCGCGGCGCCTACGAGACGTTCCAGGGTTCGCTGTGGTCCAAGGGCATTCTGCCGCTGGATTCGCAACAGATCCTGATCGAAGCCCGTGGCCAGAAGTACATCGACGTCAACCTGGAAGAAACCCTGGATTGGGCGCCGGTGCGCGAGCGCGTGCAAAAAGGTATTCGTAACTCGAACATCATGGCCATCGCGCCGACCGCGACCATCGCCAACATCACTGGCGTATCGCAGTCCATCGAGCCGACCTACCAGAACCTGTACGTGAAGTCGAACCTGTCGGGCGAGTTCACCGTGATCAACCCGTACCTGGTGCGCGACCTGAAAGCCCGCGGCCTGTGGGATGCGGTCATGATCAACGACCTGAAGTACTACGACGGTTCGGTGCAGCAGATCGAGCGTATCCCGCAAGAGCTGAAAGACCTGTACGCCACCGCCTTCGAAGTCGAGACCAAGTGGATCGTCGATGCCGCCTCCCGTCGCCAGAAGTGGATCGACCAGGCCCAGTCGCTGAACCTGTACATCGCCGGCGCTTCGGGCAAGAAGCTGGACGTGACCTACCGCATGGCCTGGTACCGTGGCCTGAAAACCACCTACTACCTCCGTGCCCTGGCCGCGACCAGCACCGAGAAGTCGACCATCAACACCGGCAAGCTCAACGCCGTGTCCAGCGGTGGCGACAGCGCCCCTGCCCAGGCCGCCGGCCCGGCACCTGTGCCAAAGGCCTGCGCGATCGACGAGCCGGACTGCGAAGCCTGCCAGTAAGGCTTGGCTGAGGCTTCCCCTGGGAAGCCTCTTTTCCGTGTAGCCACACGGCACCCTGTGGGAGGCCGGCCTTGCCGCCGCCTGCCCAACAGCCATACACAATAGGCCTGGGCGCCAATGCCTGGGCCAGCCCGACCAAGGGCAATCAGATTTGCGTGCACTGCAGTACCCCCTTTGGGGGCCAAAGCAACGCAACCACGATCCACCGGCCATACTCCATAGATGGCCCTCAAGCAGGAGAACCTCACCATGCTGAGCTGGGACGAATTCGACAAAGAAGACGGCGAAGTAGCCGCCAAAGGCAACACCCCTGCGCAGGCCACTGCCGCCGCCACCCTCGACAAGCTGGACAGCGCCGGCGGTGCCGCCGCCCTGGAAGCCCGTGCCGCCACCGCTGCTGATTCCGAAGCCGTGAAGCGCGCCAAGGCCGCCCTCGACGCCCTCGACATCGCCGAAGGCCTGGCTGAGCTGGAAGGCTCGTCGGCCCGCGTGGCTGTTGACGAAAAGCGCATGATCAACTGCCGCGCCGACCTCAACCAGTTGGTACCGTTCAAGTACGACTGGGCCTGGCAGAAGTACCTGGATGGCTGCGCCAACCACTGGATGCCGCAAGAGGTCAACATGACCGCCGACATCGCACTGTGGAAGAGCATGGACGGCCTGACCGAAGACGAGCGCCGCATCGTCATGCGCAACCTCGGCTTCTTCTCCACCGCCGACTCGCTGGTCGCCAACAACCTGGCCCTGGCCGTGTACCGCCTGATCACCAACCCGGAATGCCGCCAGTACATCCTGCGCCAGGCATTCGAAGAGGCGATCCACACCCACGCCTACCAGTACTGCATCGAATCGCTGGGCATGGATGAGGGCGAGATCTTCAACATGTACCACGAGATCCCGTCGGTCGCTAAAAAAGCCGCCTGGGGCCTGAAGTACACCCGCGCCATCTCCGACCCGGAATTCAACACTGGCACCGTAGAAACCGACAAGGAGCTGCTGCGCAACCTGATCGCCTACTACTGCGTGCTGGAAGGCATCTTCTTCTACTGCGGCTTCACCCAGATCCTGTCCATGGGCCGCCGCAACAAGATGACCGGTGTAGCCGAGCAGTTCCAGTACATCCTGCGTGACGAATCGATGCACCTGAACTTCGGCATTGATGTGATCAACCAGATCAAGATCGAAAACCCGCACCTGTGGGACGCGGCGATGAAGGAAGAAGCGACCCAGATGATCCTGCAAGGGACCCAGCTGGAGATCGAATACGCCCGCGACACCATGCCTCGCGGAGTACTGGGCATGAACGCGGCAATGATGGAAGACTACCTCAAGTTCATCGCCAACCGTCGCCTGACCCAGATTGGCCTGAAAGAAGAATACCCAGGCACGACCAACCCGTTCCCATGGATGAGCGAGATCATGGACTTGAAGAAAGAGAAGAACTTCTTCGAGACGCGCGTGATCGAGTATCAGACCGGTGGGGCGTTGAGCTGGGATTGATTGCCCAGGCTGAACATCAGGAAGGCTGCCAATTGGCAGCCTTTTTTACGAGCGCAATTTGCCACTCAACGTTTTCAGTCCAACCGCTGCATACGCAACTCGTGCGCCAGCATGTCAATGAAGGCCCTGACCTTGGCCGAACCATACTTGCTCTCCCGGTGCAGTACATGAATAGGCCAGGGAGCTTCCTCGTATTCGGCCAGAATCACCTGCAACTGGCCGCTGGCCAACTCGTCTGCGACCTGATACGACAACAGCCGTGCAATCCCCAACCCACCGACGGCCGCTGCAATAGCCCCATCATTGCTGGTGACCATCAGCCGCGGCTTCATGCGCACCAGGGTGGGCTCATCGGTAACCCCGAAACGCCAGCCGGCCCTTGGGGAAAGGTTGGTGGTGCCGATCACTGCGTGGTCGGACAAATCCGAGGGATGCCGTGGCATCCCGTGGCGCGACAGATACCCGGGCGAGGCGCACAACATGCGCCGCACCTGGCCCACACGCAACGCCCTGAGCCCGGAGTCGGGTAACGGGCCGATGCGCACGGCCACATCCATGCCCTCCTCCACCATGTTCACCACCCGGTCGAGAAAGTAGGCAGACACATCCACCTGCGGGTAGTGCTGCAGGTAGCGCACGATACAGGGCATGACGAATTTCTTGCCGAACAGGCTGGGCGCCGTCACCGCCAGTTCCCCTTTAGGGTTGGCGTTGATGCCGGCAGCGGCTTCGTTGGCCTCATGGAGGCTGGCCAGGATATGCCGTACGTCCTCCAGGTAGCGGCTGCCGGCTTCGGTCAGGCGTACGCTGCGCGTGGTACGCAGCAGCAGTTTGACCCCGAGCTGTTGTTCCAGGGCGCTGACCGCACGGGTGACGGCAGCCGCGGAGATATCCAGGCGGCGGGCGGCGGCGGCAAAGCTTTCCAGCTCACCGACTGCGACAAACACCTTCATCAGGTGGATCTGGTCCATTCAGGCTCCAAAGGCTCGAGGTAACGGTAGCAGGGTACACCGCGGGCTTACTCCTTGAGGGCCCAGCGCAGGGAAACAGCAGCTGGGCGCCACACTACCTGCTCCACACGCAACGCCCATAACCGCTGTGCGCCTTCAAACAGGTGAACCGCGGGGCTTTCCAGCAGTACCTCGGCGTGCCCGCTTAGCTGCAGCACGCTGCCGCTGGTGAAATCAATGAACAGCAAACCGGCCAGCGGGTTCAGCAGCAGGTTGCCCAGCGTGTTGAAGTGCAGGTTGCCAGCATAGTCCGGGATGGTCAGAACATTCCCTGCTACCTTGATGAACCCCGGCCTGCCGCCACGGTGAGACACATCGACCAAGCGCTTGCCGTCGTCATGCTCCACGTAGCTGGCAACGAAGAAGGTATCGGCGGCCTGGATCAATGTTCGGGTGGCCGCGTTCAGGGTGGTTGATTCCTCACGTCGCTGGGCGGGCGCATCGACGCGCTTGTAGTCACGCGGCTGAATGTAGCGCGGGCAGTTACCAAAGGATTGCTCCACTGTGACCTGCAACTGGCCTGACGCCGAGTGGCGGATCTGCCCATTGAGACGGTTGCGTCGACGCGTGTGCAGTTCGATACCCAGCAATCCAATGGCCTGCCCAGACCGCAACCCGGGGGTGGCGGGGTCATCCGCTGATAACCCGGTGTCGATGGTCAGTTGTTGGGGGCTCGGAGAACGGATAAACCCTTCCGGCCCTTCAAGCAGGGTTGCCCAAGGGCGACCCTGGGCATCCACACTGGCCGCCACCAGGAACGGCAGTTGCTGGAAAAAGCTGCGGTGCTGCTCGGGCATCTGGTCACGAATGACCTTTTGCCCGACCGCCTCCATGCGCGCCGCTACCCCGGCCATTTCCTGCAGGCTTTTCTCGCCCGCATGCCAAGGTGAGGCGCGGTGGTGCTGAGGCTGTTCCATAACGGCGCTCCTCGTGAGGGCGGAGTGTCAGGCGCTGGTCTGCAACCCGATGACGGTGCGCGGCATGGGCACGAAACCAGGCAACCCTTCGATGCGCGCCAGCCAGTTACGCACGTTGATGTAAGGCTCCAGCGATACGTTGCCCTCAGGGGCATGGGCAATGTAGGAGTAGTTGGCGACGTCAGCGATGGTGGGCGTATCACCCGTGAGGAAGGGTGCTTTGCCCAACTCGGCGTCCATTACCTTGAGCAGGGTGTGGGCGCGGGCGATCACTTCGTCGGTGTTGAACGAGGCCCCGAATACGGTAACCAGCCGGGCCGCAGCAGGGCCAAACGCCAACGGCCCTGCCGCCACCGATAGCCAGCGCTGCACACGTGCAGCCGCCGCAGGGGCCTCCGGCAACCAGGCCCCTTCGCCGTATTGCTTGGCCAGGTAGACCAGGATGGCGTTGGAGTCAGCGATCACAGTGCCATTATCCTCAATGACCGGCACCTGCCCGAACGGGTTGAGCGCCAGGAAGTCCGGCTGCTTGTGTGCCCCCTTTGCCAAGTCGACAAGCACCTGTTCGGTTGGCAGCCCAAGGAGAGAGAGCATGAGTTCAATACGGTGGGCGTGGCCAGACTTGGGGAAGTTGTAAAGCTTGATGGGGCGAGGCATGGCTTGAACTCCAGGTCAGCACCGGGGTGGGCTGGTGGAGCACATGCTGCACCGGATCACAACGCAGAGGAATCAGTGTGCGGGGTAATCCATAATTTCGTGCTGTGGAATAATTGAGTCGGGGGATTGGCTCTGAGCCTAGACAAGCCGCTCGGCGGCTTTTTTATATGCCTGATCTCGTTCACGTTGATCGACGGCCACAACAAAAACCACGATCTCTTGGTCTATGACCTGATAGACCATTCTATATCCGCTGCTGCGGAGCTTTATCTTGTAACAATCTGGCAGAGAGTGAAGGCGATTTGCCTCGATTCGAGGGTTGGACAGAACCTCGATCAATTTCTTTTTGAATTGCTGACGTACTGTATCACCCAGCTTTCTCCACTCCTTCAATGCGCGGGAGTCGAAGTCAAGACTATAGGTCATCCAGGCGAACCCTCACGCGCTGCGCGGAAGCAATCCGCTCCCTAACGGTTGCAATGAGATCCTCATCATCCTCGGTCATCAGGACGGGCCGGAAGGGCAATGAGCCTCGTTCTGCAACGTACTGCAGGGCCTGGCGCATGAGTTCTGATGGGGTGACACCAAGACGCTCAAGCTCTTTATAGGCACGGGCTTTAAGTTCGTCGTCAATGCGGATGTTGATGGAAGCCAAGAGTCAGCCCTTTAGTAAAGACATTTGTCATTACGATGCACCTATTCACTTCAACACGCAATAGCGGTTTGTCTGGTGATCATGGCCATTACGCTTCAGAGGCCCCAGAAAGCGGGTAATACTAAAAGGCGCCATGGGCGCCTTGATCAATCAGGGGAGAGGTAGGGTTTAGTATCTAGCCCCAATCTGCTACATATCAAACGCCGATGGCAGCACCACCATGTCGCGGATGGTCACGTTGCGAGGGCGCGTGAGCATGTACATGACGGCATCGGCCACCACACAGGGTTCTATGAGGCTGCCAAGGGCCAGGGCTTTCTGCAGGTTTTCTGCCGGCCAGTCAGCGAGCAAGGCGCTGTTGACGGGGCCGGGGGACACGGCCGCTACCCTGATACCTTGGTCTTTGACCTGGCGGCGCAAGGTTTGTACGAAGCAGTTCACGGCCCACTTCGACGCCGAGTACACAGCCTCCCAAGGGACAGGGAAATGCCCGGCGACCGAGCCTGTGACGATGATGTCGCCGGTGCCTTTGGCGACCATGTGTGGCAGCACAGCGTTGATGTTCTTCATGACCGCGTTGACGTTGAGGTTGAGCATGCGGTCGATGGCAAGGGGGTCGGCCTCGGTGAAGTTGCCACCCAGGTAGCTGCCTGCGTTGGCATAGAAAATATCCAACCCGCCTGCCTGATCCACAATCCCTTTGAGCAGATTGCCACAGCTGTCGTTGTCCAGTAGGTCGATCACCAACGGTGTCGCCTGCGGCCCAAGCCGCTCACATGCGAGCCCAAGGGCGGTTTCATCCCGGTCTATCAAGACCACGTGGGCCCCCGCCAGTGTCATTGCTTCTGCGGTGGCCAAGCCGATGCCAGAGGCGGCACCCGTGATTGCTGCAACCTTCCCTTCCAGTTGATAGGACATATTCAGCTCCTGCTTGCCTTCGTGAGGCATGTTGTAATTGTTTGGGCAGAAATGTTCACGTCTACATTTTTGGTCTTTCAGCCTTGTTACGGGGCTGAATCTAGGGGCGTGGCGGTCATAATGTCAACGTCTACATTTGTAAGCGAATACGTTGATGATTACTCGGGCTGCCGCCTCAGCTATGCAACGTGCCTTGGATTGTGAGATCTGCCTGGGTGCGATCGGGCTCGTCTATGGCTTTGAACAACATGCCAATGGCGCCCGCGCCGGCTTCGTAGCTACTGTGGCTGACACACGCAATGGGCTCGCCATATAGTTCGGCGTACGGAACTTGATCGATGCTGAACAGCTGGATGTCCGCCCTCGACAGCCCTTGCCTGCGCAGCGCTTCCAAAGCGCCCAGGGTCATCAGGTTGTTCAGACCGAAGATGACCTGAGGCCGCGCTCCGCCTTGCAGGTAGGCAGCGGTCCGGTCGCATGCAGGCGCCTGTGTGTAGTCACCCTCAAGCACATCGAGGGTAACCGGATCTGGACATGCCTCTACCGCCCTGCGGATCCCGGCAAGGCGGGCCTGGGTAATGGCCGACCGCGCGGGGCCACCTACCACGAGCACGTGGCGATGACCTTGGGCAAGCACCGCCCGCATCCCCCGCAAACCGCTTTCTTCATTATCCAGGTATACGCCGGCGAACGTGGCATCGTGCAGCTTCCTGTCGATCTGCACTACCGGTATGGCGGCCTGCTCCAACTTGGGGAGGTAGGCTGGGCAATAATCATCAGCGTCTGAAACCACTGACAGAATAATGCCTGCCACCTGGTAGCTGAGCAGCGTGTCGACTGCCTTCTCCTCAAGCGCCGGGGAGCCATCTGTGTCGAAAAGCATCAAGGTGTAGTCCCGACGTTTGGCTTCGCGGGTAATGGCTTTGATGATTTCGCCATAAAAGGGATTGTCCAGGCTGGCGGTCACCAGGCCGATCAACCGGCTTTCCTGGTTTTTCAGGCTGCGGGCAAATGCATTGGGCACGTAATTGAGCTCGCGGGCCACTTCAAGAATGTGCGCCAGGGTCGACTTTTTGACTTTCTCCGGCTGGTTGAGCGCTCGCGATACGGTGACGGTCGTCATGTTCACGCGTTTGGCGATATCGGTGATCGTAGCTTTACCAGGTTTGGCCATGTCGTATCAGCATCAGGAGGCGGTGCGTCGAGGGTACACGCAACATTGTCAGGTGAAAAATGCCGTGCTAGCTTTATTTCAATGTTGACGTTTACATTACCTGCCCATTTGACCCAGCTCTAATCCGGGGTCTTCATACCAGGCCCAAAATGTAGACGTCAACATGAGCCAATAAAAACAACCAAAGGATGTGCTCATGAACTATGTAGTTGGGGTAGACATCGGTACGCAGAGTACCAAGGCACTGCTGATTTCAACTCAAGGGGCGATCGTTGCTCAGGCCTCCGTGGGCTACCAGGTCGAGCAGCCAGAACCACTCTGGGCGCAGCAATGGCCTGATGTGTGGCTGAAGGCGGTTTACCAGGCGGTCGCCAATGCCGTCGCCAGCAGCAGCATCCAGCCGAACGATATCAAAGCCATCTGTGTCAGCAGCCTGTATGGCGGGTCGGGCATACCGGTGGACACAGCGATGATGCCACTGCACCCGTGCCTCATCTGGATGGACCGCCGAGCCACGACAGAAGCTGACTGGGTTCGGCAGAATATTGACCTGGCCTACCTTCACGACACGACCGGCAATGGTGTGGACAGCTACTACGGCTACACGAAGATGCTGTGGATCAAGCGCAACAGGCCAGACGTGTGGGCCAGGACGCATTATCTGCTACCACCCAATAGCTATGTGCAGTATCACTTGAGCGGGTGTGTGGCCGTAGACCACAGTTCGGCAGGCAATATCGGTGGCGTGTACGACATCAAGCAACGCACCTGGTCAGTTCCCCTACTCGAGCGCTTGGGGATCGACCCCCAGCTCATGCCGCAGCGCCTGGTCGACTCAGGTGAAGTCATTGGTGAACTGCTGCCTTCACCTGCCCGGCTGATGGGGCTTAGCGCCGGCATCCCGGTGGTGGCTGGTGGCGTGGACGCGGCGATGGCAACGCTCGCGGCCGGCGTGCTGACCCCGGGCAATCATGTAGCGATGCTCGGGACCAGCATGTGCTGGGGTTTCGTCAATCGCCGCACAGATGCACACCTAGGGCTTATCAGCATGCCCTACGTGCACAAGCCGGCCGATTACCTTTATATCTTCGGCGGCGCCATCACGGCGGGGGCCTCGATCAGTTGGTTTCGGGAGCAGTTCTGCACACGGGAAAAACACGCGGCCGCCACGGGAGCTGGCGTGGACGTGCACCAGTTGATGGAGGACGAAGCAGGCAAAACCCCGCCAGGGGCAGACGGCTTGGTGTTCCTGCCCTATATGATGGGTGAACGCAGCCCCATCTGGGACGCCCAGGCCAGCGGCGCTTATGTAGGCCTGTCGTTGTACCACACCAGAGCGCACCTCTACCGTGCAGTACTGGAAGGGCTGGGCTATGCCCTGCGCCATAATATCGAGCGCGGTCGCCAGGGCGCCGAGCGCCTGGACCCCGAGTTGATCGTGGTAGGGGGCGCCGCAGCCTCCGACCTCTGGATGCAGATCATTGCCGATATAACCGGGTATCCGGTGCTTACCATCGAGCAAGCCGTAGAAGCACCGCTGGGCGCGGCCATGCTGGCAGCGCTGGCCACGGGCGACATTGACGACCTGGCCAGCGTGCGTGGGTGGCGCACCCTTGAACGGCGTGCCACGCCCAACCCCCGCACCCAGGCGTTATATGATCAGCTGTTCTCGGTCTATTGCGACCTGTATCCCGCGTTGAAGCCCAGTATGCACCGGCTGGCAGGGTTGCCGCCTACTGCGGATGCGCCGCTCAAGCTACCCACGCCGCTGAGCATCCCGCCCGCCCTGCCTGCAGTTGAGGGCACCAGCGCCTACCTGCAACCGTCGGGCTAAGGTTTCAGCTCACGTTGCCGAATGCTGAAACGCATAGAGTTTGCGCACGGCATCGATCACCTGAGGCACGCATGCCTGGATATCCTGCTCGGACATCTGATCGAGCAGTTCTACGTTATCTTCCAGCCCGTGCAGCGAAATAGCCCTCAGCAGTGGCTCTTGCGCGGCGGGCAGTGCAGGCCAAGCGGCAACCTGTGTGCCGCGCATATAACCGAAACACCACTCTTCCATCACCGTGACAGGGCCCTGCTCGCCTTCAGTTTCTTCGAACAGCGGTACGAATTGGTCGACGTCTTCCTCCAACTGCTCCGCCACCTGGCTAGCATAGCGCAGCATCAGGGCCGTGTAGGCCTCCTCATGGGCCGGCTTCTTGAACTTCGGCACGCTGCCACCGGCTACGGCAGGCAACCACTCCCCGGGCTGCACAGTAGACGGTGAGCTGGCCAATGCGGTGAAGAAGCCATTGAGCTCCGCAAGGTTGAGTACGGAGTAATCGTTACCGTAGGTGATGAGCAAGTCTTCGAGGCGGTCGAGCTCTTTATCAGTGAGCGTGGGTAGCATGTACAGGCATCCTGGGAAGTGGAACGTGGGGGCACACTAACATAGCTGATGCGGAAGGGGGTCTAGGAACCCCGCATCTGATATGCCTGCGCCTGTATAGAAGCCCGGATTCTGTGCCCACCACGCAGTCGGGACTAGCTTTTAGAGCGCTAC